>NZ_JBDQQO010000012.1:0-102153 GCF_039888655.1 Gorillibacterium sp. CAU 1737
AGGAGAATTGAGGCGTTCATCCACTTTTATAACCACTGTCGACCACAACGAAGACTAAACAAGCTGACTCCGGTTGCGTACCGACGCCAGCTTGCTGCCTAGAGGCTTTTTTCACTGTCTACATTTCGGGGGCTTGACCACATTCCCGAGTGGCGTTTTTTCTTTGACCTGTCGTACATGTCCTCTCTTCTTCATAGGATAAGACAAGTTCATGAATGGGGAGGTACTGCATGCAGACGCTCATGCGCCATTTTTTGCTCGGCCTTTCCCTTGCTGCCCCCATCGGTCCCATTAATGCCGCTCAGATGGACCGCGGGCTTCGCAAAGGGTTCTTGCATGCTTGGCTGGTCGGAGTAGGGGCCATGCTGGCAGACGGAATCTTCATGCTGCTGGTCTACTTCGGGGTCATTCACTTCCTTAGCATCCCTTTTATGCAAACCTTCCTGTGGCTGTTCGGATTCTTCATTCTCACCTACATCGGCGTGGAAAGCTTCCGTTCGGTCGGAAAGCTGACCTCTTCAACGGATGACAACAAGGACTCCTTGCTCAAATCCTTCACGGCCGGCTTTCTCATGTCGCTCTTGAACCCTCTCTCTATTCTCTTCTGGTTGGGGATTTACGGCTCGGTGCTGACCGATATGGTCAAGACCTACGATGCCCAAGGAGTCCTGCTCTACAGCTCGGCCATCATGACGGGAATTCTGGTCTGGGATGTGTCGATGGCGCTCCTGTCCAGCTCCTTTCGCCGGATGCTGACTCCCCGTCTGCTTTCCCTGCTGTCCATTGTGTCCGGTCTGTCGCTCATCGGATTCGGCCTCTACTTCGGCTATCAAGCTCTTCTTGTTCTATTGGGGTAGGAACGAACGCTTCTGCCTGCGGCTTGTTCTTGTGCTTCCACCTTCTTCGCATGAGCAGCGTCACGCCTCCGATGGCGAGAAGGAACCCTAGACTGATGAAGAACCCCGGACGGCTGGACGAATGCATGACGGTTCCGGCTACCGCCAGGGCGACCAGACTGATGCTCGTCCATTGTTTGACCTTGTCCCATCCGGACCGTTTAAGCAGCTTGCCTGAAGTCACGAGGATGAAGGACCAGTTATACAGCAGCATCAAGCTCGCCGCGGTCGTGATGTAGACATATACCTTCTCGGGCAGCAGCAGAGAGAACAGGACGGATACCGTTAACCCGGCAGCGGTAAGCCCCATCGCAAACCAGGCTTTCCCCCCCTTCTGTTCGTTGGATGCGAAGAGAGGCGGAGCATCCCCGTCCTTGGCCAGCAGGATGATCATCTTCGTGACCGCAAAGATCGAGGCGATCATGGTCGAGAACCCGCCGATGATTAGGACCGCATGGAACAGATGAGGCACAAACGGGAGCTTGTATGGGGCCAAGGCGACGATAAACGGGCTTTTTTTCACCCCATAAACATTCCAGGGCCGCAAAAAAAGCACCAATCCGATGGACAGCAAATAGAGGCCGGCAAGCGTGAACAACATGACCCTTCCTGCCTTCGGCGTCTTCTCCGGCTTGTCTAAGCGCATGGCCATCAGGGCCATGACCTCCAGCCCTCCATAGGCATAGAAAGCGAAGATCAGCGAAGCCCATAACCCTCTTATCCCCGTGGGAAACCAAGCGCGCGGCAGGGCGGGAGCCGGGGTCGAAGCTGTCCGAAACAACCCGAAACAGGCAAGGGCCGCTAGGACGAGGAAAAGGACGAGGGCGGCAAGCTTAAGCACGGCAAAGAGATTCTCCATCCGTTCAAACCCTTTTGTGCCAATCAGGACAATCAGAAGCCCGAGTGCTCCAAAGCCTGCAGCAAAGACCCACATCGGTATCTGGGGAAACCAAAATCGCGAGAACAGGGACAAAGCCGTTAATTGACTGCCCATAATCAAGAGCTCTGAGGACCAATACACCCACCCGCTGGCAAATCCCGCCGGGCGCCCATAAGCTTTCTTGGCGTAAGCACGAAAGGAACCTTCTAATGGATCTTCTGCTGTCATTCGCGCTAACACGTTAAATACGCAGTAGGCAGCGAAGGCGGCCGCCCCATATCCAAGGAGCACCCCGGGGCCGCCCAAGTGAATCGCAAGATGAGAGCCTAAGAAAAATCCGGTCCCCACTGTACAAGCAACACCCAACAGCGACAACTGCCACCAATGCAGTTTCTTTTCTTTCTTCTGCGCGTTCATCGAGCTTCTCCTTCTCTTTCGAAAGTCGTCCCGGTAGTATTTCCTTATCCCTTGGGCCTATCCCACTCCCCCGCTCGGTCACCGACTTGCGAACTTGCCTTGAAACACTTGCCCTGAATCACTCCTTATCAAGAAAAAAACTGCCTAATTAGGCAGTTTCGGATTTTCCTTACGCTATTCGATCCCCTTCTAACAAGGGGACTTTTAGAATATTTTTTGCGCTTCCCGGTCTGCTTTTAAGATTTCAACCGCTTCTCGGAACCTCTGGGAGTGGACCACTTCCCGTTCCCTTAGGAACTTAAGCGAGTCCTGAAGATCGGGATCGTCCGTCATGTCGATCAACCATTGGTAGGTGGCCCGTGCCTTTTCCTCAGCGGCAATATCCTCGTATAGGTCCGCGATCGGGTCTCCCTTGGCTTGTATGTAGGCAGCGGTCCAGGGGACACCGGAGGCATTTTGGTAAAAGAGTGCTTTGTCATGACTGACGTAATGATCGTCCAAGCCAGCTGCTTTTATTTGCTCCAGCGTCAAGTCCTTGGTCAGTTTGTAAACCATCGTCGCAATCATCTCGAGGTGCGCGAACTCCTTAGCCCATACAAGATATCAATGATTTTTGGACAAACCTCTCCTCGCTCCATCCATAATGGAAGCAATCATGTCCGTGTATTTCTTCCAATTCTCCTTATCGTGGCCCGGAGCAACATGGATAAACTGATCGGCCACAGTATTTATGATATAGGTTACATCATCGCTGGTTCTGATCCTCACCTTATCTTCCTTCATTATATGCCGCAGGCCATCCAGCTCATTATCGAGTATGGAAAGCACATTGGCGCATGTCGCCTTGATGATGCTCTGCTGTAGGCCGGAGCTGCGTTCCATATCGATTAGACCTTGCTCATACACCTGTTTGCGATACCGGGACAGCGAGATATAGTCAACTGCTACCATGATTTGCTCCACGTTGATCCCTCCGAACAAGAACGTTTGTTCTATATTATATGCAAGAGGGCTATTTGTATCAAATAAATCGATAATTATTTCAAAATTCGACAATTCCATATATCGCCAAATGCTTTCTTGTGTAGTAAGATTATGGTATTCCCACTAAGGAGAGTTACCTATGAGTTTTTCTGCCGAATTCATAAAGGATAAAGACTACAAAAGGATGCACATAACAGGAATATTGTCATCTGTGTCTAGCGGTATGATTCAAGTTGACTTGTACGAAGAGACCAACCCTATCATGCGTAAATTCTTTGTTAATGAGGAAGGGAAGACGGAATCGGATTTCGGGGGACATAACCTCGAGAACTATGTACATGCCACTATTGTAGTATCTCCAAATAATATTCCGTCGATCATAGCATCCTTACAGGGTGTTTACGATAAATATATGGACAATGGTGAATGATGTGGCATATCCTATTCGCCCTGAGGATCGTACAAATACATTAATTATGTTGACTTTGCAGTACCAAGCGCAGGTAAACGAGCGTATTAATGGGGTAAGCGATAGTATAGGGGTACTGCAAGCAGACAACGAAGCTCTAAAAGAAGCGCTTCGTCAAGTCGCAGAAAATCAATTCGCAGCATCCAAGGAGGGTGAGGGCATGATCGAAGCAATCACAGAATTAAAGACAAAGACAGACAGCATAGATAGTACTGTTCGTTCTGTTGAGCGTGATGTGGCTGTCCTAAAAAACACCGTCGACATTGGATTTAAAGACTTGCGAGAAGACATCAGAGAACTAAAGCAGACGATTGAAAAGTTGAATTCTCCGATAGAGCAACTAAGATCAGACATGATTTGCGTAAAGAAGGATACCGAGTTCATCAAGGAAAAGTCCGAAAAGACGGCATCTGGTCGCAAATGGACCGTGACCACCATTATCGCGGCCGCTGGTCTCCTGGCTACCATATTTAAAATAGTATATGACCTTGTAAAATGAAAAAACGCCCACCAGGATATTCTGGTGGGCGTTCACTATTTCATGATGATGCCGCTGTCGATCGCGTATTTATACAGCTTATCAAGCTTGAGGATCGCTGCCTGCCGATTTGTCGAGTTGAGTTTTGAGTAGAGGTCATCCACCCGGGTTTTCAGCGCTACCGCGTTGGCTGTCGCGCCGAGGTCCGATTCTTGAAACTCCAGCTCGCTTTCCAAATCGGCTACAGCTGCGCGGATGGCGTCCGGGCTGTATCCCGGGCAGTTGGTAGGCTGTATCTCGCCATGCCCTCTGATATCCCGGATGTTCAGCACCGCTTTGGTTGCTTCAATGGACCCCAGTAGAGCGCGCCGATCCGGTTCGGTCAGCACGTCTTTACCGAAGTAATCGCCTGACACGCAGATATGGACTGTGTAGCCGTTGTTGTTTTTGACTCCATACGTCAAAGATAGAAGGTCGTTAGTTTGGTATACCTGTCCGTTGCGAATCCAGAAGTGATAGGGAAACCCCGGGTCCCCTCCAGCTTCGTTTTTTGTACTACGAATATGAGAGGAAGCGATGTTCGATGCGAACGTCATATCTGATATGCCGGCCGAAGACGATTTCGACAGAGCGTCATGATGAAGGACGATGCAGCCGATCTTGCTGGGATCACGTGGACCGCCGATCAGCTTATCCCAGGTGTACTTTGGATTAACCGGTAACTGGTCTGTAATGTCCAGAATGTCGGGTACTCCGAGCTTACTTCTCGCTGCTGATGGGATTTTCAGGTTTCGAATCGGCACTGACGGTCACCTCCACCTTCTGCAGATTGGCCTTGTCGATACTGCCCTCTACCAGCTGGTATACACCAGTAGCGATGAGCTGCACCACGACCGTTATAACGGGCATGTATCCTTGTACCTGTGAGTCTATGTCCACCGTTCCCGTCCACGTCAGATAGAGCGTGAGGAGGTTAAGGACGGTGGTAAGGAGGTACGTTTGGAACTTCGTCTTCCCCAGTTTCCTGAGCCAGTTTTTCACTTTGGACACCCCTTCCCGGCCTGTGACCGGCTGTGATAATTTCAATGATTCCCTTGAGTTCGTCGCTGCCGTTGGCAATGATCCAATCGTAGCTCCAGTTGCCTTCATGATCGCGTCCAGTTTGGCTTCCCAACGCGCATCCCTCGCTTCAAACTTCTTCCGGCGCATCGCCTTGTTGAGATAGAGGCCGAAGACGCCGATTGTACCGATCGTCAGGCCCTCCTTAAAGTAGCTATCCACCGTCTTGAGGATCACATCTGAGAACCCCAGCAGCAGGATAGCCACCGTAACCATCGTGGCCCATATCGCCTTCCAGTTTGGCTTATGCGGGCTTTTGTGCGGACCGATCATGCGGAAGTGTCACCACCTCGATTAAATCGCTCACGCGATCAATCCCCAGGCTTTCAACGAATGCCTCGAACGCTGCTGGTGAATACTCCTCTCCCGTTTCCCGATCAATATACAACTCCATTTGAATATTCATGGTTCATCCCCCTTTGTAAGAGAAAGAGGCCCCATAAGGAGCCTCATCACTTGATGTTGAATTCCTTCTTCAACTGCTTTCTAGCCTGTTCTCCTGCAGTAGTCAGCGCCTTCTTCACCTGTTTCGCTTGGCTTTCCGTTGTAGCGTTCCGATTGATCCGTTGGAGGCGTTTCGCTGTCTCTTCCCCTTGCAACTGCTGGAGTCTGGCGAATTGCTCGTTCGTGAGCGCTGTCCCATCAAGCTTCTTGGACGGTACCCGCGGTGCCAGTGTCTCGTCACCGGTCTTGTTGATCAAGTCAACGATCATTTCTGCCTCAGGACTCAACTCATACTTGCTCGAGAACCCGGGGTTAAAGAACACGTTGAACACCGAATTATCCTGGTACGTTGTCTTCGGCCGTCCGAGAGTATCGGTCTGCTGTGGGAATTGATCGGCAACACCAGGAATGCGCGATTTTGCGAGTTTCAGAGATTGTTGGATCTTGTCAGGATCGTAGGTTTCGCGCTTCCGGTTGTCGGTTACTTGCTTGATTTGGTTAGCCAGTGTTGGCACGAAGGACGAAGGAAGATCGGATAAGACATCAACGATCTTATCCGTCACCGTCTGCCCTGGGTAACCCTGTGCAGCGTCCTTAAGCCCCGACAGTACCGATTGCTCCACCAGCGTGTTTAAGCCACCGGAGAAGCTGTCATACGCGGTCCCTGCAATACCCGAAGTGGCGCCCTTGTTCTCGTTTACGTTCTTTGCAGCGTTCGCCCCCATCGATACGGCGATTGCCAGCGGCTGCGCCCAGTCGTAGGTATACAGGTTATCTCCTTTTCGAAGGGTTGCGGAGTCAGGGTTGAACCCACTTTCTACCCAACGCTTGAGGGCCGACAGGTTAACTTGATATTGCCCCTGCCCGGCCGATCGTTGTAAGTCCCGGATATCCTTGTCTTTAGATGCTGATCCCGTGATAATGCCTTTATCGAGCATGAAGTAGCCGAGACCGGACATTCCTACGGTTCCGATGATTGCCCGGGAAAGTGCTTGTACAGCTTCCCTCGGATTAGCCTCTGCACTCTTTCTTAGCCATGGTTCGGCTGCAATTTTTGCTGACCGGAGGAAGCCGGCAGGAGAGTACTCCAGAGACCGCATTACGATGGCGCCGGGAGTCTTTGGGTACTTCAAGATCAAGTCTCCAAGGCCGAAGGAGCGATTAGCGTTCAACCCCTTCTTCAATGACTGGAGACCTTTAGAAATCGCGTTGTTGTCCTGGAAGGTTACGTACTTCCCGTATTCATCCGCGATGCCGAGAATGTTCTCGTCAGCCTCCCGGATGTACTTCTTGATTGCCGCTTTTCTCGCCTCTCCCTCAAGCCCTTCGTTGATCGCCCTCAGTGTTGCCATTTCCCCGACTGTGTGGTTAACCGCTCGCATGTAAGCCGCATTGTCAAAGCTCCTGAGAGCAGCACCTGTGGCCT
Source organism: Gorillibacterium sp. CAU 1737 (assembly GCF_039888655.1). NCBI lineage: Bacteria > Bacillati > Bacillota > Bacilli > Caryophanales > Paenibacillaceae > Gorillibacterium > Gorillibacterium sp. CAU 1737. The sequence continues at coordinate 7,114 of NZ_JBDQQO010000012.1, forward strand.
TCTCCAGGTAGGTGAGAGGATTCCACTTACTCCGGAATGCCTGCCCCTGTAGGTCAAACTGCGTCTCCAGACCATTCACGTTTACGCCCTTCCATCCGGCACGGCCACCGGAGATAAAGTTCTTCCAGTACTCACCCTGGTTGTTCGTGCGGAATGTTACCGTTCGTTCACTCCCAGTAATCTTTGAACGGGCGATATCAATGGGGGTAGCTACCAGTTTGTTCAAGCGTTCGATTCGGTAGAAGAGTTCGTTGCCTACCGCATTTCTCACCTGAGTCTTAGGATTAAGAAGTTGTCCTACCGTTTGCGCCGAACTTAGCCGTTTACCGATACCGGGCTTGTCTAACTGTTGAAGAATTACCTGCAAATCTTGGCTTGCTTGAACCTTAGCCTCTCCTGATAGTTTGGAAACCTGTCGGGCAAGGGTACGAAGGTTTGTGGCCGTTGTTTCGTCTAGCTCCTTGCTCTTGATGACGCGTTCTGTCAGACGCTCGGCGTTAGAAACTTGCTCTTGGCTAACCTTCTTAGTGCTGACGTTCAGCGCCTCTTTGGAACGTTCGTAGAGCTTAGCCAACTGCGGCCGGATCTCTTCGCCTAGGTCCTTTATCATCTGCTCGGACCAATCGGCAAACTTGATCGTTCCTTTAGCCAGCTTCGCGGCCCCAATGACGGCATAGTCCGCCCAAACATCGAGAGGTGTTGAGCTTACTCGTATCCCCCTGGCTCTCAGGCGTTCTTTTGCGGCCTGCTCCTGGGCGTCGAGGAATGAAACCACGTTGTCACGAACTCGCTTGTCCTTGGGCAACGTAGGTGGCTTAGATTCACGAACAGGTTTCTTAACCTCATCAACAAACTGCTTCGCCTCATTCACGAAGCGCTTCAACGAGTCCGCGTCCGTTGCTGAAAGCTTTTCACCAGCCTTGGCGCGGTCTAGGATGTTCATCACATCGTTAGCCAGCGTCTTCACACCTGTCATGGACTGGGTTGTCTGTGCTAAGTCAGTGATATTAGCGGACATTTCAGGCGTGATCTTAACTTCTTTTGCGCCCCTGGGAAGCTTTTTATTAACCTTATCTGCAACTCGCGTTGCATGTATCAACATCCCTTGCGGATCTAAACGGTTGTAGATTGAGAAAGCCTGAATAGACTGCCCAGCTTTTGTTCCTTCTTCTGCTAATTTTTCTGCGATGGTAACAGCTCGTTCATGGTTCCCTTTCTTTGTGAACTCGTCAATAAGCCTCAATCCAGTAGTGACCTTCTCTGCGGTTGGCGCGCTATCTCCCATTACGAAAGCGGCGGCTCTTTCGAGATCACTATCAATTCTCATGTTGGCTGCCGATACTGTCGCCTCGTTGGTTATTGGCTTGTAGGTGCCGGTAAGAGAAGCCTTTACGCTGTCAGGCATCTTATCCGATGCCTTGAGCGTGGAGATGAACCCTCGCTCCTGTTCTCCTCTCGCAACCGTAGGGCGCGCTGCCGATGCCTGAGGCGATACCAACGGCCGATTAACATCCGCTTGAATGCTTTGTGTGGCAGGAGCTTCGGACCGATTCAGGGAGTAGGTCAGGTCATTTTGACGCTTTACCCCGGTATCTGCTGCCTGCTGTACCAAACGCTCATTTCGGTTAACCGGCAATTCCGCGTTATCTATAGCTCCTAGGATCTCGTTACGGGCCGCACGGTTGTCGAGGATATTCCTCGCCGCTCCACCGGCCGTACCAAGAGCAGCCCCACCGAGAAGACCTGTAGCTCCTCCCATAACCGCTTCCCTGGCTACGTCCCTTACGTCACCGGTTCCAGTGGTGAGTCCATACTGTGCGCCCTGAACAGCTCCGGTCAGGCCTTCGCGGACAGCTTCATTCCCCGCTCTGCCCGCAATCTGGAAGAAACGATCCTTACCTGATGTCGCTAGCTTTCCGGCAGCGTCACCAGCTATAAGAGAACCAACCTTATCTCCGGCTTTTCGGGAAAGAGGGTTGTTGTAGATGGCGGCAATGTTCGGCACCTTGGCAGGGTTAGCGAAGAAGGCGCCGGTTTCACCTAAGAATGTTCCGATCTTATCCAGCGTCTCATTGCCCGTTGTCGCACGTCCAGCTTCTGCGTGTTGAGCTACCAGCCGATCTCGTGGATTTATCGCTCCATACTCGTCCGGTTGGCCATCCAGGAATGCGCCGCTAGGGGCCAATGCCTCTGCTGCCTTATCGAACGGATATTGGATTGTGTCCAATACTTTCTGAACCGTTGACTTATTTCGAGTAATGTTCGGGATGTTACCCTGAGCGAGATTTGAAACGGAATTCTGTGCGATAGGAGCTACTTGAGCGGACTTCCTAGCGTCATTCTGCTGTTTCAAACGATCAGTAGCGCCTGCAACGTTGAACATGCTGTTCTGCGCTACGCTTTGGGCTTGTAGGCGCTCCGGTCGAGTTTCTGGCGTAATGCCAAGGTCCATTCTTCGACGCTCTAGGGCGCTTGATGTGGGAGCCTGAGCCTGTGTCGGGTTTAGATTGACACCAAGTTCTCTCGCCCGGCGCTGCAGGTAGGTTTCGGAAGTATTCCCGGTAGATGAAGAAGAGCCTGGGAGGTTGACCCCAAGCTCTCGAGCGCGTCTTTGCAGATATGATTCAGCCACGTTGTCAGCCTCCCATTTTGCTTAATACCTTCGGTACGTACTTCTGCGTCTCTTGTGGCAGATACTTGGCGTAGTCGGCGTACTTGGTGCTTTTCGCCTGCTTCATGGCCTTTTGCACGTTCCCCGGACCGGCGTTGTAAGCGGCTAAAGCGCTTTGAACGTCTCCACCAAACTGCTTCATCATCTGGCTGAGGTACTTCGTACCGCCGTTTATATTCTGCTGCGGGTTGTATGGGTCTTTTACGCCTAAACCGGATGCGGTTCCCGGCATCAATTGCATCAGTCCCATTGCCCCGGCTCCGCTCTTGGCGTTCGGATTTCCGCTTGATTCGGAGTCCATTACCGCCGCGATCAGGGATGGATCTACGCCATACGCGGATGCTGCGGATTGAACGTAAGCTTTGTACTGCGCTGGTACATTCCCCCCTCCTACGGATTGGCTTTTTTTGCTGCTGCGTATTCTGCCTGGAGATCGGCTGGAACCGGAATTCCATACATGTTGTAGAGTTGGACCGCCGTTACTGGATCATTTGCTTGGGAAACAATGATAGTTTCGATTTGCTTCTTGCCTTCTGGCGTGGCGATATTGAAAGAATCGCCCATTCCGCTGATGGATCTGCTAATGTTTGAAGCAATATCGGATACGCTAGGACCACTTGCGGTTCCAGAACTGCTACCATACTTCAAAATGTCAAGATCGACGCCAGCTTGTTGAAGTTGCAATCTCATTGCGTCTTGCGTCTGCGTACCACGAGGAACGCCAATCATGTCTGCCAGAGCATCGGGAACCGTACCTAATTGCCCGGCAGTATTCCAGAGATTTGAAAGCACCCTTTGCTGCTCTGCTGTTGTCGGTTTTCCGTTGATATAACCGGTAAGGCTCGCCATTTCAAAGTTATCGCTGACTTTATCCCGTCCTGCTTGGTAATTGAAATTCCGATCCGACTCAAGGACACCTCTATCAAATTGCTGCCCGGCAAGAGTTCTTTGCCCGTTATAATTACCAGTAAGACCGGCAATGTCCATATTTTGATTAAATCCTTGCTGTTGCCCTGCGAGAGTGAGCGGAGCATTCGGATCTTGCGATCTAGTTAGCAATTGTCCCCAGTTATCAGATGGACCCTTGCCAAAGTTTCCGCTCCTATCAACGATATCCAGATAAGCACCCCAGTTGTCGCTTTTATCTGCACGCCTATTTTCAATCGCGTTCTGGTTCCGCGTATCGAATACGCCCTGCTGGCTTTGAAGCGGATTTAGCAGCGCCATGAGGTTGGCGTATTTCTGCTGTTCCTGCTCCCGGTTCTGTGCGATAAGCTGGGGGATTACTTGCGTCTGCAGATATTGGTTGGCGTCGTTCTGTGCCCCTTGCGCCCAGTTCACCATGTCCGTTGAGCGAGCCATACCGCTGGTCCCTAGCGCTTCCTGCCCGGCTCTAATGCTGTTTTGTGCGCCCTGGTTAGCCTGCGCCTGGTATGCGGCATATTCGGGCGAAGAGTAAGGGTTATAGTTGCTAGGAGTCTGCGCCATTTGGGTAAGCGAAGCGATCAGGTTATTAATCTGTTCGTCCTGAGGATTCACATAGGATGTTCCATACGTGCCGCCATACTGGTTTGTCTGAGTTGTTTGCGCTGTCGGCTGTTGCTGCAGATACCCCGTCTTCGTTGTCCCGGTTGCATAGTTGGGGTATTTAGTAGTGAATTGCGAGTTGGCATTTTTGAAGCTCTGTGCGTCTGTGTAGTTGGTGTTCTGGTAGAACTTCTGCGCCTTCATGAAGGGATTGCCGTCATACGTTACATAGCCGCTCTTGGCATCGTGGCCGATCTTGCTGTTGTCGTATCCGGCTTCCGTCATCAGTTTGCGGACTGATTGGTCATAGACTGCCATGCTCTCACTCCTTCGAGGCATAATAAAAACGCCCTCGTGGGAGGACGTTATCTGGTATAATATGGACAGGTAAAGTAGATAGGCTAATAAGGCGGTCGGCTAATCTCCCGGAAGGGAGGTGATGCCTGTGGAGGTATACCAAGCAATCAGCTTGATGTTCATGTTCGGCATGTTCATCTTGGCGCTGCTGAGTTACCTTAACAAAAAGAAGTAGACCGCCACCCCCTAGCAAAGGATGCGGTCTATTCCTCGTCACTTTGTCGAAGCCACCGCCCTTAAAAGCGGCTACTGCGCCCGACCGTAGGTGTTACCAGCACCTGCGGTCTTCTTATTTTATGCATGTTTCATGATCTGTATTCTTTGCTTGGAGGCTGAGCGGATCAGGTGTGCGGGCCTATTCCAATCACCATTCAACCTAGGTGTTACGGCACCTGCAGGTCGATACCCATATTTTAGTACGAATTATCTGTGAAATCAAGGAGCAGGCGTAGGAGATGGGCTTGGGCTGGCCTGCAGCGCAGCGAGTTGGGCTTCGAGGTCAGCAAGTTTGGCTTTCTGTTCGTCCAGATCTTTCTGCACGCGAGCTTTCTCTGTTGGGTCAGTGAGTTCTGCTAATAGCGCCTGAGTGGCCATGATTAAATTTTTGGTTTTCGTAATGTTCACTTGGAGTACCATTACTGGATTGACTGGAACTGAACTACTCTGCCCTGGTTCAACCGATGGAGCTACGGGCTCTTGGCTTGTCATGCGGATTCCCTCCGACTTATTTATGAATTGTACCTTCATTCCGGTTGCTGTCCCTACATCCGTAGTGGGGATATAGGATTTTCCCTCTACCACAATGGCTTGATTCGGCAACGGAGAACCATCAACCGTCACCTTGTAAGTGCTATCGATCTTTTTCCCAATCGGCACAATGGAAGCGGCCCCGGCGCTAACAGCCGTTGCCAGCACAGCCCCGGCCATAGCGCCGATCAGGTATTTTCGCAAATCTTTCATTTTGCATTCCTCCCGGACCTTTTTCTTCCAGTATATCAAATCGTCCAGGTTTAGGAAGTCCTAACTCCGCTTGAAAACGTAATCGGTATGTTAGCAGGACCTCCTGATGTAGCTGAGACGTAAACCGTTCCGCTGGCCCCTGTAAAAGCATTCGCTTTTGAGTTCAGGGCTCCCTGCAATGTCTGTCCTGTCGCGTTATCGATTGTTTGGGAGAAGCTTTCAAGAAAAATTCTTGTTCCGTAAAGCCTTAAATCTCTTCCAGAGCTGATGTTTATATCCATCGCATTGGTTGTATTAATGATAAATTCTGCTACTGTTGTTATTCCTGCTAGCAGAAATGCCATATTACCGCTGCTGATAAATTGCAGGCTCTGCGGGTTACCGCTTACTCCGTTAGACCTTAGATTAATTCGGGTATTGGCATCTTGCTCAGCTGATATCAGACCATTGTCTGAGTTGAATTCTAGTTTCGGATAACCACTCGCGTTCGACCTTACCGTTCCTCCGGTCATGATCGGCTTGCCGTCCAGACCTACGCGGAAGGTGTCCTTCGTGCCATCGTTGATCGTCAGGCCATTGCTATCGATCTGGATGTACCCTCCGCTGTTAAGCGCCGTTCCTACCTTCACCAGTGCCGCGTTGATCGTCCCGGCGTTAATCACATCCGCGTTCAGCTCATCGATGTTAAGGGTATCCATGTGCGCCAAAAAGTCGTTCAGCCTGCGAATGAACCCGAAGATATAGTCGTTTGTCCGATCAAGAGAAGCTCCTTGTTCAAGCGGTTGGAAGTTTGGTACTGGCATAGTAACCTCCTAGATTTGTACAGGATGGATAAGGAACATGCGTTGGGCTTCGTGCAGAGTCATTTCCCCACTGCCGCTGAAGCGAAACCGGAGCCAGTTGGAGATAGGCACGGTATCCAGAGGAATGATCTCGTTGACGTTCTGCGCGTACCCTGTTGCTGTGATGGGGTCACCGATGGTGATATAGCTCTGCCCCTGGTCGATGGAAACCTGAATGGTTAGTGATGCGCCCGGGGCCGCGGTGTACTGGAGGTGGAGAGCATAATATTCTTTCTCTGCCTCTCGGATGCCCTCGTCAAAGTCCTTGGTTGTGTACATCCATGTTACCGGTGAACCGTTATCCGACTGGCCCTGTAGCATTTTGAACGTCTGCCCGGTGGCGTCTCCGGCGTACCAGTTGTTCCGGAAGAACGCCGAGTACCGGAGGTTGTCGCTCGTCTTGTTCACGCGCCAGATTCCGAAACGCGGGTCGAACATACAAAGCGTGTCTGGCTGCGTATTCGCCCCTGTGACGAGTCCTAGGAAGTATCGAGTGCCATCGGTAGCACCGAAGCATCTGGACGTGTACGCCGGGTTTATGGCGTTGATGAATTTGCGGATGTTGTTGCCGATCGATTGCGGCCGGCCACCGGAGAACATATAGACATCGTTCTGGCCGAGGAAGAAGAGGAAGTTACCGCCCGGTGCCGATACTTCTTGGATCGTCTTGGCCGATACGCAGCCGATGGAGTTGGAAATATTCACGAGCCTGTGCTTCTGTGCCGTCTGCCCGGTGCCGACGATTTCAGCGATGGCATTGGCTTTAAACGCGATGATAGAGTCGCCATATGGCTTTAGGCCTGTAACCGGTCCGCCGTCATCCGTATAAAACTCGAACATCCCGGCGCTGGACGTGTCTGTCCAGTTGGTCTCGTCCAGGTACTTGCTGAATTTGATCGTGTCGTTTTGAGCGATGAAAACCCGGATGGAGTTATTTGAGATGTACTTTCCTTTGGGAGCGTCCGTCAGCGCCGTCAGCGCTGATCCGTTCCAGCTTTGCACCACGTCCGTGCCGTTGGTGAGGATCAACTTGCTGTTGAAGTTAGTGGCGTCCCAGTCGGTGTCCGTCCATGTCCCCGAAATGTCCGTCCATGTCCCGGCGTTGTCATATTGGAGCTTCGTTCCCACGCTTCGTACAAGGTGCGTCTGAGCGTAATTTGTCAGGAAGTTGGTATTTGCTCCTCCCGTTGCTCCGTACGGAGTACGGCCTTTCCTGGAATGCAAAGAGGGGTAGGAATCGGTATCCCACCCCTGTTCATCTACACTTTGGGCATCATCGATCGATATTTCCGGGGCCTCGTTGTTGATTCCCCCGGCGAATACGATCTGCTTGCGGCTACCACGAGTAGAAATAGGTTTGAGTTGTGCCACGCCGCGGCCTCCTCGGTAACGTGCTGACCGGGGTCACAAACTCCGGTTCGCTCATTTTCATCTGCCATTCGAAGTCGGCAATCTTGGATTCTCTCTCCAGGTCGTAGTTGTTGGACATTTCGATATCCTTACGAGCTAGAGCGATACGTTTCAGCGTGCCGAGTTTCAGTACCTCTTCCCATTTCTTCGGGATACCGGAGTCATCTGTGACCGCTAGGATGTCCTCTGACGACTCGTCGCAGTAGATGTAAATATACCGATCGTCCTTCGCTCCTCCGGGAATGTTGATGTACATTCCATCGTTGATGATGGTGTACCAGAGCGTGCCTACATAGGCATCCACGTTGTCATCATTGCGTTTGAATGGGACCTCTTGGAATCTCGCCTGCGGCTGATCGTTCACCTGTAGCGTGACGACCTTGATTTTCTCAATCTCGTCGATCTCCGGCAGAGGGTAAAAGGAAACGCCCTCCAGAGTTTGAAGGGCGTACGGTGAAGAATCTTTCTGCAGGATCTCATATAGCTCTCGCTTCTCCTCGTTCATCCAGACGAGGACTTGCGCGTCAGTGAAGGTGTGGCGATAGCGGAGCTTGATGTCCGCTAGAAGCGTTTGTACTATGCTCATGTGAGCATCCCCACTTCCTTCGCTTTGACCAGGTTAGCCATCGAAGCCATCCGATCAACGTAAGCCATGAAAGGAGGCTCGTAGACCATAGCATAGGCCGGCCCGGTCAAGTGATTGATACCGTTGCCCCCACCCTGATTTGACGGGTATGTCTCCCCGAACATCTCCGCTTCTGTTAGAAGTCCAGTACCGTTACCGTATTGCAAGAGATATACCCCCTGCAAAGTAGATACTGTTGTATAGATACCATTAAAACTAGATCGGACGCCAAAGTATCCATCGTGCAAGACCGCGTATTCGTAGATATCGATCATCTGTGTGCCATTGATCGATAGTGTCTGCCTCAGACCTCGTGTCACGATTTTGACGGACAGCGTTGTTTCAACGAGTAGAGCGGTTGAATAGGTTGCTTGTCCCTTGAGCGATACCGATCCGTCCGCAGTCAGGTAGTAAAGCTGGATTACGCAGTTTCCGGCCGAGTTGCTCATGAGCTGGATGAGATACCCTCCGCCCTCTGCTGTGTAACGGTAAACCGTCTGAGATACAACGTTATCCGTACTATTTGGTGGTGAGAATTTGACGTTGTAGGTCAGATCAGCGTTGTAGCTTTTACGTGTGTTGCGAACGATAAACCCGGATCCGCCAACGATTTGTTTTACTGTACCTCCGGTCAAATTGAAAGCGCTGGTGTCGCCTTGCAAGCTAGCTGACGGGATTCCTTCCAGGTAGCCATACGTGCCGTCTGGGTCCGTCCCATCTCGGAGAATCATGAACATGCGATTCGCGTCAGCGATGTTGATGTTGTAGAACCGAGCGAATTCCCGATTAGCTCGCGCAACGTATACCGTTCCTTCTTGCGATTGCGGATAATCAAACTCTGGTCGAGCAGTCGGCATGATCGTCGGCACCATGATTAGATCGGGGACTTTTGTAAAACCATCAAAGTAGACCTTTGACACGGACAACGCTTGGTAAAAATCGCGATAAGCATAGACGTTCGTTCCAACTGAGTTCATGCCGAAAGCAAATATCACCAAATCCGGCGCGTAGTCCTTTACGTGCTGTCGCCAGCTTTTGCCGACAGTCGCCCAAGGCCTCCAGAAGCTGGTGCTCGTCTCTGGGTTTGTGGCTACGTACGCTTCATTGTTAAAGTTAACAATCGCACGGCCCGCTACAGAAAAGTTTTGAGACTGGACGGTAACCCCGGTTAGGGCCTTCGTGAGCTTTGCAATGAAGCGGTTAGCGTAGACGTCATCGCTTGTCCACAAACCGAGGCCTTCTGTGATCGAGTCACCTACGAATGCGATCTTGATCGTTTTTGCCTTTATTGCGGCCATCGTTGCTGTCATCCTGCCAATGTTGGCATTGGATGCGGAATCGATTAGCGCTCGGTCATAAATAGCGGCCATATCTGCGTGCCTTTTAGCATCCGCGACAACTTCCTCACCAAGCTCATTCAGCGTAGCAATTAACGATCCGAACGGGTAGATAATACCCGTATATCCACCAATAAAACTCGCGTTATCACCCACAAATGTTATGCCGGAATCATTTGATAGGGAGGTAACTCGATATTGGCCCGGTGGCATGATGATCGTTTTTACCCCATCATCGTTCGCCTTGTTGACGAGCGCTTGAAGGGCTGCTGTCATGTCATCAGTTCCCGGGTAAACGCCATACGCCGATGCATTATAGCCCATGCCTGCCCATGTCCGGGCATTGATTTGTGCGCTCATCAATGCGCTGGAAAGCCTCTCCGATACCTTCATATCTCCACCGCCTAATATACGGCTACTATGCCGGTTGCTGTTGTTCCTGTCGATAATACCCGTCTTACGCTGATCGGATGGAAGATGCCCGCAGCAACGGCCTTGAGCGTTACCGTATCGCCTCCTGATGTGATGACGGAAAGGTCTCCCGATACGCCAACACAGATGTACTTCGTACCATTAAGACCGGAAGGTATGCTGAGATCAAGGGTATCGCTTGGCGTGACTGTTGCAGCTCTGCTTCCACTTGCATCGGTGATTAGTGCCATGGTTATCGCTCCTTTTGGTTAAAGCAGTTGCGCATGCTGCTCTAACAGATTATTGGGCGTTGCGGATTTGCTTCGGTCTGCCAGGAGAACGCCGTTCTTCCTTCGTTTCTTGCTTGTCTGCCAGTCGATTCAGCAAGCGGTTCATTTCCTTCAATTGCTCCAACATCTCATTCCGCCACCTTTGGTCTGGTGTCACACCGTCATAGTGGTTCATCATTCCACCTCCAAGGGGCCGCAGCCCCTATTCTTCTCCAGCCTTGTTTTCCATCTGCCCGGCCACCTTGAGACCGGCAATCAGTTCATTGATCTTGCGGACGATAGCCGCGTTGTCGGCATCCTTTTTCAGGGGAGATACAGCAGCAATCTTCTTGCCGATTGGCGCCTCTTCTCCTCCGATGTAGATCTTCTTGACGTCGATCGCATTCACGCGGTAGGCGTATTTCAACTCCAAATCTTCCATTTCGCGCCTCCTAAAAGAAATAGGAGAGGCCGAAGCCCCTCCATTTACAGACCGGTGGAACCAACCATCATTCTCCAATCTCCGACCTCCGTGGAATCCCGGAAGTAACCGTTCCATACCCAGGAACCGTTGTCTTCCATCTCCGACTTGCGCTTGAATTCTACCGGAACGCGCCAGTAGTGGTTCAGTTTGTGGCGAGCACCTTGCAGGAACCATGCCGTAGACGAGGTGGTGAAGTCCAGGTCCACGATCTGGAGTGATGGCAACGGGTTAGTGTCGTTGTTGGCCGTACCGCTGGTCAACGCACTGTTGATGATCGTGGCAGCAGTGAATTGAAGAGCTTGGTTGATGATCAGTTTCTTAGCCCGAGCGTTAATCTTCTTTCCAGCTTCGTCGCGTTGCTTCCGGAATAGGATAAGTCCGGCTTTTAGGTTCGCGTCCGTCAGGGAGCCGGTGGCGAGGTTGGATTGAGTTCCGCCACCATCGCCACGGTTCGGGTGGGATGCAGAGAACAGAGGAACGCCATCATACTGGTTGACCGTGAAGGAGTTATCCAACAGCCCAGCGCAATGGGTTTCAACTTCTTCGCGAGCACCATGACCGGCATCACGGGTCATGTTCTCGACTTCGTTGTATTTCGAGTCATCCACCTGTTCGCGGCTCATGACGATCTGCACAGCATACGGCGTATGCAGCGTTTGGATCAGGTCGCCCAGTTTGAAGCGTTGTTCCTTCGGGTTATCGAGCTCTTCTTTCTTCTCCCAACGTCCGGTACCAGCGAAGCGTTGCGTGATTTCGGCGTAGTCGGACGAAGACTTGTCGTTAAGGTACTGAGACCATTGCTCCGTTTCTTCGTCGTAAGCTTCAAAGAATGCACGGTCAATCTTCTTGAGGTAGAGGTTCTGAAATTGCTGTGTGTTCATCGGCATATATTTGTCCTCCTACTTGAGATACTGATTCGCGGCCAGAATGACCACGTCAGCGGTTTTGTTGGTGTTGTTGTAATCGATGACCTGGAGCATGCCTCCGGTGGTGTCGTCGAGGTTTAGCGTGCGCTTGGTGCCGAGGTCGAATGCCGTGCCGTATTTGTCCGCTACAGCCAGCGTTGTTTTGGTAGTTCCGGTGTAGTCAATGCGGATTACCGCGTCTTTTACCAGCGTTACCGGGATCCGGTCCACTCCGGCTACTGGGCTTGCTCCGGTGGTGATAGAAGCAGCAGCGATACCGACAATTGCGGTTGCGGCAGCTGCGGCTACTACGATGACGCCGGACGATGCGACAACCAAGTCACCTTCATTGATTGTTTGGGAAGCTCCAACGTCAAACCATGCCGTGCGAGGCTCGTTGTCCGCCTTGAAGATAGAGTTCAGGTACCTTGCCATGAGATAGCCTCCTATTTTTTCTTTTTCCGGTACTCTTGGATATTTCCAGCTTCGAATTTGAGAAGTTCCCGCGCTTCCTGCTCGCTCAGCCCCATTCTTTGAGCTTGCTGCAGGATGTCCGGGTCCAGCGCCTTCACTGTGTTGGCAGGAGCAGCGCTGTCTTTGACCACCGTGCGCCCCTTGCCACGATCGTGAAGCATACGTTGCTCCGTCTCGCGCTTGATTTGGTTGATACGCGCCTCGCCACCCAATGCGAGAAATGCCTCAGACACGCTCAGAGCGCCGTTAGAGCGAGCGACTTTATCGATGATCTCTTTCTCGAGACCGTCGATGCCGGTAAACTCCGGACGCTTGGCGAGTTTGTTGATTTCGACCTGTATGCGAAGCTCCGTGATCTCCCTTTGTGTCTGTTGCTGCTGCTGCTCCAACTTGATCCGTTGCGTCTCTTGACCCATGAACGCATGATACTCTTGATCAGTCCACCCATACTGCTCAGCCATTTGGTCGGCCTGCGTACGGACTTGGCTCATGAGCTGGTTCTGGCGGATGTTCTCAAGAATCTTCGCCGGGTCTCCCCCAAGCGTCTGCACAACCTCTTCATAGGGGTTGTACTCCGCTTTGATTTCCGCGCGAATCTTCTCCTCAAGCTTCCTCTTTTCGGCGTCCAATCGCTTTACGAAGGCCGTCTGTTCCTTCGGAGATAGTTCCGGTTCATCCGACTCTTCGTCGGCTTCTGCGGTCTCCTCAGGAGCTTCAACGTCTTCCGTTTCAGCGTCTTCGACAACCGGTTCTTCTTCTTGAACTGCGGCATCCAGTTCTGCTGCGGGTTCTTCCGCAAATTCGCCCGTGTTATTACGAAAATCATCCAACTGTGACATATGAATCCTCCTTTTTGCTGGACGGCATCAACCAGCTATCGCCCGATCCCGGTCTATTCCCGGTAGGTCAGCCCCGAATGTGGGCATAGAAAAGGGCATCAGCGTCTCAGCCAATGCCCGGTTACTTGTCGCCTTTACCCGGTTTCCCAGTCTGCTTGTACGTCTGCCGCATGCCTTTCATGCCTGCGCTGTCGTCATACGACTTGCCGCCGCTTTTCTTGCCTCCAGGACCTTCGATGGTCGGCTTCGGCATCGAACATTCCTTCTCACCTTTGCTTCCGGTTGCCATGGTCACCTCTCCTTTGGAATAAATTCATCATTCAGAGCCAGTTGGTGGAGCGATTCTTTAGCCATTTCTAAGCTTCCGAGTGCTCCTCGATATGTGAATGTGTCGTACGCCATCATCTGTGTGCCGTCCTTCAATTCGAAAACGGCAATGAACTCATCGATCTCGTGGAAATTCTCTTCGATCCAGTTGATGAGTCCCGATTTGGACTCTGGATAGATGCGCTTAACCTCTGCGGTCATCGGTAATGGCCTCCCCGGATGTGCTGCCGGATCTTGTGAGCAGAAGCGCCCATATATCCGCAATGAGAGCAGGCCACGCCGTCCTTGTGGTAGAATGCTCCGCGCTCGCATTTGGGGCATACTGGCTGTTTCATGATCCGTTGTGCCGCATTCTCCCCATGCATGGCTTGGGACCGGACGAAATCCTTGAACATCGGGTCACCGGACAGCAGATGAAGGAAGTAACGCTCTTCCTGTGGTGTCATTTCGCGCGATGCATTAGCCCTGAGCAAAGACATTTGGTGCACCTCCCATCGGAATAACGTTGTCAGGCATCGGAGCACCTGGCATCATACCAGGCACTGGTTGTTGAGGCGGCATAACGTCTTCGTCATTGCCGAGGGGGAGGCCGACGTCGTTCTTGATGTAGTCACGAAGTTCCTGCCATCCGACAAGCGGTATGCCCTGTACCTGTTTGCCAGCCATATCAACCAACATTTGAAGGGTAAACGCCTTGTCATTCGGGAATCCGTCACCGATCGATAGCGAGAAGTCGAACATACCGTCTCGCGTGATTTGGTTACCTTGATCATCAAGGAGTGGTACGGTGTCATCCTGTCCTTCGCCTGCAGCCATATTTGGGATCATGATAGGAACGTTGGTCAGCGCCCGAGGGTCCATGAAGTCCCAATCCGGCTCTGTACCTTCGATGCGCACCCACATTTCAGCATCCCAGTTTTCGATCATCTCATCGTAGAGAAGAGACAATACCTCGCTGTACCCGTCCTTGAACATCCGCGCCTTGTGCGCCACGCCCTTCTGCCCGGCCTTCTGCAGTGCCATAATCGCCGAAGCCGCTGTAATCCCCTTGCCCGGCCCCTCACCTCGGTTAACGTCTGGCCTTCCTGCGATCTTGTCAGCCTCTTCAAAGGCTTTCTCGCGGCGCGCTGGCACGTCAGAGCTTACGTTTCGTGCTTCCACCACTCGGAATGCGTTCTGATCTCGCATCGGCACCCGGAGTCCCGGAGTAGATGTCCATTTGCGGAAGTCGAATCCCTTCCCGGCTCCCATGCCTACGACAATCTGCGGGTTACCCATCAGGCGAGCATTGATGCGGATCTGATCATCCAACTCATTGATAAGGTCCTGTGTAGGAATCAGGAGTTCTACGTCTCCTTGGCCCCAAATCATGCCCCTATTCCTGTAGCACGGGATAACGACGAACGGGAATTTGTCCTTACGCTGCACCTTCTTCTTGCTTTCCCGGCTATCCTCCAGCACAAGATAGTTAGCCACCGTCACGCAATATAATGATCCGTCATCGTCACGCAGATAGCACTCGATGCATAGGGCCCGTTCCGAGGTCGAAGCCTGAACCACATCAACGTTCTGTCCGTCAAAGATGTTGGGATCGTATGGTACGGTAACCTCGCGCTTTACGTACTTCCCAAGCTTGAATTGCTTACGGAACCACGAGAGTGGCCGGGGAACAGCGTGAATGAGGAACTCACTCTCCTGCAGCAGATGGGACGATGATACCTTGGGATCGTTGAAGAAGTTGGCCGGGCTAATCGGCTCAAGTGTCGGAAGCCCCTTGCCATCCAAGGCGCCAGCGTCGAAAAACGTCTTGTAGATGCACGTTCCAAGCTCCAGCCGATCATGTTCCGCAATGTCCAGTTTGGTTACGAACTTATTTCGATCCAGGATGAACCCCATCATGTGTTGCACCTGTTCCGAGTACATATCGTCGCTGAATTCCTCAGGTTTTGCTACGACGTTGTAAGGCTTGTCTACTAGGTCAGCTATTTGGCTCTCAATGATTGGATGGATGATGTTAGTACAGCTATTGGGATCGTCAGCATCCTGCGGAATACCCTGTCGCCCGTGCTTGTAGTCGTCACAGGTACGCCAGATTTCGGGAAGGTTAAGCGCCTGTTTGGACGTATAAGAAGCCCTGAATAGCTCCTGAACGCGCTGAGCAAGCTTTTCCTTGGCCTCCGTCTGCTCCGGAATGTCATTCTCCTGGTGACGATGGTCCATGATGTCGATTGGCTTCTCCTTTGTCTCTGCCACCGGTTACCCCCTCCTTCCGTCGAACATTTCCCACCCTGATTTAGCAGGCTCAGGAGCTTTCTCCCGGCTCTCCACCTTGGCTTGATGCTCCAGTTGGTCGATATAGTTAACAGCCTCTGCAAGCTGCTTCTGCACGGTATCGTGTTGTTCACGAACCTGTTCAGCATCTCGCTTCGTGTATCCAACTTGCCTCCCGTAAACAAAAGAAGTCGCTGCTATAGCGACTCCCAGGGTTAGACATATGATTGTGATTAGTGCGGTCATTGGTCTTCTACCTCTTTCAGGAATGTTTCAAGTATTTTCATTCCTCCTGGTGTATCCGTTACTAGAGTAGCGACAAACTCACGCATCATCAGGAACAAAGGTGTTAGTGTTTCTGCCACCCTCTCGCATTCTGACATGCCGATCCTCTCCGGGAAGCCGCCATCATCGAGAATCTTTACAATGTTCATGTGTATAAGGAGCGCCGTGTTATCTTCACCAGTTTTTGAACCATCCATCGTCATCATCTCGCTTTCTAGCGTCTTCTACTTCGCTTCTGTGACGGGTTCCTACCCAAAAACTTGCTTGATCAATCGGAGCGCCCGGGATTGTTATATCGCCTACTTGGCCGACGTATTGATCCATAACAAACAGGATGATTGCCGACGCCATTACGATATCGTCATACGATCCTGTCTGAGCATTCGTTTTGCCATCGTCCCCTATGACATACGTCATGCACTCCTGCACCATACGCTTACTCCAGATGCCGATTCTCCTCTCGCGGATTAGCTTGGCTAGGTTATCGACAGCTAGTTTCTTGCTTTGTTCTGTGGTGTACCATCCAATCTGCTCGCGTTGCTCATTGATCGCCTTGTCGTAGGATGTTCGCTTGTACAGGTTGGGGTAATCATCCTTTACCGTATTGATAACGGTAAGTCCGTGATTGTTCTCCTCTATTGCCAAAAGACCCTCTGCATACCAATCGCCCAATAGCATCAACTGCCTGCCGAATAGGTCAGGGTCAATATGACCATGCCAGAGAGCCACTAGGTTCTTATCTGCATCATAGACAGGAGCAGCCGAGTAGTCTCCTGTAGCCAACCCTTTGGCTACGTCTCCACCGATGAAATATTCTTTTCCTCGATTTGGGCTTTGCCATACCTCCACATATCCTTTCTGGTCAGGAACGAATAGAATCTGATTCCCCACTCGCTCCAAGTACCCTCGCTCACCGTCATAGCATCTTGCTAAGTAATCCGTGAGAACCGGGATATCGAAGCGTGGGCGTCCTGATGTCAAGAACGCCTCTATATCATTGCTAGGGTATTCTTGCTTGAATAACTCTGGATCTCCTCCGCAGTTGTTCTTGATACACCAGCGCCTCCAGACAAGCTTTCTGTCGGTTATATCCTTGTATTGTCGCTTCATTCGCTCTTCTTCTTCTGTGATCGTGAAGTCTGCAGGCACGTCCATTTCATACTGTGGATCTTCAAACCACGCAAAAAAGAGCGCTACGAAGTCGGATTCACCGTTCTTCGCTCGCTCCCATTGTTCGTGGAAATAGTCGCCCACACCGTTAGCAGTGCTTTCCAGTATGACCATCGTATTCGGCGTGTTCGGCACCGCCTGCATCAGCGACAGCATGGTCTTTGAAGCGTCAGACCAGAACGCCACCTCCGATGCGTGAAGGTTGTGTATGGTCGCTGATCGCCCGGCATCCGTGTTATTTGCCATGCTAATCTTGATCCTGCTTCTGAGACCTGGGTTCTGCTGCTTCTCATTACTGTCCAGTGTCGGGTTTTCGAATACGATTTCCTTGCTGTTGGAATTCTTACGCATTGGCTTGATTTCCGGAGGCAATTCGTCGTAATATACCTTGCTCATGTTGAATAGGTTGGTGCTGGCCGCCTCTTCATGTGCCACGATCAGACTGTTCGTCAGTTTGTTCATGCTCGTGGAGTGGAAGATTCGCCCCTCTGTGTATGTGGAAGCCCCACCCTGCCGGTACTTGAGGATGATGATGCGCACTGGTTTACCTTCTGCCCTCAATCGCTCAATAGTGGAGTCGATTTTCTTCTGCATCGTATTGAGGCCAAAATCAACTAGCCTACCATCCTTACTCCGTATCTTGAGCATGCGTGGAGCATAGTAAGCAAACTCATTCTTCAATCGACGAAGGTTTTCGAGCGCTATTGAGTTCATTTGATTGCCTCAAGCATCTTTTCGATGTTCAACGATCCGCTTACTTCCAGTTTATCGTTGAACATTCCAAGATGACGAGCCACATTCTCAAGCGCTTTTCCTTGGTCTTGTAGCTTTATCTCGATCCCAGCTTGAGTCTGCTTAATGCCAGCATACAGAAGTCGTGATTTCTTACTTATCTTTCGAGTGTCAGCAAGATACAAGTCCAGCCTTCCCTCGCCATGGCACTTGGGGCATTCGGGATGAGGTTCGGTCATTCTGTCGTAACCAAATCCACCTTCGTCTGTGGGTATTTCCTCCGTATCTTCTTGACTACCTTTCTTTTGACTTTCTGCCTCAGCTAATAGAATTGACCTTGAAACGGCATTAGCATACTCTACCTCATCTACCCACTGGTACTTGTGATCAATGCCATGGCAGTATCTGCAGCTCAACCTACGAAGATGCATGATGTCATTCGGATCTGCTGTAGCAATGTCCCACCATCGTTGGAGGACTTTGTCTGCCGTTATCTGCGTCCGTTTCGCCCGTTCTTCCATTTGTTTGTCAATTTCTGCCCGTACTCTAGGATTCTCTAGTAACTGATACGCGATTCTGTCCGGTTGCTTAGCAGTTGGGTATGCTTTACGCACGCATTCGGTTGCGTTCAGTTCTTCGTCACAAATGTAAGCATCGACAAACGCACGCTGCTGTTTTGTCAATGCCCTTACGCTTGTCTCTGCCATACCTCATTCACCCCCAAACATATTAGATCAATTCAACTACGTCTTCTTCGTTTACGTATTCCTCCACGTGGGCACTGCATGCATAAGAATCATCATATCCATATCCTCGCGGTCCAACGATTGCATACTCAGCATTACTGGAACAACCAATATGACAACACTTTTCCCCCTTGATTGCGCATTCTACTGGCCTTGCATTCAATATCTTTTCTGCTGCAGTCATTTTTTCACCTCCACGGCCTCCGGGCTACGCCCTAAGCTTATGCTGTCGATCGATGCCCTCCGGCCAATGAGTTACGCTGGTTCGTATGTCTCTTCGAAGATGTGCGGCTTGCATGGATACCGTTCGCCTTTCACACCTGTAATGATCCAGTCCCCCGGAGATACCGCCAACCAACCCTCCAACGTCTTAATCGCAGGTCGCCAAAAGTTGGTATCTGTGTCATTTTCTACCCACGCACGGTATGCTTCCCGGATATAATCCTGGTCACGCCAGTGATAGTCGGGATAGTCCATCCCCCGGTAGTCTCCCGGCCCCTCGAATTTTTCAACATACTCACTACTGCGTGAAATAAACCCATCCTCCATACCCAGTTGGAAAACGTCTGCATCAACCTCTACCGGCTTTTTACGGAACTTTGCCATTTTCTCATCCTCCTAAGGTATCTCCAACTCGAACACACTGGCATAGGCTCTATCAATCTCTGCGATCTCCTGCAGCTTATCTGCGTCTGACTTGCTCCCCCTCAGCGCTGCTCGTACGTATCCGATGTAGACGATCCTCGCCATGTACGGCCTGCCGCCTGCGCTGATCTGGCGAAACTCCTTCTCGTAATCCATCATCTCATCACCATGAGCACTGCCCAGTACGCTACGACAATGATCGGTAATGCCAGTGCGCTAGCTACCATCGCGAATTGCTCCTGAGGATCTTTGGGGTAAATTCTTTTCATCCATCTTCCCATGACTTTCCCTCCTAACAAAAAGAGAGGCCCGGTTTCCCAGTCCTCTCCTCCTTATGTAGGCCGTAGCCCTGCCTTGTCCTCTTTACGTCAAGCAGGCTCACTTGACCACTGGATAACCCGTACCAGATAGGGGTGGATACTCCTTTGCCTGCCTCTTTCCCCCGTATCCACCGGGGTAGCTGTGTCGCCTCATGGCACAACCTTTCCTCCCAGGTGCCAGCGATGCATCAGTACCGCCGTGTTACACCCTGCTCGGATCATTCCGCGCGTTGTGGTTTCCCTCTCTTGGCATATGTGATGCGCAATAAGCGCTTGTCACCTTACTGCCGGGCAGCGGTTCGGCGCTACCCGGATCAAGCAGCGAGAGAATGCGATACCGGTTACCTCGTCCTCTCAGTGTCCCGATGATATTAGTTTAGCATGTATAATACGCCATTTTTCCGCCACTTTTCCGCCAAATTAATTGATTCTAGTGAAAATATTCTAAATTTTAGCACTTTACCCCTTTACACTTTTCATATCATGTTGTATATTTAAGACATCAAGCAAAGGGAGCGGATGAAAATGGAAAAGTACGAAGCAATCGCGAAGGAAATCATTGCAAACAAGTATTGGCACGTAGGTGTGCGTAGCCTGTGCGTTGATGAAACCTACGCTGTCGGCGATGATTGCCGCGAATCCTACGAATGGGACTTCGAAAACGACTGCTCTACTTTCCATACGTCTGGTGAAACTGCTGACGGAACGTGCGTTACCCGTATCGACACTGAAGGATTCAATTTCTACTTTCCAGAAGAAGAGGATGCCGCTGCTCTCGCTGCCAATATTGCGAAGGCCGTCGAGTTGAACAGCGGATACATAAACGGCCCACAAGCTATTATTGCCGGATCATCTTCCCGTACTGACGGTCACTTTGACGACAATGAAGTGCGTCTGATCAATGCGCACGTCATCGGCCTACTGTAATGCCGAAGGCTGGGGACTTTAAAGTAGGACTTGTAGGCGAGCGGTACGGGATTCTTACAGTCGTAGGAGAGGCTGAGCAAGTGGGGAAGAACCGTCGACTCATTTGCCGTTGCGACTGTGGGACTGAAGTTAATATGCTTCTCAATAATCTGCGCTCAGGCAAGGTTACATCTTGTGGATGCGAGGGAAAAAGAAAATATACAAGAGTAAGCAACGCCAGAAAACTCGGTCCCCGCGGCCGACTACGCGAAGATCTTAGTGGTAAGCGGTTTGGATTTCTTACGGTGATAGAATTCTTCGGTGTGAAGAATCCGTCACAATACTTGTGGACGTGCAAATGTGATTGCGGATCAACTGTAGTAGTCAGATCAAGCAATCTGAAGAACGGAAATACGAAATCTTGCGGTCATAAAAAAATTAAACACTGCATTTTTTGCGGTGAAAAATTGGTCGGGGGAAGATATGGATTTTACTGCAGTGAAACGTGTCGGACACTCTCGAACAGGAACGGTAATCTTCCAAAGCGCGTACAGTCTTACGGGATTTTAAATAGGACTTGCCTTGAATGTTCACAGAGATTTCACGGTGGTCCACGAGCTTACTACTGTCCAGTTTGCCGCGAGGGACGCAAAAGGCAGGCAAAGGCTAGATACCTCGATCGCAAGAGGTCCGGCGATGTCAGACCAATCGGAAGCAAAGACAAATGCGAACGCTGCGGCTCTGAATATTCGGTTGAAGGTGGCTTACAACGCTTTTGTCCAGATTGCCAGCCGATCCATGCAGCAGAACACGATCGCGAAACTGCTCTTCCCTTTTACCACGCTAATAAGGGGCGACTAAATTACTCGCGCAATATTAAGAGGCGGAAAACGGAACCTTATTGTCTGATATGCGGAAAATGGTTTGAACCAATAAACGGAAGTACGACATGCTCCCCAGCATGCAAAGCAGAGATTGGCCGCCGCCGTAATCGTGAGTGGTATGCCCGGGAGCGAGCGAAAGAACGAGGTGACACTGTTTCCCAAGCTGACCTTGCTCGTATGCTCGGCGTCTCTCGTGCAGCCATTGGTGACCGCGTACGAAGGGGAACGCTGCCTCCATTTGACGAGGGTAAGGTGTGGAAACAGGAAACGATAAAACCTTTCATGATTGCAAAAAACCCGTCCTCCAGCTAAGGAGAGCGGGTTTCCCTTTTATCCCGATATCCGAATCATTTCATCCAGGTTGATAATCTCCGGCGCATCCACGAATCGAAGGCTCATAGTAAGTTTTTTCAGCGCCTGTTTGTGCGCCCGCTGTACCGTCCTTTCGCCGATCAGCAACCGTTCTGCAATTTTATCGAGGTTCAGACTATTCCGCTCCAGGTACTTGTATCGGATAACATCTCGTTCATCATCATCCAAAACGTCTTCCACAGCCCCGTCAATGGTCTGGACGATGCGCTTGTAGGCTCGATAATCCTGCTCCGTCTGGATGGTGGTTCCTCGATACAGTCTAGGGACTCTCGGACCATACTCGCTACCAACAAAGCATGTTTCTCCCTCGTAAGGCTCAATCCCGTTCATAACCGCGTATCGGTATGACCGGTAGTTTTTCAGCAACTCTATCACTTTCTCCCGGTCGTTCATGGGTTATCCTCCTTCCTTAAGCCACCTTAGCCTTCCCGAACACCGCTACTTCTAGGGCCGCTAATCTTTCTTCCACACTTGTTCCCACATCCGCCTGTACAGCCTCGTGTTGATCCACTCCGTCGACTGGGGCACCGTCAACCTGCGATGCTGGAAACTGCGGCACCTCTACGCTAGCCTGAATATCCTCTTTCCCCGTTCCGTTAGCCACGTCCACCGGCTCTTGCGGGGTTGTGGTGGCTCCGTGCGCTTGCCGAAACTGCGGCACCTCGGATTCGTCGATGACCGTGTACGATTTCAATGCCGTCCACCCAAACGCCACTTCTTCGCCAGTTAGTGCCAGCTTCGCGGTGTAGTTCTTGGGGTTAAACTCATTGTCCGGCTTAAGGTCGTAAACCGTGAACCGTTCGCGCTTCAGACGTTCAATCCGATCAGCCTGTTCAGCCGTTTGCTCTGCCGGCTTGTAGGTAGCCCCGGAAATCAGCTTGCGGCGAAGGTCTTCGTTCTCGCGTCGCAGCTTGTCGATTTCTTCTTGCCCTGCCTCCATGATGGCAACGGCAGCATCACGTTTTGCCTCGGCATCCTTGCGGAGGTTGGCTTCGTCGTAGTATTTATCGCGGTACTCTTTCAACTCATCGACAGATGCCTCACTGCCATTCAACTCTAATTTCAATTTAGCAATCTTGGAGTCGTATTCCGAGCACACCAATTCCATCAACCGAATCTTTTCTTCACTGTTCATCCGAATCTCGTCAATGATGGATTTGAATTCCTCGGCTTGAGCTGCCAGCCGCTGCTCCAGTTCGAATTTTACGATTTCGTAGGAATCCTTGTCCCCGATGATGGCCGAAAGCTGGATACCACCGATCATGATATCTGCGATCCCGGCGATGCTGGCTTGCGTGGTAGCGGTGATGCGTTCTTCCTGGGCCTGTTGCTTCTCCGACTCCTGCAGTTCGGAGATCTGGTTACTCAGAAGGTTAATGCTGTCCTGCAACTCCCGAATCCGGTTAGGATCGATTGCCCCGTTAAACTGCTCCCGTTCCAATTCTGCTTCCAGTTGCTCTTTCCGTGCTTGCTTTTCTGCGATCTCGCTCATTCCTCTTGCCTCCCCAATATATTGTGTTCCGAAACCTAATTCTTGCCTATATTATACCATATTTTGAGATATAACGCCAATACATTAACGTGGTGTCTGGTTTAATACACATTACTCACAATTGCTTGATAATACTGTGGATATCTCATCCGACATGCTTGATCGGCTTCTGAAACCACAACTCTATCGGCAGAGATACGAACACATCGCCAGAAGCTCTAGGATCGATTCTAACAGGCTCTTTGTTTCGGACGACTATTTCATCGTCAAGCAATAGAATGAGTCCCACACGCCCGTTTATAGGGTTAACAGCCATGCCGAAGGGGATGAATCTACTTTCCATTTGCACCAACCTCCCGAAAGTTTATTTCTGGATACCGTGATCTGAGCAACTTAACCTTAAGCCTGTAGGATGGAGTCCTTACTCCTTTAACGTCGATCACCTCTTGCCGGCCATCGCGATATGTCACCCGGAAGTCTGCCCTGTACGTGATACCTCTTTCCCCAGGTGATGATTCTAGCAGCACGAATGCCGGCTGCAGCTCGATAGCGGTTACTTCCCCGGCACGTTCCAGCAGTTTGAGGCCGCAGTAGTATTCAGCCTCGGCCTTGCTGTCAAACCAGATCCCGTGAGCTTGCGTCCTGATCGCCTTGTACTTGTTCCTAGGCGTCTTCCCTAATGCGTGGTACTCGGCCAGCGTCATCCTAGTCATCCCCGCACCTCCCGTACTCGAAGCCCCGTGAACAGCCGGCTTAGCTCCCCCAACTTGTTCTCGGCCTGCTCCTTACTCTCGTAGCTCCTCAGCATCTTGCGCTTGTAATAGATCCCGTACATGGCTACCTCCCGTTCTTGCGGCGGTCGTTTCTATCCCACTTGCTCGGCGCTGTCGTTACTAGGCTGATAGGCTTCTTGCGGTAAGGCGGCTTGTACCCGTTAATCCTCGCCTGCTCCTCTGGCGTCAGATCCTCGATGCGACGGCTGATCACCGGTCCGGCTGGCTCCATGCGGTAGTATGCCTCTCGTGGTACCACTGTGCGTTGTGCAATCACGCTCTCTCTCCTTCGTCAAGTTCGTTTGCCCAGGCGAGCAGTTCAGCAAATTTCTCTTCTGACACCATCCCGGGTTGTGCAGGAGACTTAATTGTCTCGAGCGGTTTACGTGATGGTTTCGACCCTTTGTATTGCCGCGGAGTACCATTCTTTTGACTGGTGTCATGGACCAATACCGGGGTTTCGTACTGCTTGTAGTATTCGTCTCGAAGGAAATTGTTCGGAAGCTTGATGTACTGATGCTCCGTCTGGTTAGCAATGCAGTAGCTGGCGTAGTTCATTGCGCATCCGATCAGTATTTCGGCCGATACTTTCTTCAATGCTTTCTTGAAGTTGTTGAAAGCTGCTGGTTGGTCTACTCGTTTCGGATAAGCTTCCCAAAACTTGAGGAATTCAGGAGTATATGTTTTATCTTTATTACTCCTTGGTTTTAATGGTTTACTTGGTTCTTTAGTGGTTGGCTGCTGGTTGGCTGCTGGTTGGCTGCTGGTTGAGTCGCGGTTGATCTGCTGGTTGGCACCATCGAAAAAGTCTTGCTGTATAAGGGTTTCCTGCTGGTTGTTCTGCTGGTTGAATTTTTCGTAATTTGTGATTTTGTAGATCGAAAATCTACGAAACTTGAAAACTAGCGAAATCATGTCCTCTTTTACAAGCAATTTCATGAGCGTGCGAAGCCTCTGTTCGCTGATTCCCAACCGATCGCTCCAGCTGATGCGGCCGAAGATAAACTCGCCATAATTGATGGTGAAAAGCTCATCGCCAAGCTTGTCTGTCTTCGGCTCTTGCGAGTACCTAGCGCGGCATAACATCTCGAACCACACCTTGAAATACTCGGCATCCTTGTATATCCAGTGATCGATGATCCCGCGGTCTATTCCGATGTATGCCACGATTAGCACCGCCTTTATCCGTTGAAGGGAGATCGGATCCCCCTAATCATCTAGTAGAGAGGAAGATAGAACCTTACGAGCGCGTTCGCCTTCATCAACAAGCACTTCGCTGAAGGGCATTCCATCTTCATCGCCATCGACTGCATACCATTTATAAGTATTTTCATCCGCATACCATTGCAGGGCTTCTCTCATAGAGGCGTTGGCCCGGTTAGCTCGTCGCGTTGATTTCGTGCTAAGTCGCCGTAGGCTTCCATGTTGGCTATTGCAGCCTGTGCTTTCAACTTTTCTATTTGCTCGGCCTCATACTTAATCTGGTACTCATCCCGTTCCCTTTCGACCTCTTCCAGCCTGCCGTAGTACTCACCAGCTCGTGCTTGGTTCTCAAGGGTGAACTCGGTGAGTCTCCGTTTTTCCGACTTGGCCTCGGCCAGTTGAGAGCGAAGGGATTCTACCTCCGCAAAAAGATCGTCAAATGAAGCTACGATTTCTTTGAACGAGAAAACCCCATACGTGCCAATCCCTCGTAATAACCGCACCGCTTGTTTGGTGTCTGCGACAATATCTTTCTCAGGGTTATTGCTCATGAACTCTCGCCTCCCTCAAACGCTCGATAACACACTCTGCAGTAGTCTGTGGATCGTCTTCCGGTTGCATTGTCTCCCAGATGGATAATGCCTCGGAAATGGCCGCCTCAGCCGCTATAGCCCTCCTAAGTGCGTGTGGGGTTACTACATCGTGTACCATGTCTACAGGATCGTCAGGGTCGCGTGGGATGAGGGCAAGATTTCTGAGGTCTTCTTGGAGGTCTCGCGGCTTCTCATTGCTCATCCTCAACACCTCCAATGACTTTAAGCGCATTCCGGGCCGATCTGCGTGCACTACTGTCAGGGCAGAATGTTGCAATCCAACTTAACGACCCGAGGGCAACTTCAAGTTTCTTGTCCTGCGCTGCATTCTGGTCTAGGAGGTATTGGAGCCATTCAGGGGTATGGACAAGCAAATCCATGTCATGGAGACCAATGTCAGCACAAATCATCGTGTCATCCTGGGAGTGTATAATTGATCGTTTTCCATATCGCCCGTTTTGTCCGAACCACGGCCCCGGTGTAGCCGCTGATATGGCTTCCCTTATCTCTTGTTCAGTGGTTTTCATTGGACTTCGCCGCCTCCTTCTGCTTCTCCAGTACCTCTTTCACACGCTCCCACAGGCTTTTTTGAGGTGCCGTCTCGCTGGTTCGGAAAAATCGAAATCCCGGCTTGAGTCCATTGAAGAAAGGTTTGTCGGGGTTATTGCTCATTAGGAGATTCCACCACCTTTCTGAGGCTTGATGGCTTGTAGTTGCCTTCCCAATAAACCCAACCTGTTCTGGCTCCTCCAAACCCCACCCTTAGTGACACACCGCTTGCCGATCTGCTTATCACGTTTCCAATTCCATAATGACTATTTTTGATGTGCTCCACCTTATCCCCCGGTTGGATATCCGTGATAGGTTCGGTATCGGGGTCAAGGGTGCCGTCTATGGCTTTCCGCTTTACCGCTTGTGCGACAAATTTGATGCCCGAATCGAACCCCTCTGCTGGTTCTTCAATATCGTCCAGGTATCCATTCACCAATGCGATCAGTTTAGACTTGCTTATGAGGTCATTCACTAGACTCTACCTCCTCGCTATTGGGATACTCGTCCCACGTCCGCCCGTCGATCACCCTGCCCGCTGCACGCTTGCCGACTCGATGAAGGGTCTCTTTCCCCGCTTTTACACATTCCGTCGACTTACTCGGAAGGGCGGCCAACGATAGGGATGGAGCCCACTCTCCCCATTGCTTGAACAAGAACGGGACCCCGGCATCCTGGCATTGATCCCGCAGACTCCGCACCCAATCAGGATGCATGGGCCGCGCCTTGCTTCCACTCTCTCCGCCTACGACAACCCAATCTATAAGCGGTTCCATCGTCGATTGCCAAGTATTAACGATTTCATAATTAATCGCGCCGGCACTTATCAGGTCTACTGAGCCCAACAACGGCTCGCAACTCAGCCAGCGGATCGCCGCAGGCGTTTGGAGCAGCAGCGGAATACGCTCGTCGGCTGCTTGCTGGTTCTCCACCGTGACGCCCAGCCAGACGTTAGGGAGCGGCCACTCCGGCCACTTCGGAAGAACACTTCCAGGGGGTGCGATATTCGCCGCGTCTTCAGGGCTCATCCATCCCCATTGCTCCATCAACGGCGATAGGTCAGCGAGTTTATCAATAGCGTAAGGCGAACTAGGCTTGCTAAGGTAATCCCGCATCCGTTGCGGCCGCTTGGTGAGCACCTGGAAGGTGTGCTGCGGGCAGAGCGCCATCACCGCGAATACCTCGTCGATAAAGTCGTCAGGCACGTCCTGGTGGAAGAGGTCGCTCAGACTGTTAACGAATATCTTCCTGGGACGCTTCCAGCGCAAAGGCTGATCCAGTCGATCAGGGAAGATTTGAATCTCGCTGAACGGCTTGGCGTATTGCTCCGGCAGCTTTGCCCCATTGATCTTTCCCTTGTGCCGGTTGCCGTGAAGCTCGAAGGCGTAGCAGTTGCGGCAGCCTTCGCTTACCTTCGTGCAGCCCACTACCGGGTTCCAGGTAGCGTCCGTCCATTCGATCTTGCTTTTATCACCCATTGCTTCGTGCCCTCCTAGACAGGGGGAGTGTTTACCCCCTGGAGATTGGATTGGGTTATATATCCATTACCTGCTGACCATTATCGAAATTCATGAGCAGTAATTCCGTTGCGATGTTGTTGTTCCCGTTCACGACTTGCCTGGTCGCCTGGAAGGTTTCCTTGTTCCAAGTCGGGTACAGCTCGAGTAATAGTGGATCGTCATAGTAGGACAGAATCGCTTTCCCTTTGATGCTGTTCAGGATTTCGGCCAGGTCCCGATGGTCTTTCTCTGTAAATCCTCCGGCGTAGCATTTCTCCCGTCCGATGTATGGAGGATCGACGTAAAACAGAGTGCTCGGCGCATCGTAAACCCGGAATATGTCCCGGAAGTCCCGGTTGTCGATCATGACTCCCTTCA
This sequence comes from Gorillibacterium sp. CAU 1737, assembly GCF_039888655.1. Classification (NCBI taxonomy): domain Bacteria; kingdom Bacillati; phylum Bacillota; class Bacilli; order Caryophanales; family Paenibacillaceae; genus Gorillibacterium; species Gorillibacterium sp. CAU 1737. Next base: position 35,370 of record NZ_JBDQQO010000012.1, read on the forward strand.
TGCGTTCCGCGAATTGCGGGATGATCTCGCAGGCCGAGCGGTACGTCCGCGCCGTGTTGTGTTCTCGGCTATGCCGCCATCCGGTATTGGTGGAGAATGCGGAATCCGAATTACCTTTGGCTATCCCCGAGCGATTGATATAGAAGAACCTCACGGCACGCTCAAAATCGTCTTCTGGCGCATCTGATTGCTTCCAGCGCTCATACATCTCCCGGCTATACGGAAGGCTGTCACATGCTTCCTGAAAGCGCAGAGGATAGTCGCGGGCGGTCATAAGGAAGTTCACCACCTCGCCGTCAATGTCGTTGTAAACCTCGTTCTGGATCGGAGGCTTTTGGGCAATCACATGGGCCGCTCCGCCGAACGGTTCAACGTAACAGGAGTGGGCAGGCATACGGTTGATGATGTGCTCAGCCACTTTCGACTTTCCTCCGAACCAGATGAGTGGGCTTCTCGTCTTCATCCGCGCCTCCTATGTCAAAAAGTGATGCCCTGGAGTCACTGCGGCAGCCTCTTCCCGGGTTGGAAATGATAACGTCGTCTCGCTAGTGCGTCCATAAGAGTTGTACAGGACCTTTACTTGCCACCAGGTCAATCCCTCACCGGCGTATTTGTCGATGTACTCCGGTTCTGCAAGAACTTGAGTTACATAAGCGTCAACCAAGTTCATGTGTGCCTGTCTCCTCTCTGCCCCCTATGGGCTAGAACAATGTCAACTGCTCCGGTTTTATCGCTACGGCCTCTGCATCAAACACACTTGCCAACCACCGCCCACAGTATGGACCGGATACGTAGACAGAATTACCTCTGAAGAACACCAGCTTACGCCCATTGGGGTCGATTACGCGTCGCTCCAAACGCACAGGTTGCCCTCTGACCGTATGTGTCCAATCTCCGTCTTCCGTGTTGCAAATTTCGCTGCTGAGGTCTACGCATTGTTGCAAATCTGTTATCTGTTGCACAGACTCACCTCGTCCCTACTTGGTGTATTGCTCCTTTCTACTGGCCCCAAATGGGCTTATACGGCCTCCGTCCCTTCGGGACTGGGATTATGCTGTCGGACGATGGCCTTCGGCCTTATGCGTAACCTTTTGTCGTTCCATGGTGCTCCCATGTTGGAGGATCGTAGTTTCCGTATTGATAAATGCGGCCCGATAACCCCAATTCTGACCAAACGTAGAACGGATGAGTGTAACCCATTTTTTCTAACTGAGTTCCGATTTCTGATAATGACAAGAATGGGAAATCATCCTCATTCCACTCAAGCTTGTTGATGTCAACAAGTACTTCTTTTAGATCGTCCTTTGCGGAAGGGTGTGCTATGATCCGCACGGACGGCCAGTAAACAAACGTTCCACTTAAGTCGGACATATCTTTTCTCCTTTGCACCGTCAGGTGCCATCGTATCGACCGAATCAGCTCAGCGGAGCGGAGGCCGTATCAGGGCAATGGCTTTACCACTCATTTATCACACTGATAACTGAATGAAGTTCGGTAACTTCGTAATCATGTTCATCGTGGATATCCAACACTTCTTCGACATTTCCATCATTGTCGAGAATGCAAGTTGCCGTTTCTGTTACAATGCGAGTAATTTTGGCCTTTACCTTACTTTTCATGACCGTTCATCCCCCTTTAGCACCATATAGGCTGCCTCTGCCCGCTGTCGGGGCGTGGCGGTTAACATCATAGCTACCGCATTTGCATTAAAGAAGTAACCGTCGAGGCCGCTTGTATCCCAATCTAGGAAGTATTTTGGAGCTTTTGTTTTAATCGATAGGTTGAGGACGTATCCAAGAAGGTCCTTGGCGATTGCCGCCTTTTGTACCTCACGAGCGGCTGTTTCGTCGTTGCAGTAGTCGGGTATTTCGGTCCAAAGAAGAGATTCTACTCCGCTTTTTGCAATAACCAGGCTGAATGGATCGAATAAGTAGAATTGACCTTTCCGTTCTATAACCTCGTACCCCAGCAACACCGACAGTTCCCGGTTAAGCTCTGCGTCTGTCTTAACTTTCATGGGTTGCCTCCCAATTCCAGAGCCCTTGTTGACCTTTGGCTGGGATTGGATCCATCAGTGGCTTAATGTCTATAAGCTCCCATGCGTATCGGCCATCAGAGTACCAGCCGAACGCGAATTCCGGACTACCTTCTCCGATCCATGCATAGGGTGCTTTTTCGATTAAGAGAACCGCATCTCCCGTGTGGTCAATATGGATTTCAAGGCAGTCCGCAATTCTGCTCGTTGCCACCACAACTCCGGTAGGAAGGGTGTCCGCCGTTAAACCGTGCTTGTCCAGTGCTGATTTGATATCTACTTGCTCGCATGCTTCTCGGTCGACCTTTTTCCCGGCATGGATCGCGATAGGCCCCCGGTGCTTGGTCGGCCAACTGCGCGTTTCGAAGCGTTTTTCACCGAGCGCGATCAGAGTCGCCCATGGCTGATGTATGGTGATTGCTTTCATGCGTTATCCTCTCCTTTAGGAAATACACCCATCAACTCACCGGGGTATAGGATATTGACGTCTAACTCTCCGGCCTCAAAAACGTCCGTGCGGTCGTAGAGGGGGATGTAGCGATATGCTTTAGTGTCCGACCCCATGCTTGCTCCCGAAGCGTACCGAAATGCGCACGGATCTTCGTTACCGCTCGACAAGATCGGCATGCCCAACTGCTTGCACCGTGATTTAGTCATCAGCACGGCGTAATCGTAAGGCATTGCCGTCCAACGTTTGCTTGCCGGGATGTAGTAGGGTAAGCCGGTTGCAAGAACCTCTTCCTTCGTGTACCAGCCTTTTTCATTCGGCATCCGTTTCATCCTCCGTTTCTTCCGGCGCAATATAGTCCGGATCTCTTGGATCTATCCAGCGCTGTTTTTTGACTTGCTCGCGTTTCTAGCGCAGGCGATTCTCTTCTTCTTGCCATTCGGCTCCGTGATTTTCGTAACGGTTCATAATTGCTCTCCTTTAGGCCCCTTATTCGGCTGCCGCTTCGCTGGGTGATTCGGTCGATTCGATGATTTCAGCCTCGTCATTGTTGATGTAGTACAACCCCGTGTGCCCGTATCTGATGTAAAATCCGTCTTCATCACGTTGAACTACTTCGAACTCTTCATCAATCAGCTGGTCGATATCATACTCATTCCGACTACGCCTAGGTTTGCTTTGTATGATCCTTATCTTCATTCGGTTTACCTCCCTAGGCTCTATGGCCGATATATTGGTCTATTTCCAAAAGCGCTTGCCGTTACCATCACGGTAATAGGCTTCCAACTTTTTGGCGTATCGCTTCTTCCAGCGCATTCCCTCTGCGGTGTTGTCTGCCCAGTGGTGGCATGTTCCTACCATTCCGTGGGTGCCGCAGAGGTTAGCGATATTGCGAGGGTGACGGCCTGTCCCACCTTGGGAGGCATTTTCCATGTGCGCTTTGGTGAGGTTATGGATGTATCCGCACTTCTCACAGCACCGCACAGGGCTTCCCATAAACTCCATAGAACGGCGATCTACCTCTTTCCTGACCTTATGGGTTACCTTCGTTTCATCGCCTCTCTTGGGCTTCCAGCGCCCGTATGAAGGCTTAGGTACGGCGCGTACAGGTTCATTAGCGAAATTCACCGTCACCACTCCTTAGAAGGGAAGATCATCATCGCTGATGTCGATCGGCTTACCGTCTCCGGCGAATGGATCCCGGCTATTCGATTGCTGGCCGCTGTCACGGTTAGCTGACTCCAGGAACTTCACGTTATCCGCTACAACCTCGGTAACGTACACCTTGCGTCCTTCGTTGTTGTCGTAACTTCGCACTTGAATGCGGCCCTCTACGGCGCACAGACGGCCTTTATTGAGGTAGTTGGCGCATGCTTCTGCCGCTTGCCTCCATACGACAATCGGGATGAAGTCGGCTTCTCGCTCCTTCTTGTCGTTCGTAAACGGACGATCAACAGCGAGCGTGAACGTGGTAACCGCGACCCCAGCTGGCGTATAGCGCAGCTCGGGATCTCGGGTAAGGCGGCCGATCAGGATTGAGCGATTAAGCACTAGCGGTTCCTCCCTTTTTCTCCATCAGCTTTTTGGCGAGCATGTTTTCCATATCCGTGAAGGTTTGCCCCTTCGTCTGCATGTCCTTCACCCACTCTTCGAATCCGTCCATATCGCCTTTGCCTGCTTGGTACTTCGCACGCAACGATGCAGGAGGCGTAATCGGAGCTGCTTTTCCGGGATGAGAAGCATCGTTCCCATCGTCATCCTCGCCAGTATTGAGGGACAGGAGCGCTGACAAACTATATCGCCGGGCATAGGTAGCGCAGCTTCCAATCCCTTGAGGGTCGTTCTTAACCGGGCGCATGACGATCGGTTCCGACTCGATCCACTCACCGGACTCGTGCAGGAGCATGGAACGGAGCGAGAACTTGTCCCCGTCACCGGATGGAAACTGCAGGACGGACAGTCCGTGCTTGGCGAGGATTGGCCGTACCTCGTCGATGATGTTGTCGAGGGAAGCGTATTGGTTCTTGAAGTGCGGATTCTTGGCGTCCTTTTCGATGATCCGTACCTCAGCGTTGAATTTCACGAGGGCAACGGCCAGTTTTGCAATGGATTCCGATTTATTGCACATCCTCTTCTACCTCCTCCCTCTTATCTCTCATTTTCACGATCCGATAGTTTTCCTTGTCCGGTGGCATGCAGGCGAATTCTTCCTTGATGTGTAGAGCTTCACTAGCGGTCTTAAATCCCCATGCCTTCCAAGGATCATCAATGTCATCAAGAATGCCGGAATCTTTCAGACGGTATTGGAGATAGAGTTTGCTCTCGCGGTGCTGTATAAGGAAGCGTGTGCGTTCGTGAGCCATTCCTTTTCACATCCGTTCGTGGTAAAATGGGTATAGCAAATCATTCTTGGTTGGATGATTGTGGGGCCGCTGCTGGTACAGCGGTCTTTTCTTTTGCCAAAAGCTTCCGCATGACTCGCGCATGGTTTTTGAAGCAGGCCCAAAACACTTCTGATTTCCCGTCAAGACGGGCCTGCTTCGCCAAAGATAGGTAGTCAATTTCCTTCATCGCCCATCCTCCAAGACTCGAATTCCTTCACGCACTGGGGGTAATTCGGGTTTTTGAATTTCATGCCGTCTTCGCCCCTTCCCGTTTCGGGATGAATGGATGATATGAGAGGTAAGGTTGATCTTCGCCAACTGCGGCCGGCTCTGCCAAGTTGCGGTTCTCAATCATCCTCCAGGCTTGAGCCAAGGGAAGATCACATTCGGTATGAGACGTTACCTTTTCGCCCCGTTCCAGTTGCTTCGCAATCTCCTTCGCGTAGAACGCCTGGGCTTCAAAGTACTCAACCAACTCGTCAATGCTTGTCTTAGCCATAGCTCACTACCCCCAAAATCGTAATGATTTGCGTGTCTGTCATTCGTTCGTCTTCAAAAATGCGATAGCGGTCATCTTCGGGATCTACTGTGGAGTTGTGTACCAAGCAGCACGAGGTATCACAGTAGAACTCATCCGTGAATTTCGATTCAACGTAGTGCTGTCTGTTCTTATAAATCACTTGCTGACAAGCTGGGCATTTATCGATCTGGCCGCTGTACGTCATTGTTCGAAACTTCCTCAATGCATGGGCTGGATTTGCCATCCTCTATCACCTCCTTCAAGCGTTCTATGAGATCGGCCGCGTCGTGTTTGAAGTAATTCATCGCAATTTGTGAACGTTCGTGTTCGGATTTAGCGCGGTCGAACATCAGTTTACGTAAGATTAAATTGTGTACAGTTAATTCGTGGGATAAACTATCTTTATTAGGCATAGGCTTGTCCTCTATAGAAGCTCATTCCTGAGCTTCCGCTGCCAGCCGATCCAGGATGTCCCACGCGACCTCTGACGCGTTTTGCATGATTCTTTCCATGATTTCTCCTGTTGGATCATCAGGAGCATAGATGTTGATCACGGTATTGCCGATTACATACGTTGCGCTTGGTTCCCGCATTGGGATCACAACCCCTTTCGGGTTATGTCTATGCGGCTTGGTCAGTGGGACGGCCCTTGCATTTTCCATGGTGTCGGCCTCCTTAGGTAGTAAGTTGAACTTACATCCTTAGATGTAATCTTCCGGTCGGAATCCTTGCACGAAGGAAAGTGCTCCCATATGGTCGATACGGCGTATGTGGTTGTACTTCGGAACATGGTACCGGCGTTTCAGGTGCTTCCAGATCATCCAGCGATACTTGCCGACGATCTTCGGGAAATCGGCTTCTTCTTCATGGATACGGTCCTTGGTGAGTTGAATGGATTTCGTCGCAACTGCCGATTGAAGGTCGTAGCATTCGGTATCGGTGAGGGTCGTGCTGTCCCGGACTTCTTGGACCATCTGCCGCATTTCAGCCATGTTCTCCGTGATCTCGCCATACATAGCCGTGATGCCTTCGTACATACTGCGTAGCGCTTTACCTTGTTCGTCTTGGCGTTCCAGTTGCTTCTGCAGGATCGGTTGGATAATCGAGAATACTTGGCGCTCCTGGTTCACTTGCTTCAAAGATTTACTCATTGACTACACCCAGCTTTCTGCCTCTGAGGGCTGATTTGGTTTGGTCGATAATTTGTTGTGCGGACTCGACCAGTTCCGCTAAGCGATCCTTCTCCATTTGATTGGAAAAGGCGATTGCTCCTTGGAGATAACTCGTGACGGCCGCTTGCTCGACGAAGTTCTTGAAGGCCAGTCGAAGCTTTGCTGTGCCGAGGTCTGCTTCGTGCTGGAGCTTCTCGCGTTCCTTGCGAGCTGCCTCTTCATCGAAATCTGATGTGTCGCGATTCTCGTACTCGGAAAGCTTCTGCTTTGCCTCTTGGTAGCCAGCACGGAGGTTTTGGAGTTGGAAGTCCTTCTCCTCCATTTCGCGTTTCAATCGGTCCGGAACGACCTCAACTGTTCTCGTCTCAACCCTCGGCGGCTGGTTCTTCTCCTGCTGCCAGAGCTTTTCATAATGACGAGCAGCGTTCTTCTCGGCGTCGATCTTGGATTGAGCCTCGTCTGCCCGGCGTTCAGCGTCTTTAAGGGCCTTCTTCACTTCGCGAAGCTCCTTGACGGTCATTTCATCCACCGTTTTGGTTTCGCCGGTTGATGGGATCGTGTGGGGTTCGGCGATGAATTCGGAGCGGTCAACGGTTTCGGGAAGCGATATCAGATGCATAATTTTCGCCATTCCCAACTGAGGAATCGATTCCTCAGTTCCGAACTCATCAAAGGCCTTGATAATTCTGTTTGCATAACCGCGAGTGAACCCAAGTTCTTTTTCGCACCATGCGTCATACTGTCCGTATTTCAACCCATCTCTTACATGCTTTAGTCGCTTACCGATCTCAAAAAGTGACTGACCAGCAATTTGTTTGTAGCTGTTGATCTCCGCAGTGATGATGCTTAAGTCGCTTGATAGAGAAAGTTCATTCATCTTTGAACCTCCATAATCAAATTGCTATTTTAGCAATTGTTTTGTCAAAAAAAATGTCTTTAACTTTAAATTTGAGCTTTTCGGCAACAATCGGGATGTGGTTAGCATCGAATTTATAGAGACCTTTTTCATATTTGCAATACGTCGATGCATTTTTAAAACCAAGTAATTCAGCCATTTCTTGTTGACTAATGCGCATTTCTTTCCTTCTCGCTCTGATTTTTTCGAGGTCAACAGTATTCATTATTTTCACCACCTTCATTTCTATTTTAGAAATTGTCTACGAGACAAATATACATTGCTGAAATAGAAATGTCAATCATATTTTTCTGTTTTAGCAAGGAAAATTTTCGTTTTTAGAAATACCGCTATAATTATTACTGTGGCGGACATTCTGTGAGGAGGAGTTCATTTTGGAAACGGGTTCGGTCATTAAGAAGATAAGGGAACGGAGGGATTGGTCTCAAAAAAAATTGGCTGAATTAACGGGGATTAATCAAAGTGTTCTGAACAGGATAGAACTGGGGAAAAGAAGGGCCAGAGATCATGAGATAGCCTCAATAGCAGAAGCTCTTGATGTTCAACCAGATCTACTATTGGGGTTAGAGTCAAAAACATCAGGCCCTTACAATGATGAGAGAAAAACCGTTGAATTAATAGAAAACGAAGCGGCAAAACTAGGACTCAGTATTGATGACCCTAATTTTCAGCAACTCCTTTCTGATGCTTTCGATCTTCTCAGGATCGCAAGAGGCAAGGACAAGAACTAAAGAAATGATGGAATTTTCTTGATCGCTAACCCTTTTCTTATCATCGTTCATAGTACACCGCCCACATGTTTGTGACTTTATTATAAATGCATAGCACAAAAAAGGGAACGCATGTTCCTATAATATTGAGGTAAAGATATGGCCCTCCGGTTGGGGAGGAGCCGGCTTCCTATACTTTTTAAAGCAACTGGTACAATACAGCAGGAGCTTGCTGATTATCTTGGAGTAACTCAGCCTTACATTAGCCAAGTGGCTAATAACAAGGATGTTTTCACTTTAGAGATGGCGGCAAATGCAGCTCAATTCTTCAATTGCACAATTGAGGAATTACAAGATTTCATTTTTGTACCAGATACACCTAGGAGGAAGCGGCCGTGAGTAGTTTCTACTCACCTCCCGATTGGATTTTATAAGCCATAACTTATAATCGACCTATTTCGTCCTAATGCCCCCATTATAAACGAGATATTAAGTTCTGTATGTCGATTCATTTCCAAAATAAATAACCATTCATACCCTGCGAATGGTTATCATTAAAGGATTTTATTCAAATTTCTTCTCGTTACTTTGATTCCCTCAATCTCCCTTGATTTGTCGAAATATGCGATTCTTGTATCTGGATCTAATAAAACTATTTTATCGCTTTGAATTATCGTGTTTTTTGATACTGTCTCAAATCCGAATGGCATTAGAAGCTTGCTATAGTCTCGGATCGTGGTTATTTGATGGTACTTCTTCTGCCGAGTCCTGATCGTTATCTGATCTCCGACCGCTTGAATATAGAGGATATCCTCCACATTGAGGAACCGTGGGTTCCCATCAACCGCGCTTATATACATAAACCGCCTCCTTGAGAGGCAGTATTACCGTTATACATAAGAGATATACCTAGCAAATACCCCAGCCGATGGGCAACTGTTCAGAGGTGTAAGATGATTTCATTTTGGATTTATTTGATTCTCATTGTCACGGTATCTGGCTACACCTTTAAAGGAATTAAAGCAAAACACCAAGAAGACGAGTGGTTTATAAGATTAGAAAAGGTCTCTAAGAGCAGAAGTTACATTATACAGTTCTTGTTCTGGTTAATCACTTTTTCCATTGGTGTCATTTTTCTATGTCTTGCAGTGTGGCTCGCAACAGTTGCAAAGTTGCCCATTGATTAAGAAAGCTGAGGGTGAGATCTTTGAGAAATATTGGTTTCACAAAAAAAGGGATATTAATTTCGTTAGTATTCTTAGTACTACTATTAATTACATTAGGGTTTCCGAGCTACATTAGATATCAGTTTGAGAAACGGTTTGGTGAACCTAATACCTTTTTCTATGGCGTAAACCTTGGACTTAGCCTAAGCGATGATTATTACGATGAAGAGTTTTACTTAGACGAGTCGCCAAAAATAAATCTGAATCTCCCTAGTGATTTATCAAATGCAAAGATGTTCATATATGGTAGGTTCGTAAATAGTACAGATAAACTGGTTATTGTTCTGAACGATAAAGTGATATTTAATGGTAAGGCGCATAAAGACCATTCCGCAAATTTTTACAAACGGTACTATATTGAGAAATATTTTGTAGTTGAACTTAAGGGGTTTAAAATGAAAGGATCAAATAAAATTACAATATCAACAGGTAATGCTAATAAGACGTATCAAGTTTATAACTAACAAGGAGGCGATCACATGTATCTATGGTGCCAGCGGTGTGAACACGCTCATCCTATAGAGCGGTGGTCGCGTATCCCTGGGAGTAAGTATGGGACTTGTCCCTACTGCGGCTGTAGCGAGTTCAGGAATACAGTAGATTGGGCTATAATAAAATCAGCGAATGAATACACGGAAACACCTGATCCGAAATTAACCTATCCCATGATTCCCTACATGTTCTAGGAGGTCGCCATGGCAACGAAGACGCTCAACTCATCAGGACGCTACGCCGCATATCTCCGCAAGTCCCGGGCTGATATTGAAGCCGAATCAAGAGGCGTTGGCGATACCTACGCCACCCATGAGAGCATCCTTATTGAGCTTTCCCGCAGGCTGGGAATCATCATATCTCACATATACCGCGAGAAGCCGGTATCAGGTGAACGGATCTCGGCCCGGCCGGAGATGCAGCAGCTGCTTGAGGATGTCGAGAACGAGATGTGGGACGGCATCCTAGTGGTCGAGGTCGAGCGTCTTGCCCGTGGCGACACGATGGACCAGGGTATCGTCTCCCAGGCGTTCAAGTATTCTTCTACCCTCATCATAACACCCATGCGCACATATGACCCGAATGACCCAAACGACGAAGAGTACTTCGAGTTTGGGCTTTTCATGTCTCGCCGGGAATTCAAGACGATCAACCGCCGGCAGCAAACAGGACGCATCGAGGGCGTCAAAGCCGGCCGATTTGTCGGGAACGTTGCCCCCTATGGCTACAAGCGCGTTAAACTGCCAGGTAAAGGATTCACCCTTGAGCAGATCCCAGAAGAGGCAGCGATCGTCAAAATGATCTTCTCGATGTACACGGAGACGGACCCGGACAAATGGACCGGGGGAAACCTCATTGCCCAGCACTTGAACTCGCTAAATATCCCAACCCGTAACAATAGCCAGTGGATAACTGCTACCGTCATGAAGATATTGAAGAACCCTCATTACATTGGGAACGTGTATTGGGGATATCGTCCGCAAGTGAAGAAGCGCTCCGGGAAGTCCCGGCCTATCAAGAAGCGTGGTGAATGGACGGAAGCGAAGGGTTTGCATCAGGGGATCATACCGGAGGACGTTTTCGAGGCAGCTCAACAGATCATTTCCGGAAATGGTCACACACCGGCGCCGAAGGGGATTATTCAGAATCCATTGGCTAGTCTGGTTGTATGTGGCGTGTGCGGCAAGGCAATGATTCGTCGCCCGTACACAAGTGGACAGGAACCGTCCCTCATGTGCTCAACGGCCAAATGCCCAAACGTCAGCTCCGCGCTGCGGTTAGTTGAGGACAGGATGATTGAGACACTGGAGAAATGGCTTGAGGTTAATGGGAGGATACGATCGAGGCAGAAGAAGAAGTCCGTTGAATCTCCTTTGGAGGCAAAGGAAGAAGTAAAACGGATGATGGAGAAACGCTACGAGGAATCCAGGGGGCAAATGGACCAGTTGCACGACCTTCTCGAGCAGAAGGCTTACACAGTTGACGTGTTCCTTGCTCGGTCCCAAACGCTATCTCAACGTCTGCAGGAGATTAAAGCATCCATTGATTCAATCGATCAGGAAATCGAGTCTATAAAACAGAAGATGGAACGGAAGGATGATATCGTCCCTACGGTGAAACACATCCTTCAAGTTTACCGCAAGACAGATAGCCCGGCTGAAAGAAACAAGATGCTTAAGATGGTTGTGGAGAAGTCAGTGTACACTAAGTTGGAGGGAGCAAGGTGGAAAGGAACGGAGGATAGATTCAATTTAGACGTGTACATATTGGGCGGTTAACCGCATATATTAATGATATCTTGGATGTGCAGATTCCTCTGTGCCAATGTCATTCAATAACCCTACCACTTTGGGCGGGATGGTGTAGCGTTGATTCAAGTAACGCAGCGCGGCAGCAAGCTCGCCATCGGCTCCGCCGTATTGCTCGAGCAGCAATCGGGCCATACGCGGGTCGCATTTGCTTACTCGCACGGGATATTGCAGCTTTTTCTCATAGATCCACATGAATTGAGGCCTCCTCCGATGAATGGAATCCTAAAGGCGAAGTGCCGATTACACCTGCCAGGGCCAAGGCTCCTCTGCCCACTGCCACGGCTCGCCGCTTGGACTTCTGTATTGCAGTAGCGGCCCATAGCTCGCTTCGAAGCGAGCGGCCAATTCCTGGCGCACGGCGCTGCCTTGATTAAACTGACGGATGGCTGCAACATCCATAGGATGCGTGTCGAGGTAGAGCGTGAGCTCGACGAGCACGAAGTCAATCGCCTGCAGTTCCTGAAGAAGGGCGTAATACTGGGCATCCAGTTGTTTTTGCATAGGGTCCATCTCCTCTCAGGCTTTCGCTGCAGGCGGATAGGGACTGTACAGACAAGGCCAGAGCGTTCCGGCCTTCAATGCTGTCTGCGGATCAAACTGCGGCAGATTCATCGGTTGAAAGCCCAAGTACAGCTGAATCGGCGTATTGTAGACTTTTGTGGTGATGGGTGGACACGGATCGAACGGGCCGATAAACGGATTGTACACCCGAAACGCAGCAACCATGTGAGCATGCCTCCTTGTTTTCATCTCCATAGTAATCATCATATGAAGCAATGGGGGGGAATATGAGCCTTCTAGCCAACTGGCTGGTTGCCGAGTTCATTGCCACTGCCGATTCCTTCTTGGGAAAATGGTGGATTAGCCTATGCCGCCATCCGCCTGGTTGGTCTGGGAACATTTCGGATAGAAACAAAAAAGTGAGCCTGCTCTTAAGGAGCACACTCACTGGACACGCTACACTCTATTCAATCTCTCGGCTTCAGTGCAGTAGACCTGAACCGCCTGCAAGGTCGGATACCCGCGGGATTCGGTTATACAGATACGGATACGGTCTGTCTCAACGGGTTCGAAGCAGCAAATCTTCTTATATCCCACGATTTCCCCTTCGTAGAATGCCTGCCACTGTCCCTGGTCAAGCCTCTCGATATGGAATCTCTCGATTCGTTGCCCCAGCCTGATCGCTTCTTGAAGAACGATCCGGTCCAAGGTCTGGATCGTCCCCAGCTCTATTTCGAGGGTCGCCACTTCTACGTTCTCTCCGGTTCGCCAGTAGGTGTCCGGCTTCCCGTCCGTTGCTCGGCTCCCCTCATGCTCATCACTCTTGCATACGGAAGCCGTTGCTTTTGCTCCCAGGGCTAGATTTCGCCCGTACATCTGCCGCAAGGTTTCTCCCAAGGCATCCATGGTTTGAGCATCGTTCTCATGAATGAGTCCCCGGCGGTCCGGCGGGAGATTGAGCAGGAAGGTGGAGTTGCCCCCAACGGTCCGTTCATATAGGTCCACCAGCTGAGGAACCGACTTCACTTGTTGGTCCTCGTGCTCATGATAAAACCATCCGGGGCGAATCGACGTGTTCACTTCGGCGGGATACCAGATGACACGGTCTGCGGTGGACAGGATCCTGCGGCTGCCCAAATCCTCTTCCTCCGAGCCGATTCGCTTGGAAAAGCTGCTGTCATCCGCCTGCTGCGAATGGGCTTGGATTTTCTCGTTATCCTGCAGACTCGCAGGCACGACGCTCCACTCCACCTTCCGGGTATGCCCCGCCTCGTTGCCGCACCACCGGACATCCGGGCCGCACACGGAGATCACCGCTCCCGGCTGATGAGATCGGATGACGCGGTAATAAGCGTCCCAATCGTACACCTGCCTCTTGCCGTTCGGTCCTTCGCCACAGGCGCCATCAAACCAGACACAGAACAAGTCCCCATAGCCCGTCACGAGTTCGGTAAGCTGGTTAATGAAATAAGCATTGTATTTGTCCGAATCTCCATAGCTCAATTCATGTCGGTCCCAGGGCGATAAATAAATGCCGAACTTCAGCCCGGCCTCCCGGCAAGCGTCCGACACCTCCTTGACCAAGTCACCCTTGCCCTCCCGCCACGGACTGCTCGCGACTGAATGATTCGTCCAGCGACTTGGCCACAGGCAAAATCCGTCATGATGCTTGCAGGTCAGAATCAAGCCTTTCATCCCCGCGCTTTTGCACACTTCCACCCACTGAGCTGCATTTAAGTCCGTCGGATTGAACAAATCCGGAGACTCTGTCCCGTCCCCCCACTCCCGATCCGTAAAGGTATTGACCGTAAAATGGATAAAGGCATAAAACTCCAGCTGCTGCCACGCCATCTGCCGGGATGACGGGACGATCTGTGCAGCCTCGATTGCAGAAACGCCCATAGTGTTATCTCCTCTTGGTGTTAGGGTAATTCCCAGCACCGGTAGATGCTCAATATTTTTGAATGAGGGCAAATCAATGCGTCTACGAATAAATTCAGTATAGCAAAAAACTTAAACTGTAAGAGAAACGAACTTCCGAAGAAAACTCCAGCCGAGAGCCAAATGAAATTGACGAGAGACAACGAGAGAGATACCATGGAGTCGGGACATACCCTTTTAATGGAATTAATGGTTGTGGCAAGCAACAATTTCTCTATCTAAGGGCGATGTCCTTATTCTTTTTATACACATTAACCTTACAGAAGGGGGATGGCTTCCAGATGGAAAAACCGTTACAAAACCAAGTAGCACTGGTGGCGGGAGCTACTCGGGGTGCGGGGCGTGCCATTGCCATTGAGCTCGCTCGGGCGGGGGCTTTTGTCTATGCCACCGGGCGAAGCAGCCGCAAAGAGGGGCCTTCCGAAATGGATCGTCCGGAAACGATCGAGGAGACCGAAGAACTCATCCGAAGCGCAGGGGGGCAAGGCCTTGCTGTCCGAACGGACCATCTGGAGCCGGAGCAGGTCCAATCTCTCATCCAGCAGATTGACGATCGCCACCATCGCCTCGACATTCTCGTCAACGATATCTTTGGCGGTGATCGATATGCGGAGTTTGATAAACGGATATGGGAGCATGACCTGAGCGGTGGATTACGAATGCTGCGCATGGGGATTGATACTCATTTAATCACTTTGCACTACGCACTGCCCTTCCTGCTTCGGGCAGAAAAAGGCATCGTCATTGAAATGACGGATGGCCCCGCAGAGGCAAACGCGGAGTTTCGGCAAAACGTGGGATTCTACTATGACCTGGTCAAAACAAATGTCGGCCGGATCGTGAAAGGACTAGCCCACGAATTAGCCGATTCTTTTGTTACCCCTCTTGGGGTCACTCCCGGCTGGCTTCGCTCAGAAGCCATGCTCCAAGGCTTCGGTGTGACCGAACAAACGTGGCAGGACGCTTGTCGAACCCTACCCGGGTTTGCGATTTCCGAGTCCCCCACCTACGTAGCTCGAGGGATTGCTAAGCTGGTAGCCGACCCGGAGGTCTCGCGGTTTTCAGGAATCATTGTAACCGCCGGCCAACTTGCCCAACTCTATCAGGTTACGGATACGGATGGGTCACAACCCGATTGCTGGGCACTGATCGCGAAACACGGCTGGAACTGTGAAGATGCTACCCTCATCCAAAAATACCGCTAAGAGTTCACAATAAAGAAAACACCCATTCGGGTGTCTCTTTTTGTGCGTATCGAGGTAAGCCCTAGCTTGGCAAATTCACATTCGCGGGAATCGAACATCATTATCTGTTGTATGCTTCCTGCAGCTTTGCGAGATCAAATTTCTTCATTTTGAGAAATGCTTCTGTTACGGAAGCAACCTGCTCTGGCGTACCCTTGCTCATCATTTCGTCCATTACTCTTGGCACGACCTGCCAGGACACCCCATATTTATCTTTCAGCCAACCGCATTGCTCGGCTTCGGGAACCGCGGAGAGCTTCTCCCAGTAGTGGTCGATTTCGTCTTGGGTGTCGCAATACACCATGAAGGATACGGCCTCATTGAAGCGAAATCCATGCTCATGTGCGCTGTCCATCGCGACAAACCACTGGTTTTCTAGCATGAACTCCGCGAACTGGATCGTCCCTTCTTTGTCGGGTTCCATGCCTTTGGGGTAACGAGAGGTACTCCCCTGCTTCGCGTTCTTAAAGATGGACAAGTAAAAATGAATCGCCTCTTCCGCCTTCCCGCACACATCGCCGACAAACAAGAACGAAGGTATGATCGCAGGACGAACTTCGCCTTCCGGATTCGTTAGAATGAGCTGCCACGTCAACCCATAACGGTCCTGAATCCAGCCGAATCTTTTGCTGAACGGGTACTGATCGAGCGGCATTAACGCTGTGCCACCGTCAGATAATTTGTTCCATACCTCATTCAATTTCTTTTCCGCATCTTTGTCTTGAGAGGGGTCAAAATTCACCATGAACGACACAGACGGATTGAGTTTAAAATAGGGTCCTGCGCTGATCGCCATGAACTTTTGACCCCATAGTTCAAAAGAAACGAGATCGCTATCGCCAGAGGGTGTGTTAGGCAATGAGGTTACATTCGTAACTTTTGAGTCTGGAAATACGGAAGCGTAGAACTCTGCTGCTTCTTTTGCCTCCTTGTCATACCATATGTGGGGGACGATCTTTTGATCGGTTGAACGGATTGCCATTATTCAAACAGCCCCTTTGCGGAGGAATTTTGACACCTCTCTATTGTTATGTACCTGAATGGGGCCGTTCAAACACGGTCGAGCCCTCCGATCCGATTCAGGCCCTATCGTCTAAAAGCTCCTGTTCTCGAAACAAGCTCGACACCGCTGCGTCGTAATCGTACAACCGTTCGGATTTCCGAATTTTCTTTGCATATTGGGCGCTATCCGAAAACACTTGAATCATGTAGAACCACAATTCCTTCATTTTATACAACACATTCTTATCTCCAAAGAGTACGCCTTTATACCCTTCATACACTTGATCGTGATAGTCCTTCAACAGGGCTTTGTCGATCTTCATCGTCTCGGTAATACTGCTGATCAACCCCGGATTGGACAATAACCCCCTGCCAAGCATGAAGGTATCAACCGCAGGGAACTTAGCGGAAATCTCCTGGTACGCCTTGGGTGTAAAGATATCTCCGTTATAGCAGACCGGGTTTTTGCTATTCTCCAAGGCATGCTGGAAGATGTCTAGATTCGGCGTGTTTTTATAGAAATCCCTTTGAATTCGGGGATGGATGATCAGCTCTTCAAGCGGGTATTTGTTGAAAATGTCGAGCAACGCATAAAACTCTTCCGGTTCGTCTTTCCCCAATCTCGTCTTTAGGGAGATCTTGGTTTCCGCATGAATAAAGATTTCCTCTAGAAATTGATCCAGTTCCTCTCGCTTTGCAAGGAACCCCGACCCTTTGTGCTTGGAGACGACCGTCCTCGAAGGGCATCCCAGGTTGATGTTGATCTCCTGATACCCCAACCGCATCAGTTTCTTCGACGTATGTAAAAAGTCTTTCGCATTATTCGTCAGCACTTGCGGAATCAAAACCAGCCCTTGATTGTTCTCCGGCAAAAGATCGTGGATGTCTCGGGTTTTGAAGCTTTCGTTTTGCTGGGGAACAATAAACGGGGCGAAGTATTTATCGACATTCTTGAAAAATGCATGGTGGACACTCCGATAGACGTGCCCGGTTACCCCCTCCATAGGGGCAAAGTAGAAGTTCATGGATCGGCTGGCTCCTTCAGTTAAGTCATTCCCTTCATTGTGCCGTGATGGCGATCATCGGTCAATGAATTTATCCTGTAACGGGAAAAACCCGCTCACAGAGCGGGTCTTTCATTAATGGAGGCTGCGAAACCCCAAATTATCACGATTGTCCAAGGAAACTGTGTAGCTAAGTGCTCACTCATTCGTTTGCCACCGATCCCTTAACCCTTTATACAATAAATTAAAGTGTCTTTAGTGGAAGATTGAGCTTACCTTCCTCGATATTTGTTTTTTCAGTTTTTAGAGTTATTTGATGCAGACGCTTTAACGAAATACTTTTATAAGATGACTTATAATTAGAAATTAGAATACTTTCAAGAAAACTAACAAGCTCCTTTCTCTCACTCGCATTTGAATATCTCCCCTTGGATATAACTTTTTCCCAACCGCTATCCAAGTTGTCAGGTACACTTGATAAAGTCTGTAAAAATTCTGCTTTCAACTTGCTCCATTTTATGTAGGAATATGCTAACCCTTCAAGGATAGCACCTTTATTAGGGGTCGTTCTATAAAGCTTCCAAAGTTTTTGGGATATGGCTTTATTTTGATTTATGTCTTGTATCTCAAGCGCATACTGGGTGTAAAGCATAGTTGCTAACCACTCGACTTGACTATTCTTACTACTTAATAGATTGTTTAAATTTTTCATGACATCCCTATTGTGACTGCGTACTCTAATAAATCTATCTTTAAAATCACCAGTAAAGTCTACCCTCGCTAATTTAATTAGATGATCTTCCTTCAACAAGTCCATTTCTAAAGCAATAAATATTAACCATTCTAAATAGATTTCATACTCAGCTTCTTTTATTGACTCCTTCGTCAATATCCCTATTATTTCCTCTAATAGCCTCTCGATTAAAACACGGAATTCCTTAATTTCTAAATTGCTTTTTTGGACTCTCCCTGCACTAAATTGAATCATCCAATTTACTCTAAAAATAAGTTCTCTTGTCTCTTCCTCTTCTAAAAATCGTAATTCTAACTTAAGTATATATGAATGAAAATCCCATTGATCTTCTATCTGTATAGCTTGTTTTAAATCCAACAGTACATCCTGTGGGAGACCTTCCACTTGTAAGAAGCCTCTTAACTCAGAAAGTATTGTTTGGTCTAAATGCTCTTCAACAATTTTATTAAAGTTTGTACCTAACCAAACACAGAACTTATATGCATTATGTTTAACATCACTCTTTTGATTAATAATACGATTTACTTCGTTAAGTACATACTGAAATTTCTCAAAATCAAGTGTTATACTGAAACTACTTATCATCTCTATCGGATTTTTGTTAGTAGGATACCGCCGATCTAGTCGAAATACCTCTTGAATAAGACGAGAAATATCACTACCGGAATCTTCCTTAGAGATTTGTTCTAGCAGCCCTAAGTTTCCAATGTCAAGTAAATAATTACATATTTTAAACAATGTGATAGTTAACATTTCCTCCTCAAGTGCAAAAGCTGATACAAAGCCTTCAAATAAATTTGTATTAGCTTTAATAAAACTTATGATATTAGGATTAAAATACCCGGGGAAATAACTACTGACTTTGTAATCCCTTATTTGTTGGAGACTCTCTACATGGATATTATATAAAGAAACTATTTTTATTACAGTCAGTATATAAAGCTTATTTTTATTAGTGTCACATCCTCTTTCTAGTTCATCACTGAAATTAGTCAGATCAGTTACATCGTATGGTTGCATAAACTTCTTTTCATTAACTATCACTTCCAAAAACGTTTTAGAAATGCTTGTGAGAACAGTGTGAGGCATCTCAATTTCTAAGTAATACATCAAATTACAAATAAGATGTTTTTGTATATCAATTATATTAGACAAATTTGTGAGCCGATTTAACTTATTCCATGCAGTAATCACTCTGTTAGAATCTTCATCATATTTTATTGCATACTTAAGCCCTAGAACTAAAATCTCTTTTTCATCACTCTCAATAGCAAATCTTATTGCAGATCTAAAATCATCATCTAAACCGTATAAACTATCGTATGTTTTCCATATCAAATTCAATTTATAAGAGTCATAATTATATATCTTTTTAAGTAAAATAGGTCTAATAATTTGATTTTTTGCCTCATCCGAGTAATTTCCCAGCTTTGCAATAAAAATATCTTCATCTACTATAAACCCTTCATCCAATAAAGTCATAGCGTATTGAATTGCACTGATTTCATTTCTTGGAACCCTCATTACCCTATCCTCAATCATGTCACCAACTAGATTTGCTCCCCTCTTCAAGTAGTTATCGGGAAAGTTCAAATCGATTTCTGATCTACATACATCAATCATACTCGAAACTTCACCGGGACGTGTTCTACCTACTCTACCTGCAAAAAAAAGCACTACATTTCTCCAATGTGGCGATAATGCTATGCTACTAAACCTACTGTCACGCTCATTAGTATCAGATGATGTATCAACTAGATGAGCTGCTGCTAAAAACTCTCTCATGCTCGTCAATGGAAAGCCAATTTTACCTTTCGGATTATTTGTAATCAAAATTAATCGCTCTTCAGCTTCCTTTATTATTTTTTCAATTAGTTTTTCAAGACCATCTTTATGAATCATCGGATTTTGATTACCTATGTAAGTTTTAA
Organism: Gorillibacterium sp. CAU 1737; assembly: GCF_039888655.1. Taxonomy (NCBI): domain Bacteria; kingdom Bacillati; phylum Bacillota; class Bacilli; order Caryophanales; family Paenibacillaceae; genus Gorillibacterium; species Gorillibacterium sp. CAU 1737. The sequence goes on from NZ_JBDQQO010000012.1 coordinate 55,461, forward strand.
CATGATCTTGGAATTCGCTTTCATCCATAAGGGACGCCGTCTCATCCGTCTCGACCCTTTTTTGCAAAACGTATGCAATATATTTGTGTAACCCAATTATTAGCTCCTTATCCGTTCTTAGTAGATCAATATTCTTTTTCTGCTCGCGTTGATATATAGTGTCCATGTAAGTCTCAAATAACTCTTCTCGTTGCTTTGGTAAAATCCCGCGAGCCCTAATTATTACCAGTACTATTGTTACTTCAAGTGGTGTTGTGGTTAAAACGCTTATGACTTTATCTTTTAGGCAAATCATAAACTTATCAAAAATTCTTTTAGCCTCTTCATTATCATACTTTTTTGCATCAATCCATTTCTTCGTATAATCTTGCGCTTGTTCAGCGGAAAGCTTCAAAACATTCAGATGAAGGAAGCGAGTAGGATCGAACTCATCAGTATACCCAAACGGGCGAGTAGTAGCTATCACTTTAATGTCTGCATTAAATAGTTCTCTAAATTCTTTTATACTAGTTATTGTGCTTGTAACAAGGTTATTCTTCAGTTTCTTTTCAGGAACTTCATCTAAGCCATCTAAAATAAGCAGGATAGGATCTTTCTTTAGAATTTTATGGACATCATCAACATTAATCCCTCTACCTGTAATACTTGTTATACGTTCAGCTAAATAAGCCAGCAAATTGGGACTGTTGGTTTCAGAAAACCACTGGGCATAGTCTTTTAGCACAATCCTAAATGGAATTCGTACTCTAGCTTTTTCGATTTCTTTAACATAATTCTCATCATATTTTCTGAAAAACTGTACACTTTGCTTTGTTATTCTCGCCCTATGTATTTGTGAAACGAATTGTGTAAGTGTTGACTTCCCCTCACCCGGCCCACCAACTACTACAATATCTGGAATATCATCATCCAATAGATAGGTTAAAGCTGAGTAACCCTGTTGTCCCGTTGCAGCCAGCTCATTCCTTAATGGGTTAGAGTTTTGATCTTCATTATCCTCTCTTTTGGAAACACATCTTACATTTATATCAATAAATACATCTTGTAATTCAACACGTTTATCTTCAAAATCGCCTGCATCATCAAGTACAGCATGCTTTTCATCTTTATGCAATAAATTAAAGCAGTATGATTTGATTACATCTCCTAAGTGCGATTGCTCATTCTCAATCCCTTCTAGTAAATAATCCAATACATCCCCACTTGTTATGCACTCACGGTATGCCCTTCTAATCCCTGGATTAGCATCTAATAATCCACAGATTTCATCTGCACCCAAAACAGCTATATTTTTTATTTTTGGATGCTTTATTACAATCTGGTTCTTAATTATATCTTTTGTCCCATTTTGAAAGGCAGGACTCAGTGGGACATTAGTCAGTAGAACAAAATTATCGCACTCATGCTTATATTTCTCTGTTACCTTCTTCAACTCACTATCAACTTCTTCTATAATTTTGCTCCTTGCTTTACTTACTCCTATTAGCGATATATCGTGATATTTCACTTGAAATATCCATAAGCCATCCCATTGTTCTTCGGGGCTAGGAAAATTCGCCTTGCCTTTAAATGTAGCCTCACGAGCCCCATCCTTACCCGCTCCGTAAACTTCTGTACCATTCCCAATAAATTGCTGTATGAGACTTTGACACATTCTCTCAAACTCAATATGTCCTAATTTGTTTAAATCATATTTTGACATGTGTCTCCTCCGCATGATTAGTTTTTCACATATTTCTCCGACATTATGTGATTTCCCTCCTTTTTTAAGGATTATCTTTAAGGAATATACTATACACCCAAGGATACCTATATTTTGATTTTTTGCCGCTCAGGTTAGCGTGCTTCTCGTAACCAGTTGTTCCTCGATTTCTGCTCCGAAAATTGTTGGATCGTATACCGAACATACTAATGATGTGTCTCGATAGGAAGTTCAGCCCTATTTGTAAATAATAAATAGAATCGGCTATGATAAGAAAAAAGAAGCCTCATCACCAATTAGGTGAAAAGGCTTCTTTTCGTTTTGTGGATGTACGTACCTATGGAGGCGAGGGGAGTTGAACCCCTGTCCGAAGACAACGCAACATAGACTTCTACGGGTGTAGTCACGGTTTTGATGTCACCCTAGATGCCCCCCGTAACCGGGTCATCTTCGGGTCAGCCTGATTGTCTTCTTCAGTTCACCCCAGGCGGAGATGAAACAGCGTATCCCACTATAGGTTAGCCCCTAGCCTGCCACATGGGCGATGGAAGGTAGAAGCACGCTCACAGATTATTAGGCTGCGAAAGCGTAGGTTTGTTGTTGTTTGCCGTTTAATAGGCTTCCGCGTTTTAGAGTGGACACAGCCCCACTACCCGCTATCCATGCCCGAACTATCCCCGTCGAATCCATAAACGCCCCCGAGATGAGGCTGCATGCTTCGATCGTCTGGATCGGTGCGAGCCGGAAAGATACTGCTTTTTTGATACACATTCAGTATAGCACAAATCGTTGCAAAAAGGCTTGGTAACTGTACGCACGACATGAAGGTTCTGGCGAGTGTAGTCGCAGCTTGCTATTCGTTCCGCCAGCCGCAGGCCCTCCCTTATCGGGCGACCTTCTGCTTCTCGCGCAGCGCGCGCTGGATGTCGCGTGTGGCGTCCTTCTTCGCGGCATCATGCCGCTTGTCGTAATTCTTCTTGCCTCGGCCGAGGCCGATGAGAAGCTTGGCGTAGCCATGGCGCGTGTAAATCTTGAGCGGAACCAGCGTGTACCCCTCTTGCTTGACAAACCCGATCAGCTTGCTGATCTGGGCGCGGTGGAGCAGGAGCTTGCGGGCCCGAGTGGGATCCGTCGGGTTGCTGCGATTGCCTTGCTCAAAAGGACTGATGTGCAGGTTGTGCACGAACACCTCGCCGTTCCGGATCGTCGCGAAGCTGTCGCTTAGGTTCGCCTTGCCGCCGCGCAGCGACTTGATCTCCGTCCCGGTCAACACCATGCCGCATTCAAAGGTTTCCTCAATGAAGTAGTCATGGGAAGCTTTTTTGTTTTGGGCGAGTGCCTTGTGTTCCGCATCGCTTTTCTTCGCCATGGAAATCCCTCCTTCATTTCTTGAACCCCTGGAATTCCCCTGATGTTTCCTGTGTTCAGGACCTCATTGTATCAACTGCATCGGCACAAATCAAGGGGAGCCCTTCCCTATAACGAACCTTTCCAAGTGGACGATCCCTCTCACCTACGCACCATCCCTTTCCCCTCCTCTTTCCCAAAATGAAAAAAGGCCCCCGTCCTCCTGCCGCAGTCCACTCGCCCGCCCGATAGGACAAGCGAGCTATGCCTGCAGTGAAAAGAACGAGGGCCTCTTCTTATCGTTTCACTTCCGCTTTCACGTGTTCCCGATCATTCCGTCGCTTCCGACTTCGGCTTCTTTGCCGCCCGTCTACGCGGCTTTTTCTTCGGCTCCGTTGCCGCTTGCTCGATCGGCGTTGCCGGGACGAGCGCCTTTTTCTTCGGCGCGCGACGTTTCTTCACCGGAGCGCCTGGATCGGCCGTCTTGCCGTTCGGCTCAACCGGAGCCGACTTCGACGCTTCTGCCGCTTGGTGATCCGCTGTCGGCTTAGCCCCGGGCTCCTGCGTTCCTTTGCCGCGACGACGGCGGCTCTTCGCGGCAGCAGGTGCCGCCGAAGCGTTGGATGCCGCCGACGGAGATGCAGCGGGAGCCGCACTCACGCCTGGCTTCGCCTCCGTCGCGACCAGCGGCTGGCTTCCTGCACCGGACTTGCCGCGGCTTCTCTTCTTACCCGGCTTGCTCCCCGCATTCGGCTCGCGATCGGTCCGCGCCGCAATGAAGGAGCCTGGCTCCGCATTAGACTCGGACGAGCTGCTGCCAGGTCGGAACCAAGCCGGCTTCACCTTCGCCGTCTTCGACCAAGCGGAGGCCGCGCCGCCATAGAACGCGATGCCCGGCTTCTCGCCGCGCTTGCCACCGCCGAGGTAGACGTCGCTCTCCTCCTGCCGCTTGCGTTCTTCCTCGCGGCGCTTGCTCGAGCGGCTCTTGCGCGGCTCACCGCCGTGCGCGCCCTTGCGGCCGCTGCCGGTTGCGCTAGGCGCCGGCGTATGCGCCGCAGCGCCGCCACCGCCCGCGCCGCCTTTGCCGCGCCGGCGTCCGATGCCGCGTGCGTTCGGCGAGCCCACAGGCGCGCCGCCGTTGTCGTGATGCGGCGCTTCCGTGCGCTCGACGCGCTCGGCGTTCGCCGCTTCCGGTGCCGCTCCGCGCGCGGCCTGGGCTTGCTCCGTCGGGCCGACGGCGAAGCCGCCCTTGCCCCGGCGCCGCTTGCCGCCGCCCGCGCCTTGCTCGGCCGCAGGTGCGCCGTGTACCCGGGCGCGTTCGCCTCCGCCAGCGGCAGGCGCATCGCCGTTGCGGTGCTTGCCTTTGCCCTTGCCCTTGCCGCCGCGGCCGGGCACGTCAAACGGCACACCGCCGTGGCGCCCATTGCCCTTAGCGCCCCGTTCGCCGCCGCGCTGCTTGCCGCGGAAGCCTCCGCTGCGCGGTTGCATATCGACGAGCTCGAAGTCGATGTTCCGCTCGTCGAGGTTGACGCGCGTCAAGCGAACCTTCACATCGTCGCCCAGCCGGAACGTGCGGCCCGTGCGTTCGCCCACGAGCATATGGGTCGCTTCGTGGTAGTTGTAGTAATCGTCGGTCAGATCGGCCAGACGAATCAGGCCCTCGACCGTATTGGGGAGCTCGATGAACAGCCCGAAGTTCGTCACGCTGCTGATGATGCCCTCGAATTCCTCGCCCACCTTGTCCACCATGAACTCGGCCTTCTTGAGCGCATCCGTTTCCCGTTCGGCTTCCACCGCCAGCCGCTCGCGATCCGAAGACTGCTTCGCATAATCATCCATGCGAGCCGTCAGCGCTTCATGCCGCTTGTCGCTGAGGGCACCGCCGTTCTCGATCACTTCGCGCATGACGCGGTGAATGATGAGGTCGGGGTAGCGTCGAATCGGCGAGGTGAAGTGCGAATAGAACTCGGCGGCCAGTCCGAAGTGACCCAAGCTCTGCGCATCGTAGCGAGCCTGCTTCATCGAGCGCAGCAGTACCGTGCTGATGACGGTCTCTTCCTTCGTGCCGGAGATTTCGTCGAGAATGTCCTGCAGCTGACGCGGGTGCAGCTTGCCGCCTTTTCCACCCTTCAGGGCATAGCCAAAGCTCGTCACGAATTCGGCAAAACGCAGCAGCTTCTCCGCATCCGGCTCCTCATGGACGCGATAGAGGAACGGCACCTTCAGCCAGAAGAAATGCTCCGCGACCGTCTCGTTCGCCTTCAGCATGAACTCCTCGATGATCTGCTCGGCGATCGAGCGCTCACGCTTTACGATGTCGGTCGGCTTGCCTTCCGCATCCACAAGAATCTTCGCTTCTGTGAAGTTGAAGTCCACGGCACCGCGCTGCATCCGCTTGTTGCGAAGCTTCATGGCGAGTTCTTCCATCAGCTTGAAGTTGTCCACCAAGTCGCGATAGCGCTCGGTCACTTCGGCATCTTCATCCTGCAAAATTTTGCGGACGTTCGTATACGTCATCCGCTCCACCGTGCGAATCACGCTGGAGAATACATCGTGTTTGACGACATCCCCGTTCGCGTTGATCTCCATCTCGCAGGACATCGTCAACCGATCTACGCGCGGGTTCAAGCTGCAGATGCCGTTCGACAAGCGATGCGGCAGCATCGGGATGACGCGGTCCACGAGGTAGACACTCGTGCCGCGGTTGTAGGCTTCCTTGTCCAGCTCGGAGCCTTCGCGCACGTAGTAGCTGACGTCGGCGATGTGAACGCCCAAGTGGTAATTGCCGTTGTCCAGCTTCTTCACCGTTACCGCGTCATCCAGGTCCTTGGCGTCCTCGCCGTCGATGGTGACGATGGTTTCGCCCCGCAAGTCGCGGCGCCCCTTCAAATCCTCCTCCCGGATCGTGTCCGGAACACTCTCCGCCTCTGCCATGACTTCGTCCGGGAAGGCTTCGGGAAGCTGGAACTGGCGGATGATCGACAGAATGTCGATGCCCGGATCGTCCTTATGACCGAGGATTTCGATGATTTCCCCTTCGGCCGAGGAGCGGCCTTCCGGGTAGTTCACAATGCGAGCGACGACCTTCTGTCCCGTAACCGCGCCAAGAGAGGCGTGCGGGGGGATGAAGATATCCCGGATAAGCCTTTTGTCATCGGGAATCAGGAAGCCATAGCTCTCAAAGTTTTGGAACGTTCCGACCACCTGCTGGGTGGCGCGCTTGACGATGATGACGACCTCGCCTTCCACTTTGCCGCCCGCTGCTCCCTTCGAGGAGATGCGCACGAGCACGGTATCGCCGTTCATCGAGCCGCCCATATCCGAGGCGGGAATGTAAATATCCGGGCGCTCGCGATCCTCGGGGATGAGGAAGCCAAAGCCCTTTTGGTGAGCCTGCATACGCCCGCGGACGAGATTCATCCGTTCCGGGAGCCCGTAACGATCGCCGCGATTGCGGTAAATCTGCCCGGACTCTTCGAGTGCGTTCAGCAGCTTGAGCAGCTCCTTGAATTCCTCTGCGGTCGAGGGGGCAAATTCTTTTTCCAGCTCTTGGTACGTCAATGGGCGGTAATCGTCCCGCGCCATATAGTCGAGCACCTGTTGCTCTGTTACCATGATTTCACCTGCTTTAATGGGGTAGGATGCCGTCTGTGATGATCTGCAGCGGGCTTGAGGACGATCGGAACAAAGCCCGCACAATCGCGTGTGAGCCGCGGGAAGGGCAACCGGTTTCTCGCGTCACCAACGTCTCAACCCCTTCGGGGCTCTTCACACGCTGGCAGATGCAGCTTCCCTCAGTATTACCCTTTTCCGGCCGCGCATCCCCGAATGGAGTCAAAGCTTACGCATGATCTTGCTCCGTTTGAAAGGGAGAAAGATTTTCCATCTGCAGAAGGTAAACAAAATCCCCGAACAAGCCATTCGCTCGCGCGGGGGAGACGCAATGGATGCGGATCGGTTCACCCAGAGAGGTTCCTCATCCGTCCGATACCGCTTCTATTCAAAAAGAGGCGGAGCGTAAGCTTCCGCCTCTTTCAACTGTTTGGGGTTGGCTTATTTCGATACGAAGGCCAGAGCCATCGATACCAAGATGAACAGGGCAGCCAGCACCATCGTTACACGGGACAGCAACAGGTCCATTCCACGAGCCTTCTGCTTCCCGAACAGATGTTCCGCACCTCCGGAGATGGCGCCCGAAAGACCAGCGCTTTTCCCTTTTTGCAGGAGAACAACAGCGATCAGGCCAACGCACACGATCACGAGCAGTACTTTCAGGAATAATTCCACACTTCCACCTCCTTGAAGCCGGACGAGCCCAAGCCGTCCTGATACATAGCAATATCTATTGTAACATATGGGTTTCCATCCGGCAAGCAATGGAGAGGAAGTCTACTGGAAGTTGTTCTTCATACGAAATCCCCTTGAACGATCCTCAGAGGAACCGTGCAAGGGGATTTTTTGCTATCTTCTTCTCGTTAAGACTATTCCTTCGTGGTCATGCTCATCATGAGCGGATAGGCACCCGCAAGCAACAGCACAGTGGGGAGCATCAGCCAAGCCATCGCTTCGGCAACCGATCCGATGCTGGCGAAGAAGCGAGCAATCGGCTCCATTGACATAACCGACACCCCAATAAACAGGAGCAGGGCAACGGCGCCCATCAGCAACACGCCTTTTTTGCCGAACCGGTAAGAAATCACTGAGGTGAACAATCCGACGACGCTGAGAAACAGGCCGCATCCTATATAGAGAAGAAACACATCTAACGAGGACAACTCGGCATCTCCCATAATCCCGAACAAGGAGACGTTGACCTTCAGGGCCTCGGCAAGCGGCTTCTCGATCATGGAAAGAAGCGTCGAAAGAGTCCCAAAGCCAAAGACAAGAAGAAGAATGATGATTACCGTTGAGCCGTAAAAGTCCTTCCGTCTAAAGTTCATACCAAGAGCATAGCGAAAGGTTTCATTTACCGAAACCAGGTTGAGCACGAGCATATAGATGGAAACCGAAGTAATGGCCCCCATGTTGATTTGAGTGTCCCCATTCCCCACCGTAAGCATGAGCGTGAAGGAAATGACGGAGATCACAAGCATGATCGCCCAGTAAATGTAGACACTCAGCCGCATGTTGATCCAGTGCATTTTCAAAAGCGTGCTCATCGATTTACTGGTCATCGACGGATCGCTCCTTCCTGAATGAGAGAGGCCTTCGCCGCATCCCCCGAAGTCATATGAACAAACAACTGCTGGAAGGAGACCGGTCCGAGCTCCAAGCCGAGCTCCGCGGCATCCCGCTTCTCCTGCGAGGTTGCGCGTCCCCAGAGGACAACCGTCTGAAGCGAGCCAAAGCCTTCTTCATGCAAAACCTTCTTCCCTTCTGCGAAGCAGCGGATCCGCTCGGCATTGCCGGTTGCCGTGTACGCCATTCCGCGGAACTCGTCGGCATTCTGGTCTAGAATAATGCGTCCGTGATCGATGATGATCACATGCTCCAGGAGGCGGCTCACCTCATCGATGAGGTGGGTCGAGAGGATGATCGTTCTCGGGTGATTGGAGTAATCCTCCAGAAGCAAATCATAGAAGAGCGTACGACTGGCGGCATCAAGGCCCAGATACGGTTCATCAAAGATGGTGAGCGGTGCACGGCTGGCGAGCCCGACGACGATTCCGAGCGAGGACAGCATCCCGCGTGACAGCTTGCCGACGGAACGATTCCGCGGCAGCTCGAACTCGTTCAGGAGACGCTCCGCGTAAGCCGCGTCCCAATTGGGGAAGATCCCCTTCGAGAGGCTTACCACATCCGCTACCTTGAAGGACTTCGCGTAGGCCTGGCTTTCCTTGATGAAGCACATTTGTCGCAAGGCCTTTTCGTTCTCGTATGGCTTTTCTCCGAATACTCGAAGCTCTCCGGAAGTTGCAAAAAACTGCGACGTGATAATGTGCATGAGTGTCGTCTTCCCGGCTCCATTACGTCCGAGCAGGCCACAAATCTGATTCTCCTCAATGCGAAGATCGATTCCGTCCAAGGCAACCATTTGCCCGTATTTCTTCGTGAGTCCCTTCGTTTCCACCACTGCTTGACTCATTGACCCTTCCCTCCCCTGGCAATCATCTCAATGACTTCCTCCCGGCTGATCGCCAGCTTCTCGGCTTCTCGGAGCATCGCTTCCACATACTGCTCGAAAAATTCCCCTTTGCGCTTCTGCAGCAGCCGCTCCCGTGATCCCTCCGCTACGAACATGCCAATCCCCCGCTTCTTGTACAGGATGCCTTCCTCCACCAGCAAGTTGACCCCTTTGGCCGCCGTCGCCGGGTTGATCTGATAATGCGTTGCAAACTGGTTCGTAGAAGGAGCCTGACTCTCCTCGGGCAAGATTCCGGAAATAATGTCGTTCTCGATCCGCTCGGCGATCTGCACGAAGATGGGCTTGCTATCGTCAATCAGCTCTTTCATCGCTTCACCACCATACTGGTTAATTACTTATGTAACTAACCATACAAGATACCCTACTCTCTGTCAATAGGACGCTCTCCATTTTTTGTGAATATGCAAAAAAGACCCACACCTCACGGTGCAGATCTTCTACTTTTTTTATGAAATACTCAGGCGTAGAGAACCATTAAGTCAAAGGCTTAGCCGCCCCGATGCTGCGCAAGTAGTTCAAGCTCATCTCAATGCTCTCCCAAGGAGAGCGACGGCATTGGTCCTGCTCCACCAGCAGGTAACGCACTCCCGCCTCACTTGCCGCACCCAGCAGCGCAGGGAAATCCATAGAGCCATGCCCGACCTCGGCGAAAAAGCCCTCTTCATCGTCGGTCATATCCTTGAGGTGTACAATCGGAACGTGTCCGGGGTAGGAGAGCAGGTAGTGATAAGGATCGAGCCCCGCCTTTTTCACCCAGTAGAGATCAAGCTCCGCCTGAAGCAGCTCTGGCTCCACCAGCCGGTAAATGCGGTCGAGGATCAGCTCGCCGCCGACGGTGCCCAACTCCGCATCATGGTTGTGGTAGCAGAAGTCTAAGCCCGCTTCCTTAATCTTATGCCCCATCTCGGTCAAGTCTCGGACTAGAGACGCTACGCCCTCCTCTGTCTTCAAGAGCTCCGGGTCCACATAGGGAAAGATGAGATAGCCCAGTCCTATCTCCTTAGCATAGCGAATCTGCTCGTCCAGGCCCTGCTTTAGCTGATCGTAGGGAACATGTGCCGACAACGGAACCAATCCGGTCTCCTTAAGCACAGCGTTTAACTCAGAAGCAGACAGCCCTCCATAACCAGCGAACTCGACCATTTCGAAGCCAAGAGCAGCAACCCGTCTCAAGGTACCCGCCATGTCGGTCTCCGTATAGTCACGAAGGGTATACAATTGAAGGCCGATGGGAAGCAGGGCCATGTCGATCATCTCCTTGTCGATGGAATGGAATCCGGCCGGGAAGCGGCCGTCGTCTGGTTGGTCGGAGGCTGGCGCCTCCCGCGCCCGCTGAATGCATCAATGGCCAGCTTCGCGCACCATAGCGCGAAGAGGAAGAAGAGCAGCGCCCACACCAATCCCGGCAGAGGGGTTAGTCTTGCGAGAATGCTCGCATCTCCCGCCCCGGCTCCCCCATTGCGGACAGCCAGAATCACCAGCGTGAGCGGCCCCATCACGGACTCCTCCAGCGAGAGAAAGGCAATAAACAGGAAGTAGTACTTTCTGAGCAACGGATACGGAAACAGCAGGAAGAGCAAGTTGAGCACGAGAAGACCCGCGAGCCAGGACATACCGAAGCCGTTACGGACGAAGAGAGCAAGCGACAGCGCGGCAATGCCGGTGACCAGCCAGAGCCCGAGCGCATACTGCCTCTTCGCATAGAGAGCAAAGAGCAGCCAGGCAAACAGCGAAGCCGTCATGTAGCCCGCCAGCGAAACCGGAATGAACGAGGACGCCGAGGCCAGTGCTGACTGCGTCACACCACTGTGATCGGCATACAAGCTGATGTTCATCACCTTGCCCGACAGGAGCAACACCATCAGGGCGTGACCGAACTCATGCACCATCGTATCGACGTTGCGAAAGAACGACGTCGGCAAAAACCGCGTCAAAAACGCGCAACCGATCAGCACGAGCACCGCTCGCATCCATTTACCCAAGGGTGATCCCTCCTTTTCTCTTATACCCTCTTTTACGCACGTTTATCGAATTGTCTTCATCTTACAGGTAGGAACTTACCGGAAGCAAGGGTCGAAGCAAAGGTGGACACTACATCCCCGCCCAAAACAACGTCTTTCATGAGAAGAAGGCTGCTTCGCAAGGCAGATAGTATCTACCGATGAAGCGCCCCAACCAACTTGAAAATCCAAAAAAACAGCCCGACAAACGTCTCATCGACGTCTGTCGGGCTGTTCTAAAGCAACCAAAACCGCGAAGAATTCTTATTTGAATTTCTTCAGGTTGTAGAAGGCTTGCTTGCCGGCATAGTTGGATACCGGAAGTTGATCTTCGATGCGGAGCAGTTGGTTGTACTTCGCTACGCGGTCCGTACGGGAAGGAGCACCGGTCTTGATTTGGCCAGCGTTCGTGGCAACCACGATGTCAGCGATGGTGCTGTCTTCGGATTCACCGGAACGGTGGGAGACAACAGCGGTGTAACCAGCGCGCTTAGCCATTTCGATCGCGTCGAAGGTTTCGGTCAGCGTACCGATTTGGTTAACCTTGATCAGGATCGAGTTGGCGATGTCTTCGTCGATGCCCTTGGAGAGACGCTTGGTGTTGGTTACGAACAGGTCGTCGCCGACGAGTTGAACCTTGCCGCCCAGCTTCTCGGTGAGGAGCTTCCAACCTTCCCAATCGTCTTCCGAGCAGCCGTCTTCGATCGTGATGATCGGGTACTTGTCAGCCCAGGAAGCAAGCAGGTCAACGAATTCAGCCGGGGTGAAGGACTTGCCTTCGCCTTCCAGGTGGTACTTGCCATCTTTGAAGAACTCGGTGGACGCTACGTCCATGCCCAGGAATACTTCTTCACCCGGCTTGTAGCCTGCTTTTTCGATGGCTTCGATGATCGTGGTGATGGCTTCTTCGTTGGAGCCCAGGTTCGGAGCAAAGCCGCCTTCGTCGCCTACAGCCGTGTTCAGGCCCTTGGCCTTCAGAACGGACTTCAGGCTGTGGAAGATTTCAGCGCCCATGCGGAGAGCTTCCTTGAAGGAAGGAGCCCCCACCGGCAGAACCATGAATTCTTGTACGTCGACGTTGTTGTCGGCGTGTGCGCCGCCGTTGACGATGTTCATCATCGGAACCGGCAGGGTCTTGGCGTTGAATCCGCCCAGGTAGGTGTACAGCGGAACGTCCAGAGCGTCAGCAGCTGCGCGAGCTACTGCCATGGATACAGCCAGGATCGCGTTAGCGCCGAACTTTGCTTTGTTTTCGGTTCCGTCGAGTTCGATCATGCGGGTATCGATGGCAACTTGGTCCAGAGCGTCGAGTCCGATGATTTCCGGAGCGATGTGCTCGTTCACGTTCTCAACAGCCTTCAGAACGCCCTTGCCGAGGTAACGGGACTTGTCTTCGTCGCGAAGCTCAACGGCTTCGTGGGCACCGGTGGAGGCGCCGGACGGAACGATGGCGCGGCCTTTGGCACCGGATTCCAGGTAAACTTCTACTTCAACAGTAGGGTTGCCGCGGGAGTCGAGGACTTCGCGTGCGTATACGTCAGAGATGATCGTCATTTCGCAGTACACTCCTTGTTTGTTAGTGTGGTTTGGGGTTGATGCCATTTATTATGTGCGAAGCGGAATATCCCGCTTACCCACCTTGCGGGGGCAAGGCGTGCACCCTGTCAACGGGAGGCCCGGACAGACCTCCCCTGAAGGTTTCTTACTTGCGTTCGCTGATCAGCGACTTGCCGGTCATTGCGGCCGGTTGAGCAACTCCGATCAGCTCAAGCAGCGTTGGAGCGAGGTCGGCGAGGATGCCGCCTTCCCGAAGCTCCACATGCTTGTCGGTTACGATGAACGGAACCGGCTGGGTCGTGTGCGCCGTGAACGGTTTGTCTTCCGTGTCACGAACGATATCGGCATTGCCGTGGTCGGCGGTGATCATGACCACGCCGCCCTTCGCGGTGATCGCTTCGACGAGACGGCCGAGGCATTCGTCAACGGTTTCGACCGCCTTGATCGTCGGCTCCATGAGACCGGAGTGACCAACCATGTCGGGGTTAGCGAAGTTGAGAATGATCACGTCGTGCTTGTCTTCCGCGATCTCCTTCAGCGTCGATTCCGTCAGCTCGTACGCGCTCATCTCCGGCTGCAGGTCATAGGTTGCGACCTTCGGCGAGTTGATCAGAACGCGGGTTTCGCCTTCGTACTGCACTTCCTTGCCACCGTTAAAGAAGAACGTCACGTGCGGATACTTTTCGGTTTCCGCCGTGCGGAGCTGCTTCAGGCCATGAGCCGAGAGAACCGCTCCGAGGGTGTCTTCAATTTGCTTCGGCGGGAAGGCCACGCGGCCGTTCACCGTCTCGCTGTAGGTCGTCATGCAGACGAAATCCAGGTCGTGCGGATGCTTCGGCCCGCGGTCAAAGCCGGCGAAGCCATCTACGGTGAAGGCTTGGGACAGTTGAATGGCGCGGTCCGGACGGAAGTTGAAGAAGATGATGGAGTCGCCGCTGTCGACGGTTCCGTTCGTGTGGCCCTCGGCGTCGGTGATGACCGACGGAAGGATGAATTCGTCGAACACGGAGTTTTCGTACGATTTCACAACGGCTTCCACAGCGCTATTGTACTGCAGCCCTTCTCCATACACAATCGCACGGTACGCCTTCTCTACGCGTTCCCAGCGCTTGTCGCGGTCCATGGCATAGTAGCGGCCGATCACCGTTGCAATCTTGCCGACGCCGAGTTCCTTGATCTTGGCTTCGGTTTGTTCGATGAACTCGCGGCCGGAGCTCGGAGCCACGTCGCGACCGTCCATGAAGGCGTGAAGGTAAACTTCGTTCAGACCTTCTCGTTTCGCCAGCTCAAGCAGAGCGAACACGTGGCTGATGTGGCTGTGTACGCCGCCATCAGACAGAAGACCGAACAGATGAAGCTTCTTGCCGTTCGCCTTAGCGCGGCGAACCGCACCGGCGAGGTACTCGTTCTCGAAAAACTCGCCATCGCGAATGGACTTCGTGACGCGGGTGAGGTCCTGGTAGATGATCCGGCCGGAGCCGATGTTCAAGTGACCGACCTCGGAGTTACCCATTTGGCCGTCCGGGAGTCCGACGGACTCGCCGCTGGCACCCAGTTGGGTGTGCGGGTATTCGGACCACAGACGGTCAAAGACCGGCTTCTTCGCAGCCGCTACCGCGTTGCCTTGGGTTTCGGTCCGAAGGCCGAACCCGTCCAAGATGATCAGCGCTGCTGGTTTGGGTCTCGTCATGATTAACGCGCCCCCTCAACGAGCTGAACATAGGAATCCGGTTCGAGGCTGGCACCGCCGACGAGAGCGCCGTCGATGTCGGACATGCCCATGTATTCCTTGACGTTAGCGGGTTTCACGCTGCCGCCGTATTGGATGCGGATAGCTGCTGCTGTCTCTGCTCCGTACAGGTTCGCGATGAGCTCGCGGATGTAGGAGATGACTTCGTTCGCATCCTCGGAGGTCGAGGATTTGCCCGTTCCGATCGCCCAGATCGGTTCGTAGGCGATGACGGTTTTAGCGGCAAGCTCCTTGTCGAGGCCCGCGAACGCCGCTTCGGTTTGCACCTTGCAGACGTCCTTCGTACGGCCGGCTTCGCGCTCTTCGAGCTTCTCGCCGACGCAGACGATCGGGACCAGATCGTACTTGAAAGCGGCCTTGATCTTCTTGTTCACGGTCTCGTCGGTTTCCGCGAAGTACTCGCGGCGCTCGGAGTGCCCGATGATGACGTAGTCCACGCCGAGCTCCTTCAGCATTTCCCCGCTGATTTCACCCGTGTAGGCGCCGTTGTCGGCCCAGTGCAGGTTTTGCGCACCCACCTTGATCGACGTGCCTTTGAAAGCTTCTACCAGAGCAGGCAGGTTCGTGTAAGGAGCGCATACCACGCTCTCTACGCCGTCCACTTCGGCTTTGCCCTTCACTTCTTCTGCGAAGGCGATCGCTTCCTTGACCGTTTTAAACATTTTCCAGTTACCGGCAATAATCGGTTTTCTCACCGTGATTCCCTCCTTTGCGGCGGCCCGTCAGGACCGCTCTTTCGTTGCTGCCATTGTCGTTCATAACGAGGAGCGGCCGATTCGACTCCGAGGCCCAGGAACAGGGCTCCGATCGCTGTTGGTTTTGGAAGCCTCTGATTGAATCAGAGCGGTATCCTTCCAAAATCCAAAGGCGAACGCTATCGCTTCTCCACCCTGTTCTGGCCCCTCCGTCTCCTCTGCTCCCATTACTTAATCCAAAGTCCACCCACTCACCCGGCAAGCCGGGCTCACGGATTCTTACTTGTCTTGAAGAGCCACAACGCCCGGAAGAGCCTTGCCTTCCATGAATTCCAGGGAAGCGCCGCCGCCCGTGGAGATGTGGTCCATCTTGTCTTTCATGTTGAACTTCTCAACGGCTGCAGCGGAGTCGCCGCCACCGATGACGGTGTAGCCTTCCGTGTCAGCGCAAGCTTGGCATACGCCGAGGGTACCGGCTGCGAATTTATCCATTTCGAACACGCCCATCGGTCCGTTCCAGACGACGAGCTTGGAGTTCTTGATGACGTCGGCATAAGCCTTGGTCGTTTCCGGTCCGATGTCGAGACCCATCCAGCCGGCCGGGATTTCGTTGGCTGCTACGACCTTGGAGTTAGCATCGTTGCTGAACGCGTCAGCGGCGACGATGTCAACCGGCAGGTGCAGCTTGACGCCTTTTTCTTCTGCCTTCTTGATGAAGCCGAGGGCTACGTCGATCTTCTCCTCGTCCACGATGGAGTTGCCGACTTCGTAGCCTTTTGCCTTCAGGAAGGTGAAGAGCAGGCCGCCGCCGATGATGATGTGGTCGGCGAGCTTGATCAGGTTGTCGATAACGTCGATCTTGTCCTTCACCTTAGCGCCGCCGATGATGGCGGTGAAGGGGCGTTCCGGGTTGCTCAGAGCTTTGCCGAGAACGTCCAGCTCTTTTTCCATAAGCAGACCGGATACGGCCGGCAGGTAGTGAGCGATGCCTTCGGTAGAGGAATGAGCGCGGTGAGCGGCGCCGAACGCGTCGTTCACGAAGATGTCGGCGAGCTCGGCGAATTGCTTCGCGAGTTCCGGATCATTCTTCTCTTCGCCCTTGTGGAAACGAACGTTTTCCAACACGAGAACGTCGCCGTCCTTCATGCCGGCGATTTGAGCCTTCACGGCTTCGCCTACGGATTCGTCCGCCTTCAAGACCGGCTTGCCGAGCAGCTCGGACAAGCGGGTTGCAGCCGGAGTCAGGCGCATGGATTCGTTCACTTCGCCCTTCGGACGGCCAAGGTGGCTCGCCAGAATGACCTTGGCGCCTTTTTCGATCAGGTACTTGACGGTCGGCAGCGTTTCAACGATACGGGTATCGTCGGTGATCTTGCCGTTATCCAGCGGAACGTTGAAGTCTACGCGGACAAATACGCGTTTGCCGGCTACTTCGATGTCGCGAACACTCTTCTTGTTCATGAGAGTTCCTCCCGAAATTTCAATTGGTCGTAAAAGCAGGATGAAGAGCGGAAACGTATGCGTCCGTTTTCCGCTCTCCCTTCTGGTATTGCTTAAAATGAACCGGTCTTACTTAGCCAGCTTAGCGAAGTACTCAAGCGTGCGGATAAGTTGAGCGGTGTAGGACATTTCGTTGTCGTACCAAGCAACGGTCTTCACGAGTTGCTTGTCGCCGACGGTCAGAACCTTGGTTTGCGTAGCGTCGAACAGGGAGCCGAAAGTGCTGCCCTTGATGTCGGACGATACGATTTCGTCTTCGGTGTAGCCGTAGGATTCGTTAGCAGCGGCTTTCATCGCTGCGTTGATTTCTTCAGCGGTTACGTTCTTCTCGAGAACGGTAACGAGCTCGGTCAGGGAGCCGGTAGCTACCGGTACGCGTTGAGCAGCGCCGTCGAGCTTGCCTTTCAGATCCGGGATTACCAGGCCGATGGCCTTAGCAGCACCGGTGGTGTTCGGAATGATGTTCTCAGCTGCTGCACGAGCGCGGCGGAAGTCGCCTTTGCGGTGCGGAGCGTCGAGGGTGTTTTGGTCGCCGGTGTAAGCGTGGATCGTCGTCATCAGGCCTTCTACAACGCCGTAGTTGTCGTTGAGAACCTTAGCCATCGGAGCCAGGCAGTTGGTGGTGCAGGATGCGCCGGAGATAACCGTTTCGGTTCCGTCAAGGATTTCATGGTTGACGTTGTATACAACGGTCTTCATGTCGCCGGTAGCCGGAGCGGAGATCACAACCTTCTTCGCGCCGCCCTTCAGGTGAAGCTCAGCCTTTTCCTTCGTTACGAAGAAGCCGGTGCACTCCAGAACGATGTCAACGCCGAGTTCTCCCCAAGGAAGTTCTTCCGGTTTCGGGTTAGCCAAAACCTTAACTTCTTTGCCGTTTACTTTGAAGAAACCGTCGTGAACTTCAACATCGCCGTTGAAGGTTCCTTGGGTCGTATCATATTTGAGCAGGTGAGCCAGCATTTTTGCGTCGGTCAAGTCATTGATGGCTACTACTTCGATTCCTTCTACAGCTTGAATGCGACGGAATGCCAGACGTCCGATACGGCCAAACCCGTTAATCCCTACTTTTACTGTCATGGTAACTCCTCCTATGTGATTATGAATGGTGATACCTATATCTCAAGACGACAAGAGCCGTCAAGAAAACAGAAATGGATGAATCCACAAGCCCAACTTAGAGATATTCGCCAAAATACGCCATTCTCCTGCAAGTCATCAGGTTTCCTGCAAAATATAGCGGGCCGCCGCTTCATCGGTTACGAGAATGTGCTCCAGCCCCTGCCGCAAGACGGCTGCGATGCTTCCGCCCTTGCTGCTGCCTCCCGCCACGGCGATCAAGGTATCGACCTGCTTCAGGTCTTCCATCTTGAGCCCGAGGGTCGGCATCTTGTAGACCACTTGGCCGGATTGGTCAAAATAGTACCCGAAGGCTTCTCCTCGCGCTCCCGTTCGCGTTAGCTCGGCAAGCGTAGCCGTTTCAACCTTCCGTCTTTTGGCCATAACCGTAGCTTCTCCGATTCCATGCAGCAGAATACGGGCGCTCTTGATGACGTCGAGGATCTCGCGAATATTGGGTTCTTGAATGAGGGAATGATAGGCGTCTTCCCCAAGGTGATCCGGCACGTGCAAAAGACGATATTGCCCGCCGGTCTTCTTCGCCATGACCGAAGCCAGCGTGTTGGCCTGGAATTCCACGCTTTCTCCGATTCCGCCGCGAGCCGGGACAAACAGGCTTCCCTTCAAGGCAGAGCTCGGGGTGAGCTGAGCGGCGACCTCGGCAAGCGTCGATCCTCCGGTGACCGCAATGACGGTCTCCTCGGTGACAGCCTTCCGCAGAGCGGTAGCGGCGGCACGGCCCATCTCTTTCTTCGTGTAATCCGATTCGTCGGAATCGCCCGGAACCACGATGGCATCCCGAAGCGAAAACTTCTCTTTGAGCGCTTCTTCCATTCGACTGTAGCCGAAAAGATCCTTAATCATCGGTTCCATCTCGCTCAGGAGCTGCTTGCCCTGAGGAGTAACGCGCATGCCGAACGATTCGACCTCCAGAAGCCCTTGCTCCTTCAGGAAATCTACTTCGGCGCGCAGGACACGTTCCGTCATGTTCAGACTGGCTGCCAAGGTACGGCGTCCCACCAAGCGGTAGATCAAGACGTAGTGGAGGATGGTGTAGCGCTTCTTGACGATGTCGAGCACATCGGGGACGAGCTGCTTTTGCATCTCCAGGACCGCTCTCATGTTATCACTCCCGCCTTGGACACCCAACGTCCCGCATAAGCATTTTATGTCCCACGATACAAATATTTCTTTGTCCCACGTACCATTTTAACGGATTCTGGTAGCCCATGCAAGTTGAGCCGCCCCCGGGATAGGTTAAGTTTTTGTGAAATGTCCCAGCGGGACTGAATCCATCCCACATCCTCTTCGAATTGCTCCCATTCTCTCGCTCATTCCCTCGATTCGCTTTCTCCCCCTTTCTTGATCAAAGTTTCCGCTTGCTTTTCCAGGATCGTTACTCTATAATACTATTTGCTGGCTTCTTGAGGAGTCATCATACGCGCCCGTGGTCCAATGGATATGACGTAGGCCTCCGGAGCCTGAGATCGAGGTTCGATCCCTCGCGGGCGCGCCATATAATCGACTGGATAACGTCCTGTTAGCAGGACGTTTTTTTGTTGTTCTTTTTCCCTCCTGCACCCGGCAGCCGCCTTTGCAGCCTGCTTCATACCTAACTACCCGTTATGAGATATCGTGACCCCCATGCCCTTCTAAAATGATTGTCTGACCTTCTTTGACTTTTGTCTTTGTTTTGAGTAAGATGGGTATAGCTTCACGAATCACCATCGAAAATACCGAGCCAATAAAGGAGGAAATCCGCATGAGTTTCATTCCAATGGTTGTCGAACCCGACTCCCGCGGGGAACGGGCGTATGACATTTACTCCCGGCTTTTGAAGGACCGCATTATTTTCCTCGGGAGCCCGATCAACGATGCAGTGGCCAACGCCATCATCGCCCAGCTCCTGTTCCTGACCGCTCAGGACTCGGAGAAAGATATCAGCATCTACATCAACAGCCCTGGCGGCTCGATTACATCCGGCATGGCCATCTACGACACGATGCAATTCATCAAGCCGGACGTCTCGACGATCTGCGTCGGCATGGCGGCTTCGATGGGTGCCTTCCTGCTGACCGCAGGGGCGAAGGGCAAGCGCTACGCTCTCCCGAACAGCGAAGTGATGATTCACCAACCGCTGGGCGGCGCCGAAGGGCAAGCGAGCGATATCGAGATCCGCGCCAAGCGCATCATCAAGCTGCGGGAGAAACTGAACGGCATCCTCGCCGATCGGACCGGCCAGCCGCTTGAGCGCATCGACAAGGACACCGATCGCGACTACTTCATGACCGCCGAAGAAGCGCTGAACTACGGCATCATCGACAAGGTCATCGAAACACCGACCAAGGGCCTTCTGTAAACGAAAAAAAGCCGTCTCTTCCGAATTATCGGAACGAGGCGGCTTTTTGGCATATGTGCAGGGGTAAGGCGTTCTGCAAGACGCGGACTCAACAGGCCCGCATGGAGAAAAAGCTCCCGCGACGGAAGCTACAAAAACAGGAAGGAAGCGTCTTACTGGTTCTCCAGCTCTTCCTTGCTGACGAGTGCGACTAAAGCGTTTACAGCCTGTTCGGAATCCGCGCCCTCCGCGCTGATGGAAATCTCCGTACCGGTGCTGATGGCCAAGCTCATGATGCCCATGATGCTCTTGGCGTTGACCTTCTTCTCATCCTTCTCGACGAAAATTTCGGACGAGAACTTATTGGCCTCCTGAACGAACAGAGCGGCCGGTCTGGCGTGCAGACCCGTTTTCAAACGAACCACGGCGGGACTCTTAGACATGAACCGATACCCCCATTGCATGAATTTTCTTCTATAGGAACGACAGGGAACAAATAAGGAATGAGTTATTGTCCATTATAACATTTTTTCCTATGCTGCACTAGAAAAATCATGGTCCCTCTTCTTCCCGGTCGGTCAAAACGGAATTGCGTCGTTACCGCGAGTTCCTTAGCTTCTCGGCAATCTCGTCCAGCTTGCGAAGCCGATGGTTCACTCCAGACTTGCTTACTGTGCCCTTGAGAAGATCGCCCACTTCCTTCAGGTTCACGTCCGGATGCTTCAGGCGCACCTCGGCCACCTCGCGGAGCTTCTCAGGAAGGTTCTCCAGCCCCATTTCCTTCTCGATCAACCGAATGTTGTCGATCTGGCGCACGGCAGCACCGATTGTCTTGTTCAGGTTCGCGGTCTCGCAGTTGACAATCCGGTTCACGGAATTGCGCATGTCCTTCATGATGCGGACATCCTCAAACCGCAGAAGGGCCTGGTGAGCTCCAATCAGGTTCAGGAACTCAATGATCTTCTCCCCTTCCTTCAGGTAGAAGATGAAGCCCTTCTTCCGCTCGATGCAGCGGGCGTTCAGGTCGAACCGGTTGGCCAGTTGAACTAACGCATGGCAGTGCTCCTCATACATCGAGGCGATCTCCAGGTGATAGGACGAGCCTTCCGGGTTATTGACGGACCCTCCTGCGAGGAAGGCCCCGCGCAGATACGCGCGTTTGCAGCAGTTGTTCTTGATAAGATCCTTGTCGATCCCCGGCGTAAACAAAAAGCCTTCGTTTGACACGATCTTCAAGCTCGACAAAATCTCCTGGACCCGAACGGGTACGCGAACCATGTAGACGTTGTTTTTCTTGAGGCGCATTTTTTTGCGCACCAGCAGTTCGGTGTGGACCTGGTACAGCTTTTTGAGCAGCAGGTAGATTCGTCTCGCAATCGCCGCATTCTCCGTGGAGATGTCGAGAACAATCCGCTGCCCCGTCTTCTGAACGGATCCATTCATGCGAATAAGCGCGGCGAGCTCGGACGTTTCGCAGCAGCCCCCGCTTTCCAGCAGGGTGAGTTCTTTTTTGGTCTGCGCCGCAAAGGACACGGGTCTCACCTCTTTCGCGCCATCCAACCTTCTACCAGTCGATAAATATGATGGCTCAATTTGTCGGCATCATGCCGCAAGTACGTATGAAAATAAACGAGCTCGTCGGCGATGACCTGGTAGCCCTGGCGCTCCGCATCCTCCGGATCGTAGGTGACAGGAGCCGCCCCCTCCTCGGAATACTTCTGCTTGACCTCCGGCGGAATGTCGCCGTTGTTGACGAGCACGTAATCGAAGATGGGCTTGCCGATGTGGTCGTATACCGCATCGATGTGGTCGCTCACCGAATAGGAATCGGTCTCGCCGGGCTGGGTCATGACGTTGCAGATGTAGATCTTGAGGGCATTCGATTCCGTAATCGCGCTCGCGATATCGGGGACGAGCAGGTTCGGGATGATGCTCGTGTACAGACTGCCCGGCCCGAATACGATGGCATCCGCCCTGCGAATGGCTTCAATCGCATCCGGCAAGGGCGCCACATCCGCCGGCTCGATGGAGATGCGCTTGATGCGTCCGCCGGCCTGGGGAATCTTCGATTCGCCGGTCACGATGGTGCCGTCCTCCATCTCGGCGCGGAGGACGATGGGAATGTCCGCGGCCGGGAGCACGCGGCCGCGAACGGCAAGCACGCGGCTCAGCTCGCGCACCGCACCGACGAAGTCGCCGGTGATGTCGCTGAGCGCCGCGAGGATCAGGTTGCCCAGCGGGTGGCCGATCAGGCCGTCCACCTGCTTGAAGCGGTATTGGAGCAGCTGCGACAGCAGCGGCTCCGCGTCGGCGAGCGAGCTCATGACGTTGCGGATATCGCCCGGAGGGGGAATCTGCAGCTCATCGCGCAGCACGCCGGAACTGCCGCCGTCATCGGCAACGGTGACGATGGCGGTGATGTCGATCGGCTTTTTCTTTAAGCCGCGCAGCATGACGGACAACCCCGTGCCGCCGCCGATGACGACGACATGAGGGACAGGTTCCATCTCAGTCATGGGTTCCGTCAATTCTTCTACCTCCGGTCTCGCTCTGCATCACGGTGGCTGACGCGGACGGTCTCCGTCTCGCTCTCGCCGATGCGTCTGCCTAAGTATTCAGCAATGGCTACCGAGCGGTGCTTGCCGCCTGTACAGCCGATGCCGATGACGACCTGGCTCTTGCCTTCCTTCCGATACTGGGGAATGAGGAAGTGGAGCAGGTCAAGCAGTTTGATGAGAAATTCCTGTGTGTCCGTCCACTTCATGACATACTCGTACACATCCGGGTCCTGCCCGGTAAGGGGCCGAAGCGTATCCACGTAGTGCGGGTTCGGAAGAAAGCGCACGTCGAAGATAAGGTCGGCATCGATGGGAATTCCGTATTTAAAGCCGAAGGAGATGACATTCAGCACGAGCCCCTCGCTCCCCAGATGGGTGAAGCGGGAGGTGATGATCTCCTTCAACTGGCCGGGCTTCAGGCTGCTGGTGTCGATGGATTGGCTCGCGAGCCCCCTCAGCTCCTCGAGAAGCTTGCGCTCCTGTTGGATGCCTTCCAGCGGAGCCCCTCCGGGGGCCAGCGGATGGCGGCGGCGGCTTTCCTTATATCGCTGAACGAGGACGGAGTCCGTCGCGTCGAGGAATAGAATCTCAAAGCTGATGGTATGGTTCTCCTGAAGGGCATGCAGCGATTCCGTCAGCGCACGGAAGAATTCGCGACCCCTCAGGTCGATGACGAGGGCAACCTTGCCGATCTTGCCATTCGACTGCTCGATCAGTTCGGCGAACTTGGGAATGAGGACGGGAGGAAGATTGTCTACGCAGAAGAACCCGAGGTCTTCCAAGCTTTGCACTGCGATGGTCTTGCCGGCGCCGGACATGCCCGTGATGATGACGAGCTTGGCTAACGCGATTCGTTCTTCCATTTGAAATCCCTCCTTGGCCGTTTCCGTTGTAGGGGAGCGCGGCTAAGCTTCAGGCGATTCTCGCCTGCTAGCCGACCGTTTCAGGGCTTGTAACCATGCTATAGTCGCTTCATCCCCAAGTGGTAGTTATGAGCGACTAGCCCAAAGCCGCCCTCCGGAAAAATCCCGTCGGGCGGCCCGCGCTTTGCAGCATATCTTACCGAAGGTTAAGGCCGGCTGCACCGACGATGCCGGCGTCGTTTCCGAGCGTGGCCGGTACAATATCGACATTTTCCTGAACCTGCAGAGGGGTGTACTTGCGGAAGATTTCTCGGATCGGTTGGAACAGGATTTCTCCTGCCTTGGAGACCCCGCCGCCGACGATGAATCGCTGCGGGTTCAACACGACGGCGATGGCCGCCATCGAGCGTCCGATGTAATAAGCGGCACGATTGACGATGCGAAGGGCTACTTCATCGCCGACCTTCGCCGCGTCGAAGACGTCCTTCGCCGTTATGTTTTGGATCATCGCAAGCGACGTCTTGTCGCCGCGTTGGACGGCATCCCTCGCCATACGGACAATGCCGGTCGCGGACGATACCGTCTCCAGGCAGCCCATTTGGCCGCATCCGCATTGAATGGCTTCGAGATCCGGTACGACGGACATATGGCCAAGCTCGCCAGCCATGCCGGCAAAGCCTTGATAGATTTTGCCGCCGATGATAATACCGCCGCCGACTCCGGTTCCGAGGGTATAGCAGACGACATTGGAGATGCCCGCTCCCGCTCCGCTCCAAGCTTCCCCAAGAGCTGCTACGTTTGCATCGTTGTCGATGGTCACCGGTTTGTCGAGCTTCTGCTCCAGAATTTTCTTGACCGGAACGTCATGCCATTTCAAGTTCGGAGAAAACCGGACGATGCCTTCCGGAATGTCCAGAAAGCCTGCCAAACCGGCGCCGATCCCGGCAACGTCTTCCCACTTGAAGGGCGACTCCTCAACCAGCAGGCGGATGTACTGCGCAATTCTCTCCATCACTTCGTCCGAACCCAGCTCGGCACCGGTCGGTCCTTCGTAGGTTTGCAGCAGCTTGCCGCTCTCATCACAAAGTCCGACCTTGATGGCGGTTCCGCCCAGATCGACACCGACATACACTTTTCCAGACATTCCAATGTCACCTCTACCCTTGATATGCTTTCCTGATTCCCCTGATCCCGGACTCCTCCAGACATGACAATACAGGGACCGGATTCATGTTCCGGGCCATGCAGGTCAATTGACATGAGGAGTGGATCCTAACACTTCTGTTCCCACTATAAAGCTTAGCCGGGGTGCGGTCAAGAAAGGATGGCTTCAAAAGCCCGCTCAGTCAGCAAAAAAAGCCGCAATCACAAGCCGGTTTGGAGGCGGCTCGCCGGAATAAAACGGGAAGCTCCTTCCTAACGGAGCTTCCCGTAATTTCCTTTCTATCCGGCAATCGTCAAGCTTTCTCTCCGAGCAAATGGCTCCAGTCGTGAACCATTTCCCCTTCGAGGTATTTCTCGCAATCGAGGGCGGCCATGCAGCCGCTGCCCGCAGCGGTGATCGCCTGCCGATACCGTTGATCCTGCACATCGCCGCAGGCGAAGACCCCCGGTACGTTCGTACGGGTCGTCCCCGGCTTGACGAGGATGTAGCCGTGCTCGTCGGTTTCCACTTGGCCTTCCAGAAAGGCCGTATTCGGGTGATGACCGATGGCGACGAAGAGGCCGTCCGTCTCCAGCACTTCCTCTTCTCCGGTCTCGTTGTTCCGGACCTTGAGGCCGGTCACCCGATCCTCGCAGAGAACTTCGAGCGGTGTGTGGTTCAGGCTCCATACGATCTTCTCATTCTCACGAGCGCGATCCTGCATGATCTTGGAGGCACGCAGCTCTTCTCTGCGGTGAACCACGCGCACTTCACTCGCGAAGCGGGTGAGGAAGTGGGCTTCCTCCATCGCCGAGTCACCGCCGCCGACCACAATGATCTTCTTGCCCCGGAAGAAGAAGCCGTCACAGGTCGCGCAGGTGCTGACGCCGCGGCCGATACTCGTCTTCTCTCCCGGAATATCCAGGAGCTTCGCCGATGCGCCGGTGGAGAGAATGACCGTCTCCGTCTCCAACACCTCGCCGTTCTCCAGCGTAAGCTTGTAGGGCTTGGCGGACAGGTCCACCTTCACGACCCAGCTGGAGCGGAAGGCGGCCCCGAAGCGCTCAGCTTGGCTTCGCATATTGGCCATCAGCTCCGGGCCGAGTATCCCGTTTGGAAAGCCTGGGAAGTTCTCCACTTCCGTCGTTGTGGTCAATTGCCCGCCGGGCTCCGGCCCTTCAATCACAAGGGGACTCAGGTTTGCTCTAGCCAAATAAATCGCAGCGGTAAGGCCGGAAGGCCCCGTTCCGATAATGATGCTTTTGTACATGGCAGCTTCCTCCTGATTTCACGAATTACGGGGTCGGGTTATCCGAACCGTCGCCCGCTTCGTCCGATGAACGGTTCCCCATCGGGGCTACCTTCTCCATCAGACGGCAGGCCTCATCGATGCGGCGAGCCGTGCGGCTGACGGTGGCAGCGGAGATGCCGTAGCGACCGGCTACCTCCTCGAAGGAGATGGCCCGCCGGTGCATCTTCGCCGTCAAGTATTCGAGTGCGGCCGACCAGCCTTCGATTTTGGCGATTCGCGGCTTCACCGGGTACACACAGGTCAAGTATTCCACCCAGAGCGATTCCAAATCACATTGCTGCACCAGATCGTAACGCTTCGCCATCTGTTGATGAGCGAGGGTCAGCACCGCCTGCCAGTCCTCCTCCCATACCGGGAGAGAAGGCGTATAGGGAGCCGTTCCGATCGTCCGTTTCGTCCCGGACAGAAGGATGGGAAGCGGCTCGGAATCCCCCATGCTGCGGAGGGCAAAGAGCGCAATTCGTTTGAGGGAATCGCTCTCCTCCGGCTCCAGCAGGAAGCTGCGAAGCGCCGACTGCGCTTCCTCGTCCGCAATCGCCCCGAAGGCCTGAATCACCTGCAGCTTCGTCTGAGCATCACCATGACGCAGCCCCCAGAAAAAGGACGACCGCACCAGCGGATCACGCTTGATGCTGTCCGACAGCGAGGCTTCCCCTTCTTGGGCTGTTGCCAGCACCTTTTGCTCGAAGGGAAGGTGGTAGTGGTAGTGAAGGAAGACACCCTCGTGTTCCCCGCGCTCCAACTGCTCCAGATAGAATCGGGCGATCTCCGCTCCCGGATCGAGCTTGCCGACCTGCTTCCAGCGCTTGCGCGCCTCTTCAAAACGGCCGGTGTTATACGCAGCGACCGCTGTGTAATGGTACAAGCTCGGGTCCTGTTCTTCCGCTCCTATCTTCAGGAGACGGTGGAACAAGCGATAGGCCGTCTCATGGTCGCCCAGGATGCCCATCGTCGTGGCGAGCTTGAACAAGTATTCGGGATGGAACGGGTAGGTTTTGCGTAGCTGTTCACTCAGTTCCGCAAGCTTCTCCGTTTCGCCCAGATGCTGATAGAAGATCGCCAGGTTGCAAAGGGCATGCAAATTCCCCTCGTCGATCTTGAGCACATCAAACACCGTTTGAAGGGCCTGCTCAAAATCACCGAGGTAATAAAACCCGAGCGCCAGGTTGTTGCGTGCCGCAAGGAACTCGGGATACTTCTTCACAAGCTTTTGCAGCACCCCGGTCGCTTCCACAAAGCGCCCTTCCTCCAACAGGCGGCGCGCTTCGTCATGCTCGTACACACCGCCCCGACTCCGCACCGAACGAATCTGCACCGGACGACCGAGCTCGTAGGAGAGGAGCTCGACCATCTCCTCCGCTTCTTCTACATAGATGCCGTCCTCGTCCGTCTCCAGGTAGCGGAGCACCGCTTGCTCCGCCGCCTCGAAATCGTCCATGTTGGCATAATTATTCGCCAGATAGTAATGACATTCCGCCATGCCGGGATCAAGCTTCTCCAGGATGCCGAGGAGAATGGCATTCGACTCCTCAAAGTTGCCGATTTCGGCCAGCACGCCCGCCAGGTTGCAGTGATTGACAGCATTGTCCGGCTCGTACTCCACAGCGCGGCGGAAGTATTTCAAAGCTTTATCGTAATGGCAGCGATCCAGAGAACGAACGGCCCGCTCGAAGAAAAAGGTCGCGTCGATTTTGAGCGGGATGACCTTCTGTTTCGTTTTGCGCTCAAGCGCGATATTCTTACTCACGGGTCAGCACCTCCTCCAAGAACCCGCTTGCCCAATCTGTACTCTTAAACCCCGCCATATTTGAACAGGGAGCTGATCGAACCGCCCTCAATGACAATGTGGATCGCATTGGCCAGAAGAGGCGCAACCGAGATGACGCTGAATCGGGACGAGTGGTCATCGGGAATGGCGATCGTGTCCGTGATGACCACTTCCTTGATGTTCGGATGGTCAAGCCGCTGCAGGGCCGGTCCGGAAAAGATCGGATGCGTCGCGCAGACATAGGAGTCACCGGCGCCGCGTTCCTTAAGGCCCTCGACCACGTTGACGATGGTGCCGCCCGAGTCGATCATGTCCTCGATGATAATCGGAGTATAGCCTTCGACTTCCCCGATGACGTGGGTGATCACGGATTCGTTATGCGCCGGGCGCTTCTTGATCATGATCGCGAACGGAGCATTCAAGATATTGGCCAGACGTTCGGCTGTCGTAGCGCGGCCGGCATCCGGCGATACCACGATCGGATTCGGGATGTCCTTTTTGCGGATGTAATCGCTGATGAGATCGAGCGCCGTGAGGTGGTCGACCGGGATATTGAAGAAGCCTTGAATGGCGGCAGCGTGAAGATCCACCGTAATCACCCGGTCTGCTCCGGCCGTGGTGAGCACATCGGCAACCAATTTCGCAGAAATCGGTTCCCGCGGAGCTGCTTTGCGCTCTTGGCGCGAGTAGCCGTAGTAGGGAATGACCAGGTTGATGGTGCGGGCGGAAGCCCGTTTGGCAGCATCGATCATGACGAGCAATTCGACAAAATGCTCATTGATCGGGTGAGAGAAGGTCTGCACGATAAAGATGTCGCAGTTGCGGACCGGTTCTTCGTACAAGCAGTACAACTCGCCGCTCTTGAAGCGAGAAAGCTTCACTTTCCCCAAGGGACGATCCAGTACGCGGGATATCTCCTCTGCCAGTTTTGGATTCGATGAACCCGAGAAAATCTTCAAATTGCCGTTCATTTTAGACCTCCTAGTAATGGTGCGATCCACTCTTGTATGGCAGATGAATCCCTCGAAAAAGTACCAGACACCGCGAAAGATGCTGGCGAATCCTCGAGTTCAGGCCAACAGACCGGCCTTAAGACAACCCCTGCCTCTGGCTTGTCCTTTCCCAGTGTAATCAAAAAACCTGACGCGTGCGCGTCACACTTGGGATTGTCAACAAACTGTCATAGAAATCGTCACGGTACAATTATACCTGTTCCATTCCATTTTACAAAAGGGAAAGTTGGGTTTCGAGATAAAAACGCCCAAAAAAATCGTTGATTTTGCATAGAAAGACAAGAAGCCCCCTTACCCGGAGGAAGGAGGCATGCCCGTACCCTTTACTTGTTGTGACGCCGATCCAGCTCGGCAAGCACATCATCGAGCGGCAGCTTTTGCTCCCGCAAAAGAACGAGGAGGTGGAACAGGAGGTCGCTCGCTTCGTAGCGAAGCTCATCGGCGCTATGGTTCTTCGCAGCAATGATCACCTCGGCGGTCTCTTCTCCTACCTTCTTGAGAATCTTGTCGAGTCCCCGCTCAAACAGATAGGTCGTGTACGCTCCCTCCGGGCGTTCTGCATCCCGGCGCGCAATCACTTCCTCCAGCACGCTGAGAATGCGGAAGCGATCAGCACCGCGCGTGACGCTGCGATCGAGTCCTTGCGCAGCCAAGCCCGCCTTTTCCGCCTCCTCCGTCGTCCACTCTTCCGAGGCTTGATCACGGCCGGCCAGCTTCAATTCTCCTGAGAAGCACGAGTAGGCTCCTGTGTGGCATGCCGGCCCTGCCGGGATGACCTGCACGAGCAGCGCGTCCTGATCGCAGTCGTAGCGAATGGCCTGCACCTGCTGCGTGTTGCCGGAGGTTGCCCCCTTGTGCCAAAGCTCCTGCCGGGAACGGCTCCAGAACCAGGTTTCACCCGAGGAGAGCGTCCTTTGCAGAGACTCTTCGTTCATATAGGCAAGGGTAAGCACCTCCTTGCTGAGCGCATCCTGAACGATAGCGGGAATGAGTCCCCGTTCATCCCACCGGATGGCGACAAGGCCTTCCTCGCTTGCCAGCTCCCCATTGACTGGTTGATGTGCAGCTTCATTCTCCTTCAAGGATTCCGTCATCGGATCTCGACTCCTTCCTTCTTCAGGCTTGCTTTCACGTCCGGAATGGACACTTCCTTGTAATGGAAGATCGAAGCAGCCAGTGCGGCATCGGCTTGAGCCTCTCGGAATACGTCGGCAAAGTGCTTGGCGTTTCCCGCACCGCCGGAGGCGATGACCGGAATGCCCACGCGGTTCGCCACCTGCTTGGTGAGAGGCAGATCAAAGCCGTCCTTCGTTCCGTCGGCGTCCATGCTCGTGAGGAGCAGCTCTCCCGCCCCCAGCTCCTCCGCCCGCGCTACCCAGTCCAAGGCGCGAATGCCGGTCGGTTTCCGCCCGCCGTGCGTAAACACTTCCCATTCGCCCCATTCACGATTATAGCGAGCGTCGACCGCTACTACGATGCACTGGTTGCCGAAGCGCCGCGCCCCTTCCGCGATCAGCTCCGGGCGCAGGATCGCCGCCGTGTTGATGCCGATCTTGTCCGCTCCGGCGCGAAGGAGCCGCTTCATGTCGTCGACACTGGCGATTCCGCCGCCGACGGTGAACGGAATCGCGATCTCTCCTGCCGTCCGGCGAACGACCTCCACCATCGTCGCTCTTCCCTCGACAGATGCCGAGATATCCAAGAAGACGAGCTCATCGGCTCCCTCCCGGTCGTACAAGGCGGCCAGTTCCACCGGATCGCCGGCATCCCGCAAGTTGATGAAATTGACCCCTTTGACGACACGTCCGTCCTTCACGTCGAGACAGGGAATAATCCGTTTGGCCAGCATCGGGCCGTCCTCCTTCGCATCGAAAAGTTGCCTATCCGGCAGGTTAGGCCTCGCGCAGGCCGGCGAGCGCTTGCCCGAGCTCGATCTGGCCGGTGTAAAGCGCCTTGCCGACGATGGCGCCGGCCACCCCGTCTCGCTCATGCCGGGCGAGCTTTTCCAAATCCTCGTAGCGGCTGACGCCGCCCGAAGCAATGACCTCACGCCCGGAGGCTTGCGCCAAACGGATGATCGCTTCGACGTTCGGTCCCTGCATCATCCCGTCGCGAGAGATATCGGTGAAGATGAACGTCCGAGCTCCAGCCTGTGCAAGCTCCTTGGCCAGCTCCTCGGCCTTCACCTCGGATGTGGTCAGCCAGCCTCGGGTAGCCACATAGCCATTACGAGCGTCGATGCCGATCGCCACACGATCCCCATAACGGGCAAGCGCCTCTTCCACAAAGGCACGGTCTTCGATCGCAGCCGTGCCGAGGATGACCCGGGATACCCCGAGGTCGGCGAGAAGGGCGACATCCTCCAGCGTGCGCAAGCCGCCGCCGCATTGGACCGGAATGCCCGTTGCTCCTGCAATGGCACCGATGGCCGCATGGTTCACCGGCCTACCTTCCCGCGCCCCGTCCAGGTCGACGAGATGGATCCATTCCGCTCCCGCCGTGACCCATTCCTCCGCCGCTTCCTCGGGGCGGTCGCGGTAGACGGTTTCTTGCTTGTAATCTCCCTGAACCAGCCGCACGCATTTGCCTCCGCGAATGTCGATGGCCGGATAGATGATGAATGCCAACCCGCTCTCCCCCTTGTTTGTCTCCCGTTTCGATTCTCTTGCGCTCATGGCCGATGGTCAGCCCTGGACTACCTTGGGACTGCCTGCCCGCTGTTTTAAGTTTGCTTGCTGCTTATTGCCCGCACATTCTCACAAAGTTCCCGAGCAGCTGCAGCCCGACCGCACCGCTCTTCTCGGGATGAAACTGCATGCCGTAGACGTTGTCCCGACCGACGATGGCCGTGACCGGCTGATAATAGTCCGTGACCGCAAGCAGGTCGCTCGGCTGCTCCGGCAACGCATGATAGGAATGGACGAAGTAGACGTGTCCCTCCTCCACTCCCGCTGTGAGCGGGCTCGGCTGAAGGAAGTTCAGCTTGTTCCACCCCATGTGCGGAACCTTGTAGCTGCCCTCAAAGCGGATCACCTTTCCCGGCAGGAGTCCGAGCCCGGCATGCGCGCCGTGCTCCTCGCTCTCGGCAAACAGCAGCTGCATGCCCAGGCAGATGCCGAGAAGCGGCTTGCCGCTCGCAGCGTACCGGCGAACGACCTCGTCCAGGCGACTCGCCGTCAATTCAGCCATCGCGTCTCCAAACGCGCCGACGCCGGGAAGAATGGCGCCGGAGGCGGATAAAATCTCACGCTCATCGGCGGTTACGAACGCTTCCGCACCGAGCCGCTCGATCGCCTTCGAGACGCTGTGCAGGTTGCCCATCCCGTAATCGACGATGGCGATCATGCTACAGCACTCCCTTCGTCGAAGGAACGCCCTTCACGCGCGGGTCATAGCCCGTCGCTTCATCCAACGCACGGCCGAGCGCTTTGAACACCGCCTCCACCATATGGTGGGTGTTGCGGCCATAATGCACGATCACATGAAGCGTGATTCGCGCTTCGAGCGCCAGCTTCCACAGAAACTCGTGCACGAGCTCGGTTTGGAAGCTACCGATCTGGGCGGAGGGATACTCCGCGCGGTATTCCAGATGCGGCCGATTGCTCAAGTCAAGCACGACCTGAGCGAGTGCCTCGTCCATCGGAATGAAGACGCTGGCGTAGCGCTTGATACCGGCTTTGTCGCCGAGTGCTTCGCGGAGTGCCTGCCCCAAGCAGATGGCGATGTCCTCGACGGTGTGGTGATCGTCGACCTCTACATCCCCTTTTGCCTTCACCTTCAGGTCGAATTGCCCGTGTCGGGCGAACAGGTCAAGCATATGATTCAGAAAAGGGACATCCGTCTCCAGCTCCACTTGACCGCTGCCGTCGATGCCGAAGGCCAGCTCGATGTCTGTCTCGCCGGTCTTGCGGGCTATGCTTGCCACTCGCTCCTTCTTCGTCTCCATCAGGCTTCCCCTCCTTCCTCTCTCAGCCGAACGGCGACCGCCTCTGCATGCGCGTCCAGCCCTTCTCCTCTGGCAAGCTTCACGATCTTCGCGCCGTGTGTTAGTAGGTCTTGCCGGCTGTAGTGAATGATGCTCGATTTCTTGATGAAGTCATCCACCGAGAGCGGCGAGGAGAAGCGCGCCGTGCCGTTCGTCGGCAGCACATGGTTCGGGCCGGCGAAATAATCGCCCACCGGCTCGGAGCTGTACGGCCCGAGGAAGATCGCGCCGGCGTTCTCGATCTGCCCGAGCAGGTCGAACGGCGCCTCCGTCACCACCTCCAGGTGCTCGGGGGCAAGGCGATTCACGACACGGACCCCTTCCTCCAGGTCCCGTACCTGGAGGATGGCGCCGTAGTCGCGGATGGACGCGCCGGCGATGTCCCGCTTCGGGAGAGCGGCGAGCTGCCGCTCGACCTCCTGCTGTACCGCCTGAGCGAGCGCCGCCGAAGGCGTCACCAGCACAGCGGACGCCATCTCGTCGTGCTCTGCTTGCGACAGCAGATCCGCGGCGATATACGCCGGCTTCGCGCTGTCGTCCGCCAGCACGACAATTTCACTCGGTCCGGCGATGCTGTCGATGTCGACCGCGCCAAACACCTGGCGTTTGGCAAGAGCGACATAGATGTTGCCGGGACCGACGATCTTGTCCGCGCGGGCGATCGTTTCCGTGCCGTAGGCGAGTGCCGCCACTGCCTGGGCGCCGCCCACGCGATAGATTTCCGTGATGCCGCATTCGGCAGCGGCCACGAGCACGTACGGATTCACGCCCGGAACCCCGGCCGTCGCGGGAGGCGTCACCATGACGACCTCCGGCACGCCCGCCACCTGGGCGGGAATCGCGTTCATCAGCACAGAGGACGGGTAGGCCGCTTTGCCGCCCGGCACATACAGGCCTACCCGACGGAGCGGGCGGATCATCTGGCCGAGCATCGTGCCGCTGGGCGACAGGTCCATCCACGTGTTGCGCTTCTGCTTTTCGTGGAAGGCGCGGATGTTGGCCGCTGCTTCCCGCAGGGCGGCGAGAAATTCATCATCCACCTCGGCATAAGCTTCTTGAAGCTCTTGCTCCGTGATGCGAAGATTCTCCGGCCTAACGCCGTCGAATTTCTCCGTATAGCGAAGCAGCGCCGCATCCCCTTCCCGGCGCACCGCCTCCAGAATATCCGCAACTGCGCGGCTCTGCTCCGCTGTTCCGCTGTCTACCTCCCGCTCCAGCGTGAAGGAATCCGCATCGATAATCCGCATGACTCGTCCCGTCCTCTCTACTTGACTGTATGCTCTATCACTTCCGTGAGCCGGCGGCACAGCCGCTCGATCGGCTCGTTCTTCATCCGATAGCTGACGCGATTCGCAATGAGGCGGCTCGTTACCGGGAAGATCGTGGTTAGCTCGACCAGGCCGTTCTCCCGCAAGGTTTGTCCGGTCTCCACCATGTCGACGATGCGGTCCGCAAGGCCGATCAAGGGGGCCAGCTCGATGGAGCCGTTCAGCTTGATCACCTCAACCTGCTGTCCCTGGCGGCGGAAGTAATCCGACGCTACATTCGGATACTTCGTCGCCACTCGGGGATGAAGCTCCGGCTGGTAGGAGGGCAGCCCGATGACCGACATCCGGCAGCGGGCAATCCCCAGATCGAGCAACTCATAGACGTCGCGATTCTCTTCCAGAAGCACGTCCTTGCCGACAATGCCCACATCGACAGCCCCGTACTCGACGTACGTGGCGACATCCACCGGCTTCGCCAGAATGAATTCCATGCCCGCATCGGGAACCGTCACGATGAGCTTGCGCGATTCCTCCAGGTCGTCCGGCAAGGGATAGCCTGCCGCTTGAAACAGCCGAATGGCTGACTTGTTGATCCGCCCCTTCGGCATCGCTATTTTCAGTAGGTCCGCCATCGCTTTTCATCCTTCCTCACTCGAACGTCATCAGCCGATTGCCGGCTACCGTCGGCAGTCCCTCTCCGTCCGGTACGAGTCGTGTGACCACAACCCCGTTTCCGGCCGCACGGAGCTCAGCCGCCTGGGCAAGCGCCTCCCGTCTCTTGGCTGCGCGGTATAGGATCGTCGTGCGTTCCGCTTGTTCAGAAGCAGCGGCTCCCCATTCCATGATTCGATTCGTCTTGATGGCGAAGCCGGTCGCAGGCGCCGGTCTTCCAAACTGGCTGAGCAGGTTGTCATAGCGCCCCCCGCTCACCACCGGAAACCCAAGTCCCGAGGCATATCCTTCAAAGGTCATCCCCGTGTAGTAGCTGAAGTCGCCTACCATCGTCAGATCGACGAGTACACGGTCCGACACTCCGTAAGCATCGAGCACCTCGAGAACATTCCTCAGATGATCGACCGCCTTCTGCGCTTCTGCATTGCGGGTTAAGCCTCGTGCTACCTCTAGCCCGCCTCCTTCGCCGTGCAGAGCAAGCAACCCCTCCAGCTTTTCCGCCGAACGTCCGGTCAGTCCGATCTCAGAGAGAATTCTCCGATAGCCGACATAGTCGCGGTTGATCAGGCTTTCCTTCAACCATTCCTGCTCCTCGTTCCGCCACGGAAGCAATTCCTCCAGCAGTCCGTTCAGGAAGCCAATGTGCCCGATCGCCAGCTTGAACTCCGTAATGCCGGCGGCTTCCAGCGAAGCAATCGCAAGGGCGACTACCTCCGCATCCGCCTCCGCAGAAGCATCGCCTACCAGCTCTACCCCCGTTTGAAAGAACTCCGATTCTTTCCCCGCCTCTTCGGCAAAAGCCCGAAAGACACTGGAGTGATAGCTTAATCGGAGCGGAAGCGGCTCCTCCTTCAGAAGTGAAGAGACCACCCGCGCAATCGGAGCCGTCATATCGGAGCGCAAGACGAGTGTACGTCCGTTCTGGTCCAGCAGCTTGAACAATTTTCGGTCGGTTGTGGCGCTCGCCGTTCCCACCGTATCGTAAAATTCCAGCGTCGGCGTGATGATCTGCTGGTATCCCCAGCGCTTCATACAGTCCAGCACGCGGAATTCGATCCGTCTTAACCGTTCCACCGCCTCGGGAACGTAATCCTTTACGCCCGTCGGTTTCTCAAATCCTTTTGGCTTGGACAAGCGGTTTCCCCTCGCTTTGTTCGGCTCGAAATCAAACGCTTTAGTTCGCTACCATATTAGCAAGATAAAGAACGTTTTGTTATCATAGCACGCTTGCCTTTACTCGTCAATCGCTTCTCCCTGCCCTGGACGAATGACCTGCATCGGGTTTCCCGCCACAAAGCTGCCCGGTGCTACGTCCCGCACAACCACCGTTCCCGCTCCTACCACCGCATCGTCTCCAATGGTCACCCCCGGCAAAAGGATGCTGCCCGCGCCGATCATCACCCGGGACCCGATCCGCACATCCCCAAGCCGGTATTCATGTGTCAAGTACTCGTGGCAGAGAATGGTCGTATTGTACCCAATGATCGTATCCTCCCCCACCGTGATTCTCTCCGGGAAGAACACGTCCGGCATCGCCATAAGCGCAAAAGCCGTATGGCGGCCCACCCGCATGCCGAGCACACGGCGGTAGATTGCATTTTTCAGACGAAGGGAGGGGGAGTAGCGGGACACTTGAATGAAGATGAAATTACGAATCGCCTTCCAGCGGCTGACCGTCGAATACACCTGCCAGAGCGAATTCGGCCCGGTGACCGGGTAGCGTTCTACTTTTCTCGGCACGGAACATCCCTCTTTATTCCGGTGATGGCAAGCAGGTCGCGCATGTCCTTCAGCATGTAATCCGGGTTATACTCCGCCAGATACTCTTCGCCTTTCAGTGACCACGCTACCCCTGCCGTACGTACACCCGCGCGCTGTCCGGCCAAAATGTCAAAATGGCTGTCCCCCACCATGAGCGTCTTTTCCGGATCGGACTGGAACAGGCTCACTCCTTGCAGAACCCCCTCGGGGTCAGGCTTTCCGACCTGCACGTCATCGGCGGTCACCGCCTCCGTGATGTAGGCGTCGTAGCCCATCAGCTTGAGCCCTTTTTCGGTTGTGATCCGGACCTTGTTCGTTACCAGTCCCATTCGGATGCCGTTCTCGTGCAGCTCGCGAAGAACTTCATCCACATAAGGATACTTGCGAATTAATTCATCGTGAACCTGAAGGTTGTAAGCGCGGTAGGCCAGGATCAGCTCGTCTACCTCCTCCTGCCCGGAAAAGAGATGGAGCTGCTCGCGAAGCGGAAGGCCCATGCGGGGAATAATGGTCTCCCTCGTCAGCGGTGTCGCTGTTTTCCCTTCCAGGACATGAAGAAAGGTTGTGATGATCAACTCGTTGGTGTCCACCAGCGTTCCGTCAAAATCAAACAAAATCGTATCGAACATAAGGCTCTCCTTTAGAGTGGGGATGAAATGTCCATGAAGCCCTGATTACAAGAAGAAACGGCTGCGCCTGTATGGGGCGTTGACCGTTTCTTCATTTACTTGTGTATTCAGAATCATGGCTGTTACTTAGGATTCGTTATTCGAAGTGGAATCGGGTGTCGAATCTGGCGTCGAGTCCGGCGCAGAATCCGGTGCGGTGTCTACAGCCGGTTCCTCGGCAGCTCCTTGCTCTGCGTCCGGTGCCGCCCCTTCTGTCCACTCGCCTTCCTCCCGCTCTCCCGCTTCTTCGTTGTTCTCCTCCTCAGGGTCAACCGCCGTCTCCGGCGTTGTTGACTCAAGCGGATACACCACCGCGTCTACAACCGGAAGCGTGCCTGCAGCGACTGCAGGGCTTGCGCCCCCAGCGGGGCCTTCCGTTGCCGCTGCCACACGGGGCGAGACGATGGGATCGAGATACTTGGTCGAAGCCGCTCCCGTTTTTCGACGGTAGATGATGAGGATAATTCCACCGAGAATTAGGAGTACGGCGAGCAATTGCGACACGCGAATGTTCTTGCCGATCTCCGTTGCTCCTTGGTCAAACAGCAGCGTCATCGGCGACCAAAGACCGTCCAGCAAGCCCTCCAGCCATTTGGGGCCGGCGAACATCAGGCTGTCCGTGCGCAACGCTTCGATGAAGAAACGGCCGAGGGAATACCACATCAGGTAGCTGATCAGCAGTTCTCCCGAGCGCAGGAAAGGCCTTCTTCTCAGCCAAAGGAGGAACAGGAGCCCCAGAAGATTCCACAGTGATTCGTACAGGAAGGTGGGGTGATGATATTCCCCCATGATGAACATATGGTCTACGATGAACTTGGGAAGATGCAGCGTGCTTCGGAGGAAGCTCTCATCCACAGGGCTGCCATAGGCTTCCTGGTTGATGAAGTTGCCCCATCGGCCGATCAACTGCCCGATAAGCAGGCTCGGTGCGCAAATATCCGCGATGCGCCAGAAGGTGTAACCCTTCTTCTTTATGTAGAAATACGCCCCGATGAACGCACCGATCAACGCTCCGTAGATGGCGATTCCGCCCTCCCAGATTTTGAAGATATCGATCAGGTTGTTGCGGTACTCGCTCCAGGTGAAGGCGACGTAATAGAGCCGTGCGCCCACGATGGCGGATGGAACCCCAATGAGCAGGAGGTCCATGAAGAAATCAGGGATGATGCCGAATCGCTTCCCTTCCCGAATCGCCAGGAAGAGCCCGGCCAGCGCAGCCGAAGCCAAGATAATGCCGTACCAGGTCACCGACAGGCTCCCGATGGAAAACGCAATGCGATCCAACGCCAATGCCATGTTCTTGCTCCTCTCCGTTTCATGCTTACCTTGCTATCCGCGTACTGCGGATTACTCCAGGTTTTCCGATTCTTCGGCAATCGTCTCTGTCAGCTTGTTGGCAAACTGCAGCGCGGCATTGAAGCCCATGCGCTTCAGGCGGTAATTCATGGCCGCTACCTCAACGATGACCGCTAAGTTGCGTCCCGGGCGAACCGGAATCGTCATGAGCGGCAAGTCCGTGTCGATGATGCGGGTGGTCTCTTCATCCAGCCCGAGGCGGTCGTATTGCTTCTCTTGCTGCCAGGTTTCCAGCTTGACGACCAGGTTGATCTTCACGTCGCTGCGGAT
This sequence comes from Gorillibacterium sp. CAU 1737, assembly GCF_039888655.1. Lineage (NCBI taxonomy): Bacteria > Bacillati > Bacillota > Bacilli > Caryophanales > Paenibacillaceae > Gorillibacterium > Gorillibacterium sp. CAU 1737. The sequence continues at coordinate 94,249 of NZ_JBDQQO010000012.1, forward strand.
CGCGCCTGCCCCGAACAGCGTCATCACGTTGATGATGCCGACGCCGCGAATTTCTAGCAGGTGCTTGATCAGCTCCGGCGGGTTGCCGATCAGCACATTCTCTGCCGTCTGCCGGATTTCGACGGAATCGTCCGTCACAAGGCGGTGGCCGCGCTTAACCAGTTCCAGGGCCGTTTCGCTCTTGCCAATGCCGCTCGAACCGGTGATGAGCACGCCAATGCCATACACGTCGACGAGAACGCCGTGAATGGTCGTGGTCGGAGCCATCTTCGTTTCGAGGAAGTTGGTCATCTGGCTGGACAGCGTCGTCGTCGGAATGGTACTCCGTACGATCGGAAGCTTCTTGGCTGTCGCAATTTCAATCAGCTCGTCCGGTACGGGCAAGCCCCGGGTGACGAGAATGCAGGGCGTTTCCTCCGAATCGCATAGCTTGGCCAGCCGTTCCTTGCGCTGATCCTCGCTTAAGGTCATCAGGAACGTCAGCTCGGTCTTTCCGAGAATCTGAATCCGCTCTGAGGGATGATAATTAAAGTAACCGGCAATTTCCAAGCCCGGACGATAGAGGTCCGATACCGTGATCTGACGCTGCAGATCATCTTCGCCGCAGACGACTTCAAGCTTGAACCGTTTGACCAGTTCGGCGATCTTCACTTTTTTGGCCATGTCACGCTGCTCCTTCTCTCTCCATTAGCTACATCGTATCGAAATTAAGTAGTGAAATCAACAAAACCTGTGCCTCTCTCCCCTAGAACTTGTGAGAGCCGGCTCCTTCCCTTCATTCGTCAAAAAAGGGTCAGCCGTTTGGCTGACCCTTTGCGCTTACCCTACTACTGATTAGCGTTCAACCAGGATCGATTCCGTCGTTTCTTTGTCGAAGAAATGGACTTTGTTCATGTCGATCGCGAGGCGAACATTGTTGCCTTCCTTGGCTGCCGTGCGGGCATCGACGCGGGCGATAACCGATCCGGTGCCGATTCCGTTCAGGTAGAGGTACATTTCATGACCCAGGTTTTCCGATACTTCCACGTGAGCGTTCACGATCGAGTTCGGGGAACCTTCCAGGAAGATCGGCTCGTCGTGAAGCTCTTCCGGACGAACACCGAGGACTACTTCCTTGTTTACAAAGCCTTTGGAGCGGAGGGTTTGAGCGCGGCCTGCCGGTACTTCCAGGTTGGCTCCTTCGGTTTTGAAGCGAAGCGCTCCGTTTTCGTCAACCAGCTTGCCGGTCAGGAAGTTCATCGAAGGGGATCCGATGAAGCCTGCAACGAACATGTTTACCGGGTGGTTGTAGATTTCTTCCGGCGTAGCCGCTTGTTGAATGATGCCTTTATCCATAACGACGATTCGCTGACCCATGGTCAAGGCTTCCGTCTGGTCATGCGTTACGTAGATGAAGGTCGTTCCGAGACGCTTGTGCAGCTTGGTGATTTCTGCGCGCATTTGTACGCGGAGTTTGGCGTCCAAGTTGGAGAGCGGTTCGTCCATCAGGAACACTTGCGGTTCGCGGACGATAGCGCGGCCCAGAGCAACCCGTTGACGTTGACCACCGGACAGAGCCTTCGGTTTACGATCGAGAAGATGTTCGATATCGAGAGTCTTGGCAGCGGAACGAACGCGAGCGTCAATGTCGGCTTTCTTGAACTTGCGCAGCTTCAGACCGAATGCCATGTTTTGGTATACGTTCATGTGCGGGTACAGAGCGTACGATTGGAATACCATCGCGATGTCGCGATCCTTCGGAGCAACGTCGTTCACGAGACGGTCGCCGATGTACAGCTCGCCTTCGGAGATCTCTTCCAGGCCTGCGATCATACGAAGCGTGGTGGACTTGCCGCAACCCGAAGCCCCTACCAGAACGAGGAATTCTTTATCTTTAATGTCCAAATGGAAATCTTTAACCGTAGCTTCTGGGTTACCGGGATACTTCTTAACAATGTGGTTTAAGCGAACGCCAGCCATGCGATATTCCTCCCGAAAAATAAATTGATCATGCCTAACTGATACATGAATATCTTACCCCACTGGAAATGAAAACGCTATGCACAATCCCTACAAAAAAACCTACTGCCTTTTCGTGACTTTATCCAATAGCACAGCTGTGCGTACCAATACCGCATCATTAAAGCTCCGCACATCGAGCCCGGTCTCCTGCTTAAACTTATCCAGCCGGTAGAGAAGGGTATTGCGGTGGATGTAGAGCTTCTTCGCCGTCTCGCTGACGTTGCATTCCAGAGCAAAGAAGCTCTCCAGCGTCGTCAGAAGCTCGCCCTCCAGGGCATCTCGGCTCTTCAGCACTCGGCTGACAAAGTGAAGCCTCTCCTCCTCGGGAACTCCAGTGAGCAGCTTCTCCAGCTGCAGCTTCCATGGAAAATGAATGTTGCTTCCTGGATGAAAAGCTTTGCCGAGCTGAATGGCTTCCTTCAAGTGGAGCACAGCAGGCAGCAGCGCCTTGGCACTCGTAAGCGGGTAATCGATGCTCACGTGGCACTCCCCCAGCCATTCGCTCGACAGCATGTCATACAGTCCATCCGCGAAATCGCCGAGCCCATCCTCAATCCGTTCCTCCGTCCCCTCTTCGCCGCTCATATCGGAAAGAAGGGCGCCGGGGGCGAGCAGCAGCCACTCCTTGTCCGATAGAGGAATGAGCTGGACCTCCGTGTCAAAAAAGGACTCCAGCAGCCGCTTCAGCTCCCGATTGGGCAACTGTTTTCTGACCGCCGAGAATTCCCCTGTAATGACAAGCGGTATACAGGTTTTCAGCTTCCCGACCCGTGAGGCGAAGGGCTCCGGAAGCTCGGCGGACAGCTGACCATTCTCCAGGTGCTGGACGATCCAGTCCCGCAAGAAGCCAATGCTCTGCTCCTCCTCATCCCGGGCTTCTCCCTCTTGCTCGAAAGCGGAGGAATCTACACTCCGATACGCCTCAATGGCGAGCTCAATGAGTGCATCCTCCCGGTCCGTGATCCCGTCCAATGCCACAGCCAGCATGAGCCGTTCTTCCGCCTGCTCTTCCAGAAGATAAGTCCGCAGGTGGCTTCTCCCTTCCCTTTCCTCGTTCTCCCCTAAGGGCTCCACCCGGAGTTCAACCGATGCTCCGAGCTTACTCTCCAGTTGCTCCGCCAGCCTCTCCCAGTTCATCTCCGTATGCTCCGATCCGCTGTTTTTCTCCATGATACCCCATTTTTCCGGCAAAATAAAACCCCCGCGACAGGTCGCAGAGGTTACAGGGATGGATAAAGGAGCAGCAAAATAACCGCAAGAAGCGTAAATGCCAGCTCCACTAAATACAAGAAGGCGACCGTTTGCGTCTGACTCAGCCCCCACCGCATGAGCAAATGATGCGTGTGAAGGTTGTCTGCCCGGTGAAGCCCCTTCCCCTTCAAGAGCCGCCGCAGGAACACCTGAGCGGTGTCGAAGATTGGAACCCCCAGCGCCAATACCGGAACCGCCAGCGAGATGACCGTTGCACTCTTAAAGGAGCCATTCACCGCCAACACCGCGATCGTATAGCCAAGAAATACGGCCCCGGAATCCCCCATGAAGATGCGTGCCGGGTAAAAGTTGTAAGCCAAAAATCCGAGGCTTACCCCGAAGAGGATGGCGGCAAGCACCGCGGACTCCGGCTGCCTCTGCCACAGCGCAGCCAAAAACAGCGCAGCCGAGGCGATGGACACAATGCCGGAGGCGAGCCCGTCTACTCCATCGATGAAATTGATCATATTCGGAATCGCGAACATCCAGAGGATGGTCCCGATCCAAATCACCGCCTGCGGGAACGCGATCTGCCCCTCCCACCCTCGTACGCTGCTGATCCCGATTCCATACAAGAGAGGGATACCGGCTGCCGCCAAGTAAAGGATGAGCCTTGGCCAGACAGGGAAGTCCTTCCCCTTCGCCTTGCAGGAGTCATCCAAAAGACCGGTTAAGGCCATCAGCGTTCCCCCGGTAAGGATCGTTTTCGTTTGAGCCGTCCACCCGGCGTACAGCAGAACCGACACGATAACCCCGAGGTAGATCGCAGTTCCGCCGAGCAGGGGAATCGGCTGGCCGTGAATCTTCCTTCCTCCTGGCCGATCCACAAAGCCGGTTCGAAGCGCGAGAGCTCGAATGGGGGGGATGAGCAAGAGCACGACCAGCAGGGCGGTAAATAGGGGAATTGCGTAGGTCATGGCCGGATTCCCTCCGCTTTATCCAAAGTGCTTTGTTAGGCTTCCCTGGACCTGGCTCCTTATCCCTTGCTGACTTTCTCTTCGTGCTCGGATTCGTCCGGACTCATGAGGTAGCTCTCTACCATGGCGCTGAGAGCCTTTTTGATGCGTTCCTCCGAGACAGGTACTTTTGAGAAGACGAGCATATCCACCACCTGGCTGATCGCTTCAAAAACGACAAAGGCAGCCGCTTCCGGATCGCTCAAGGTAAGCTCGTCCCCCCAATGGTACATGTGCCGAACCGTCATCTCCCGGCTGCGTTCGTACTGCTCATCCATCAAGTGGCGTACAACGGGATCGGAGTAGTACAAGACCTTCATTTCATTGTGGAAGCTCTTAAACACTTGATGAGCGTTAATCAAGCTTTCGATCAGCTTGGGCAGCACCGTTCTCTTATCTTCTACCTTGATATCAATATCGCCCAGTTCCCGCTCCATCCGGTCGACAAATTCGCGATTGTATAAAAGCACGGCATCCAGGAAGATCGCCCGCTTGTCCGCATAATAGGAATATACGCTGCCCGTAGATACACCAGCAGCTGCTGCAATCTCTTTCGTGTTGGTGGCGTGATAGCCTTTTTCCGAGAAAATCTGGATAGCCGCGTGAAGAATCGCTGTCTTTGTCTTCATGCTTCGTTCTTGCCGCGGGGTACGAACTCGATCCTTTGGTTCCATATCTTTTCGTCTCCCTTCTCTTCGCATTCTAAAAGACATCGGTTCGCACTGCAAGCACTCATCGATGGACATGCCCGGAGAAAAAGCTGCATTTTTTGATTGACAAAAATGAAATAAAGTTCATATTATCGTATATGAAACATAGTTCATATTTTGAGCAGAAAGAAGGCCTCTCCATGAAATGGACCAAACGCTCCACCCTCTCGTTTTGCGCAATCGTACTTGGCTTTTTTATGGCTCTGTTGGACACGACGATCGTGAACATCGCTCTACCTGAAATGATGCGCAGCTATTCCGCCTCCGTCAGCGAGATCTCCTGGGTCATGAACGGCTACAACCTCGCCTTTGCCGTCTTCATTCTGACCGCCGCACGGCTTGCCGACCAATTCGGTCGAAAAAAGCTTTTCCTCATCGGACTCTCCATCTTTACCCTCTCCTCATTAGCAGCTGGGCTTGCGCCTTCGAGTGAAGCTTTAGTAGTTTGCCGTATTATACAGGGATTGGCCGGAGCGATCATTGTGCCGGTTACGGTTCCGCTGACTACCTCGACATTCCCTAAGGAAATGCACGGGATCGTCATCGGGATCTGGGGGGCCGTATCCGGCTTGGCTGCGGCTAGCGGCCCCGCATTGGGCGGAATTCTTATCGATGTACTGAGCTGGCCCTGGATCTTCTTCGTCAATGTTCCTCTGGGCATCCTAAGCATCGTCCTCACCCTCCGCTATATCCAAGAATCTCATGACCCCTCCACAGACAAAAGAATCGACTGGGTAGGCACGCTAACCATTTCGACGGCCATGTTTTGCCTCACGTACGCCTTGATCAAGGCTCCTGATTACGGTTGGGGGTCCCCTGCCATCCTGCTTCTCTTTGGCGGCAGCTTCCTCGCCCTCCTCGGCTTCATCCTTGCTGAAGCCAAAGGCAAGCATCCCATGCTCCCCCTTGCCCTGATCAAGATCGGCGTCTTCCGCCGGGCTGCCGCTACCCTTATCGTCGCAGGCGGCGCCATCATGAGCGTGGCCTTCCTGATGTCCTTCTTCCTCACCCGAATTGTCGGGATGAGCGAACTTCATGCCGGGCTTACGATTTCGGTCATGGCCCTCGCTTCCATGGCCACTTCGGTCTTCTCCGGACCGTTGTCCGCCAAATACGGCAGCCGCTGGTTTGCAGTCGTCGGAATGCTGCTCATGATCCTCTCCATTTATACCTTTCGCGACCTCACGACTCACTCCACTACCTTTGCCATTGTGTGGCGGCTTGCTCTGTCGGGGCTTGGACTCGGGCTCTGCCTGTCTCCCGTTATCGCGGCTTCTGTACGCAATGTTCCTGAAGAGAAAGTTGGTATTGCCTCTGGTGTCGTCAATATGGCCCGTTCCATCGGAAACGTGCTTGGAGTAGCCCTCCTGGTTACCATGCTGAACAACACCCTGGCGAGTGAAATGAAGCTGGCTCTAGAAAACAGCCTGACATCCGTTCAAGCATCGCCTACCTTAGCTCCAGCATGGAAGCAGGTGGTCACCGACCAACTGGGACAGGCTGCAACGAACTCGGGCTCTTCCACCACGTCCGAAGGGTTTGATCCCTCTACCCTCAGTGCCCAGTTGGACCAACAAAAGGCGGAGATCGCCAAGACCCTTCCTGACGAGTCGCGCAAGGTTTTCTTGAGCACCTATGACGAACAGAAGGAAACCGTCCTTCAACTCGTCCGACAAGCCTATGACCGGTTTCAAGGAGCCGGGGAGTCCGCCTTCCATCAAACGTTTGGCTTCTCCTGCCTGCTCTTGCTTATCGGGATTCCTCTTGCCATGGGAAGCGATGTGAGCTATCGAAAGCTCCGGCTATCCTCTGTCTCGAAGGAGAAAGCCTAATCCTACCTTCTCTACGATAGCCGGAAACGCAAAAAAGGACGTTCACTCGGATTGCTCCGAACGAACGTCCTTTTCTATGAGTGAGCCATGTAGGACTCGAACCTACGACACCCTGATTAAAAGTCAGGTGCTCTACCAACTGAGCTAATGGCTCTTAGAATACAAGTGGTGGAGGCTGATGGATTCGAACCACCGAACTCGTCAGAGAACAGATTTACAGTCTGCTGCGTTTGGCCACTTCGCTAAGCCTCCAAAACAAAAAAGTGGCTCGGGACGGAATCGAACCGCCGACACGAGGATTTTCAGTCCTCTGCTCTACCGACTGAGCTACCGAGCCACAGGGACAAACGGGCAAAAAAAATTTTGCGTCATAGGCGCAAATACGGGTCAAGCCATTGGGTTAAAAATGGCGGAGCCGACGGGATTCGAACCCGCGGTCTCCTGCGTGACAGGCAGGCATGTTAGGCCTCTACACCACGGCTCCGCATCATCAGAAGAAAACTATGTTGTACAAATGGTGCCGACGAAGGGACTCGAACCCCCGACCTGCGGTTTACGATACCGCTGCTCTACCAACTGAGCTACGTCGGCTTATGGTGGAGGCTGAGGGGATCGAACCCCCGACCCTCTGCTTGTAAGGCAGATGCTCTCCCAGCTGAGCTAAGCCTCCATAATCGACACGAACATTTAAGATCTTACCACATTCGAAACTGTTTGACAAGAAGTTTTTTTGGTAGCGGCGAAGGGACTTGAACCCCCGACCTTTCGGGTATGAACCGAACGCTCTAGCCAGCTGAGCTACACCGCCACGTAACAACCATCAAACTTGGCTAAGGTGAAGGGAATGGCGGAGAGAGAGGGATTCGAACCCTCGCGGCTGTTACACCCTAACGCTTTAGCAAAGCGCCCCCTTCGGCCTCTTGGGTACCTCTCCAAACCCCGTAAACAGGGACAAGCCCCGCTTTCGTGCAGCAGCAATTCTCTCAAGGAAGGTTATTCCCTGAAAACCGGATGCGAAGCAACTCGCGAGTAAACATTCTTACCGATGTGTTGTGTTGGATAAGCCCTCGACCGATTAGTATCCGTCAGCTGCATGCGTTGCCGCACTTCCACCTCGGACCTATCAACCTGGTCGTCTTCCAGGGGTCTTACTAA
>NZ_JBDQQO010000013.1:0-91829 GCF_039888655.1 Gorillibacterium sp. CAU 1737
TACTTTTACAATAATGAACGGTTTCAGGCAAAACTAAACGGCCTCAGCCCCATGGAATTCAGGGTCAAGGCCGCTTAAGAATCTTTTATTTTTTGTACTGTCTATTTGACGGGGTGCAGTTCAACGGGGGACATCCCCTTTTTCCTAATTTGTCTTATGATTTACTTGATCTGCCTCCAGTGAACGCCGTCATCAGAGAGCATCAGCTTTCCATCCGTGAATGTAGGGTTCTCAACCGACAGAAATTGATTTCCGGAGGGGATTGCCCAGATGGTTTTGCTGGTGCTGACGACGGTTGACTTCCAATTCACCCGGTCCTTGGAGGTGAGCAGCTTGGTGCCGACTACGCCGGAGCGAATCCAGTACATCTGGAATACATAGTATTGATCGCCTTTCTTCATCATCGGGGTGCGACCATCTGTACTGTGGAGGATGGTAGGCTCCTTTTTCGAGGTGAAGGTTTTGCCATCTGTGGAGACGAGAAGATGCCCGTAAGGATCGAAGAAGGCAATCTGACCTGATGGCGCCCATTCTGGAGTCAGGAAATAATTGCGAGAAGGACCCCCCTGTACATAGAAGGTGTAGCTTACGTCGGATCGGATGCTTCCCGAATGCTGGGTCCATTGGGTCAAATCGGGAGAACTGAGCACCACCATCTCGCCGGTATCGCCGTTTCCCACTGAAAATTGATTGGGCAGCTTTGGATTTCCGGCGAGCTTATAGCCGCCCCCTACGGCGGTATATCGTTTACCGTTCCAGAACAGCTGTACGCGGTAGCCCAGTTGGAGCACTCCTTGGTAATCCCACGTCTTTCCATCCGTAGAGGTGAATAGATAGTTTTTCTTTTCTTCTCTGGCCTTGCCCCCAATGGCTTGCAGAACCAGCTTGCCGTTCAGGTAGTCGACTCCAGCCATGGACAAGGGCTCATCGTTCGGCCCCTTGAACACAAGCGTTGTCCATGTTTTTCCGTCTTTGGAGACATAATCGCTGAGATGACGAAGGAAATACAGGTTCTGGTAGGTTTCGATCGAGCCCTTTCCATTCGGAGGCAGCTTCCGTGCTTCCCAAGTCTTCCCGTTGTTGGCGGTGATGTTGAGGTATTTGCTTGATGTGGTCATGATGGTCCCTTTGCCATTCGTGGCTACACTGAGGATCTCATCCTTGGTTGCGCGCTGGAAGGCAACGGGAAATACGGTATCCACTGATTTTTGCTTGACCTGCTGAGCCGTATTGGGCTGCGCTGTCGTATCCTGAATTTCGTTGTTCTTTGGCGAGACGGACATTAGTTCGGCTTCCGCATGAGCGGGAACAGCCATTAAGGGAACAACCAGAAGAATACATAAGAATAGGGAGAGCATGCGGGCAGAAACGGAGGTACGGGTCATTAGAGGCTCCTAACTGAAACGTGGGTTATTTTGGAATACGAACTTTCTTATCGTAAGGGAGTATGGAGGTCTCTTCTATGACGAGGATCACAGGTAGGGACCAGAAGGAGTGCAGACAGAGAATTCGGGCGTGCGGTTCATGTGCAGGACGAACAGGAGGGAAATCGTCGAATTGCCACGAAATGTATATCCATGAGGAGGCGGCAACATGAATCAGAAGGAAACAGCAACGATCGAAATCGACGGCATTGTGCTGTCAAAAGCATGGGCGGGCTCCATCCCGGTCTTGTACATTGAACCTGATTTCGTACCCGAAAAAGGAAGGCGGCTGGCGATTTTTCTGACCGGCTTGGGCGGAACAAAAGAAAGGCAGGCCAAATTTCTCAAGGAACTGGCGGATCGGGGCTATGTGGCACTGGCCTTCGACAACGCCGGACACGGGGAACGGGGGAAGGAGACGAGCAGGGAGACTTTGGATCGAGTGTTCGCCAATCTCCGGAAAGAGGGCTGGAAGGTGCTGGGGCAGACCGTTCAGGATACTTCGGCAATTATCGATTGGGCTGTCGAAACGCTGGGTGTGCAGCCGGAGGTTTACATGGGCGGCATCTCCATGGGAGGGGACATCTCGATTGCGGCGGCGGGCGTTGATCGACGTATCGTGCGAATCGCGCCGATCATCACAACGCCGGATTGGCTTCGCCCGGGCATGAGGGAGATCTCCGACGAAGCGCCGCTCATGGATCCGGGTGTCCCTGACGAGGAAGCACAGGCGTTCTATGATCGGTTTAATCCGATCACCCATCTGGAGCGCTACCTCGACGGGCCGCCGATGCGACTTACACTTGGCGCGGAGGACCGCCACATCCCGCCAGAGAACGCAGAGCGCTTCAAACGGGAGTTGGCTGCGTTGTCGGAGGAAGCCGCCGCTCGCATCGAGATCGTGTATGTGCCGGGACCGGAAGCCGATCACCGGCACATCCTGGCCCGCAAGGACGAATGGTGGCCGCCCATGCTCGACTGGTGGTTGGGGCCGCAAGCGTAAAGCAGTGTGCATCTCTCCGCAATTGGATATCGATAGGAAACAAGCGGGCTTCTTGGAGAAGCCTGCTTGTTGTATAGGTTGCATTCGCTAGAAGGTGAAGACTTTACTCCAATCAAACTCTCCGGAGGCTTCTATGCTGGAGGGCCACTCAGAACACCATGCCGGTACGGCGGGATGCTCCACCCGATCCAGGCTGGGCGTGTACGGCTTGATGTCCAGCACGGGGGAGCCGTCTTCTGCGTCGAGGTAGTCCATTTCGATGATGCCCCTCTTCCCATCGAGCCTGCGGACGGCTGCGCAGGATAAGGCGATGGGGTTGGGCCGCTCTGGCGAACGGGTGGCAAAGGTGCCGAGTAGCTCTGGAGAGCTGTGATAGGGGCTGGATTCCAGCAGCTTGGACCGGGCTGCCGGATGATCGCATTGGTCAAACCACCAGAACACCAGAATGTGGCTGAATCCTTCCAGGCCTGTGAGTGCCGGGAGGTAAGCAGGAGCCAACTCGACCCGGCTGCCGTTGGCATCGGCTCGAACGGTTCCTATGGGGGTTACAGAGTACTGCTTCATGGTTTCGTCTCCATTCATTGGAATTCCGGCGCCGTTAGGTTCAGTGTACCAAGGATGAGCTACACTACAAGCCCTTTTTTGGATAACAGGGAAGCCCGTTTCCTCGTGAGTAAGAGGAAGAGAGTGTTGATTGGTTGATTGCCTCAACAAGTAAAAAAATACCAAATTTTTCTTGACGCAAAGATAGAATAGAGATAGACTTGAATTAGATATTTAGAAAACAATCTAAATAATAAGGAGGCTTTCACATGACTAACCATGAAGAGAGGGCCGGACGTGCATCTTCCAAGCCCAAGCGGGTTCTTGTTCTTACTCTGGCTGCTGCTCTGCTCGTTCCTGCGGGGAACACGTTGCTGCCTGCGACGGTGCAAGCAGAATCAGCTGTTCCTTCTGCAGGGAGCGCGGCTCCTGCAGAAGAGTCGTCGTCCTGGGTGCCGCTTCGAGTCATCGCTGAAGCATTGGGGGCTCGCGTCGATTGGGAGGGAGCAAGCCGCAAGGTCACGGTCTCTCGAGGAAAATCCGTTACGTCCGTATGGATTGATAAGGATCAAGCTTTCCTGAACGGAAAAGAATCCTCGCTGCCTGGCAAGGTTCGCTTGGAAAACGGCGCCACCCTGGTTCCGTTGGGCTTCCTGCGGGAGGCGCTGGGGGTGAACTTCGGGTGGAAGGGGAACGTCGTCATACCGGAAGCTCAAGATCTGGAAGCCAAGGCGGCGTTGTTTGTGAACGAGCTGATGCACGGCCGGAAGGATCATCTAACTGCAGCGAGCACGCCAGCATTGAACCAAGCCTTGACGCCGATGTACGCCGCTACCTGGTCGGCTCAACTGCTCCCGCTTTTGGGGGAGAAGACCCTGCTTTCGTCCTGGGAGACCCAGGAGAACAGCGTTCATACCAACCTGATCCTTCGTTATCAAACGGATCAGGTACCCTATCCTATTGAAGCCATTATCCGCTTTTCCAAGGCCGGCCTTGTGGATGATTTCTCCTTCAGCCAAGAGACAGCACCTTCCGCTCATAAGCCGGCAAGCTACGACCAATCGGATTCGTACACCGAACGCGAGGTCGTGATCGGCGAAGGAAGCCTGGCGCTTCCCGGCACGCTAACGGTTCCCAAAGGGGACGGGCCCTTCCCTGCGGTCGTACTTGTGCACGGCTCCGGACCGAACAACCGCGATGAAGAAGTCGGCGGCGCGAAGGTTTTCAAGGATTTGGCCGGTGGCTTGGCCTCCCGCGGCATTGCCGTTCTTCGCTATGAGAAGGTAACCCGGGAGCATCCCTTCAAGGCAGGGGCTCAGGAGAAGTTCTCGCTTTGGGAGGAGACAGGAGCGGACGCTTTGCAAGCGGCCTCCTTCCTGAGAGGTCAAAAGGAGGTGGACGCGAATCGAATCTTCCTCACGGGACACAGCCAAGGGGGCTATGCTGCCCCGCTGATCCTGGAGCGAGACGAGCAAAAGCTTTTCAAGGGCGCTGTCCTTCTCTCGGCGCCAAGCGGCAATCTCATGGATGTGGTCGTGGAGCAGCAGGAAGAAGCGCTTCGGCGTCTGACCGAGACGGGACAGCCGGAGTCGCTCCTTCAGCAGCAGGAGCAAGCGGTAGCAGCCTACAAAGCGATCCGGGAGCAATTCAAGAACCCCGCGTATTCCAAAGACCAACTGCCGGAGCAATTCCCGCTTGGCAGTCCCTACTGGTGGTTCGAGCAGCGGGACTATATGCCAGCCCAAAAAGCCAAGGCTCAGAGCGTGCAGATGCTGATCCTGGCAGGAGAGAACGACTGGCAGGTGACGCTTGCGCAGTACGAGGGCTGGAAAGAGGCATTGAAGAACCGAACGAATGTGGAGTACCGCTCGTACGCGAACGTCAACCACCTGCTGGCGGTTTACGATAAGCTGTCCACAGGACTCGAATACGGCCAGTCCTCCAACGTTTCCGCGGACATCGTCCGGGATGTGGCGGAATGGGTGAAAACCCATTAGGGTTCATTATAGTCATTCTTGGATTTGCGGCCTACCTGTGATCGTCCTATAATGGAACGAGGAAGGGGGTCGGTATCCATGGCAAATCACTTTGCTGGAATTCGCATCGGCTCATGCAAAGCCTGAAACCAGGGCGATCCTTTGCATGGGCAGACCTGACAGCTAGACGGTCGCCCTTATCGGGGAGCAGGGATTCCCTGCCATGGCTTTGCACCCAATGGACGAAATCAACCATCCAAAAGGAGCGAATCCCATGTGCGAACCATTCCTCAAGAACCACCAATACAATGCCCTCCGCAAGCAAGTAACGGCTCTTCATCGTGCCACGAGCACCGTTTCCGACCCGAAAGTGGTGGAATCCGTACGGCTCGGTGCCATAGCCTGGGTCCGTGAAGCTTTTCCGGAGGCAACCGCTGAGCAGCTTGAGCTCTTGCATGCTTTTACAAACATGACCCAGTCGGAGCAGTTTCAACAGTACCTGCTCACGCTGGATTCCTATCGCACGACCAGCCTTCAGGTGACGGAAAAGCAGATCGCCAAGCTGTATCCCAAGATCAAGAAGCTCAAGGTGCCGGACCTCCGTCTCATCGATACGCGCAAGCTGACGTATCTCGGCTGGACCGACATTGCGGCGAACCGCTTGTTCCTGGTTTATCGCCTGGACGGCGAGTTGGTCGGCATCGAAGGCCGCACGACTCCGGCCAACAAAAGTGTCTGCTTCCTCTGCAACCGGATTGAGAACGTGGGCTTGTTCACCACGGTCGCCAAGTACCGTCCGCCAGGCTCGTCCCCGGACTACTACAAGGCAATCGGCCAGTACATGTGCCTCGATCCCAACAGCTGCAACCACAACCTCACCGATGTGGCCCCTTTGGAAAGGTTTCTAAAGGAAGCGCTGAAGCCGCCGCAGGAAAAGACGATTTGACAAAAAACCAAAACAGCAAGCTCCGGCTTGGAAGGGCATCCGCTCCTCCGAGACCGGAGCTTTTTTTGCAAACTTGATCAAGGTCAAGGTTTCTTCAAAGCGTCTGCCTTACACTTAAAGCAACCTAAATGAGGAGTGAGATTCATGAAAAAAGCTGAATACCAACTGGAGACCTTGACCTGCCCCTCGTGCGTAAAGAAGATCGAAACGATACTGGGCGGAATGGATGGAGTGCAAACAGTCAAAGTGCTCTTTCATTCCAGCAAGGTGAAAGTCCAGTATGAGGAAGCTCAAATTCAAGCAGAGCGCATGAAGGAAGCTTTGGAGAAGCTAGGCTACCTCCTTCTGTCCACCAAGACGCTGGGAAGTTGAGGGGGCTGTTTCATGAACATACGCCGAAATGCAACCCTGTTAGGAGCAGGAAGTGCTCTTTTCCTTGGTTTTGCTCTGGGTCAAATTGGTTTTGAGGGAGCTCGAGAGGGTCTTCTTATCCTCGCTACTCTGGTTGCGGGCGCTCCGATTGCCAGAAAAGCCGTTCAGGCATTAAGAATGAGGGCATTCAGTATTGAACTGCTTGTCTCCATAGCCAGTATAGGCGCCCTATCCATTCGGGAGTATTCGGAATCGTCTGTTGTTACCTTCCTCTTTCTATTCGGAGCTTATTTGGAGGCCCGGACGCTGGAAAGAACGAGATCCTCTCTCAAGAAGCTGCTGGATCAAGCCCCTCGGGAAGCGGTTGTTTTTCGAAATGGAGAATGGGTAACCCTCGCCGTGGATAAGGTGGAAAAGGGGGACCGGATTCTCATAAAATCGGGAGGAACCATTCCAGTCGACGGAAAAATTCAATCCGGCCATGCCAGCATAATGGAGGCGGCGATTACGGGCGAGGCCATTCCCGTCTCCAAAAAGGCTCAGGACCACGTCTATAGTGCCACCCTTGTGGATCAAGGGATAATTGAAATCGAGGCAGAGAAGGTGGGGGCTGACTCCACCTATGCGAAAATCATAGAGCTGGTGGAAGAGGCTCAGGAGTCGAAATCAAGAACGGTCACCTTTTTGGATAAGTTCGCTGCCATCTACACGCCGACGATTGTAGGGGTCTCCTTGCTTGTTTATGCCAGTACGCGCAATCTTCACATGGCCATCACCTTTCTGGTCGTGGCATGTCCGGGTGCTCTAGTCATCGGGGCTCCTGTCTCGTATGTAGCCGGAATCGGAAATGGAGCCCGACACGGTGTTCTCATAAAAGGCGGCGAGGTAATGGAGAGACTGGCCAAGGCGAACCGAATCATGTTCGACAAAACCGGTACGCTGACGAAGGGAAGGCCTGCGGTGACGGATATCCAGGTCTTTTCCGATCTGGAACCCGACGATCTGTTGAAGGCAGCGGCAACGGCGGAATCCATCTCCGAGCACCATCTGGGCCATGCGATCGTCCGGGAAGCGGAGAGAAGAGGACTTCTGCTATCCAAGGAATCGATTCGAGGAGATGTGGTAAAAGGCGGCGGAATTCGCGCGATCATAGAGGGACGAAGAATCGTTCTCGGCAGCCGACGGTTTCTGCAGGAGGAACCGATCGCCATTTCGGAAGCGGCCCTTGCTTACGCGGACCAACGGGAAAAGGCAGGGAACACAGCAGTCTTTTTTGCAAGGGACGGACAATTTGCCGGAATTCTCTCCATCCAGGACCAGATTCGTCAGGAGGCAGCAAGTGCGATTGCGGAGATGAGGAGCTGCGGAATCAAGCGATTCATTCTGCTGACGGGCGACAACCGGCATACGGCACAATTGGTTGCGGAAGAGCTCGGCTTAGACGAGAGGCATGCCGAACTGCTGCCGGAGGACAAGGTTGCGTTTGTGAAGAAGGTTCAGGCGGAGGGACATGTGGTGGTGATGGCGGGAGATGGAATCAATGATGCTCCGGCGATCGCGGCAGCGGATGTGGGCGTTGCGATGGGCGAAGGGGGTACAGATGTTGCCATGGAAACCGCCGGCCTCGTCCTGATGGGAGATCGGCTGCTCCAGCTTTCCCATGCCTTTGGTTTGGCCAAAGCGACGGTTCGCAACATGAAGCAAAATACGTTTTTTGCCGTTGCCATGGTCATCTTTTTATTGGCTGGCGTGTTGACGGAGAACATCCACTTGGCATCCGGTATGTTCCTTCATGAGCTAAGTGTTCTGCTTGTGATCCTCAATGCCACGAGATTGGTTTATTATAGAGGGAGACAATCCGTAAGGCGGCAGAGTCAGAAGGTGACGAAGCCGATGGAAGGAGCTGTAGGATGAAGAAGGGCATCCCCCCTCACAACTGCCAAGAGCAATCAACCAAAGCCTGTGTCTTGCGTGTCCCCATCTTCAATCATCTGGAGCCCCATCAGCTGGACGAGATCATGAGTGCCACTCGGTCTGTTGGTTATACCAAAGGCGAGCTGATTAACCGTGCAGGGGACCCATCCGACATGCTGTCGATTGTGAATGCCGGTAAGGTGAAGATCTATCGGTTGTCCGAGTCAGGAAAGGAGCAGCTCGTGCGCATTTTGGCCCCGGGTGATTTTTCGGGGGAGCTGGCGCTGTTTCGGGAAAGTGTTCACGAATCCTATTCCGTCGCTATGGAAGATACGCAAATCTGCACGATAACCCGCCCGGATCTCCAGGCCTTCTTGCTGAAATACCCGACGATCGCCCTGAAAATCTTGGCGGAATTTTCGCGAAGGCTGGAAGCCTCGGAGAAGCAAACCACGCTGGTCTCCACCGAGAAGGTAGAGAAGAGGCTCGCGCTGTACCTTATCGAATGCTTGGAGCAAGAAGGAGCTGCCACGGAACTGACTCTGCCTATGAGCAAAAAAAACCTGGCTTCCTATTTGGGAACGACCCCGGAGACGATCAGCCGTAAGCTCGTAGAGTTTGAGAATGCCGGATTCATCCGCCAAAAGGCAAGGCGCAGGATTGAGATTCTCAATCTGGATGGGTTACGGGCGGGAATTACAATCCGTCTCTAGGAGAAATGAACCGGGACGAGTTCATTCTGGATGCTGACTACTGCCGCTCCATCGCCCCTTATCGGTTCCATAACTACGCAGAACGCACGTAGAAGCCGCGTTCTCCATAACGAGAAGCCCCGGGCGAAGAGAAACAACTCTCTTCGCCCGGGGCTTTTGCTTGCCTTTACACCGTTTCACTTCCACGTTTTCGACTCAGCCAGCTAACCCCCGTATGGGCTCC
Organism: Gorillibacterium sp. CAU 1737; assembly: GCF_039888655.1. Lineage (NCBI taxonomy): Bacteria > Bacillati > Bacillota > Bacilli > Caryophanales > Paenibacillaceae > Gorillibacterium > Gorillibacterium sp. CAU 1737. The sequence continues at coordinate 9,115 of NZ_JBDQQO010000013.1, forward strand.
ATAAGCGATAAGGGGCATCAGCATCAGCATGAGCGGGTATCCATAACGCGAGAACACGACAAACGGAATGTACACACCCATGAAATACCCGATCACAAGGTAGAGCGGCACAAGCCGCTTCCATTTGCCGGAGAAGAACGTATGGATCACCCCGATGAGGCCAAGCGCTACATAAAGATAATGATAGACGCGAACCGTCATCTTCGACAAGCCCAGAATGGGCTCCCAGTAAAAGGGCTTTCGGAAGAACTCAGCAGGCTTCTCGACCAGGTACCACAACAGGTACTTAAACGGTTGATGGGTGAAGCCGTAGCGGATGATGCGGATGGCCGTCTCCTGATTGGCACGGTCCGATTGGCTGACCAAGTTGTCCCGATACTGGGGATATTGCACGAAGAAACCTTCCGATGGCGCTCCGTAATAAATGAACGTGCCCAGCAGCAGCGGATTGCCGCTCGATTCTGTCAGGAGGATCGGCTCGCCAAAGGTGCGTTCGTTCCGAATCCACCAGGGAGAGAGCAGGAGGACGAAGATCATCGCCATCAGGACGCCGAACCGAAGCATGTCCCGCCAGGAATGGCGCGTCACCAGCCAGAGAATGAAGAGGATTGCCGGAAACAGCAGGCTTTGGGGTTTCAGGTAGGTCATGAATGCCCAGAGGACACCGATGATTCCATAGAGACTCCACTTTTTCGTCCGAACGGCTCCGACTGTCAGCAGCGTGCTGAGCAGAAGGAGGAAGGTGAAGGTCGTCTCCGTCAGCACCACAGCAGATGCATAGTAGCTGGGTACATAGAGAGCGGCGAGGACCGCTGCGATCATGGCCACTTTGCGGGAGAAAAATTGGCGGCTGAGCAGATAGATCAAGTAGACCGAACCCGCTTGCAGGACGCATTGAAACAACCGAAACGCCATCACCGCTTCGTCACGACCGAGAAAACTCCGAAAGAAGGCGACGAGAAGAGGAAGACCCGGCATGATGAAGGCGGTCGGCTGATCTGGGTTGTGATAGGTCAGCATTCCGTGGCTGAGGAGAATCTCCGCCGAACGAATGTATTTGACGTCGTCATTATTCATTTGAGCATAGTTGCCGAGCAAGAGGGAATCTCCATAAGCGAGACAGATGATGGCTCCAAGCACAAAAACAAAGGCGGCGAGCAGATGCAGGGTCGTACGCTGGGCTTTGCTTTCCTCGTGAAGAGAGAAGAGAGGAACATTGGATAGCATAAAATCCTCCTGGGTCTGTAACGTGATGGGTGAAAGCAGCGGTCACTCTTACAGACTGACGAGGGAGACAAAAGGTTGCCCATTCGTCAGCGGCTCCGGTGACACGCCCTTCCTACTTTACCCAATCCTCTCCTGCTTCTCAAGGGCTACCCCAAATGACGGCCGATAAGCTCACGTCTGCTGGATACTCCCGTTTTGAAGAAAATGGACTTTAAATGATCCTGCACCGTGTACGTCGAGATCCCCAGGCTGTGAGCGAGCTCCTTGGTGGAGCGGCCTTGAAGAACATGGCTGTACAGCTCCTTTTCGCGTGGGGTCAACCCATAGGCTTCACTCATGAATTGGATCCGGTCGCGAGCGGACATCTCCTCGAAATGCACGGCAATTGGCCCGCTCCCCGCTTTCCCCTCGAGCAGCGTTCCCCGGATGACAAGCAGCGTTCCATCGGGTGCCCGCAGACTAGCCTTGGCTTGTCCCTGCCCCGCTTCTCTGCTTAACGCGGCGCTTCCTACCGCCCGTACGGGACGCGGGAGCGCCGCGCCATCCAGCTGCTCTCGCTCCCTTAACGCGTTCAGCCAGCGGCCGCCCGCTTCATCCGCTGCCGTTAGGGAGAGCTCCTGGGTCAGGAGAACAAGCCCATAGCCAATCCCTGCGTTGGGTGATTGTCGAGCGGGCTGGCGAAGGCTCTCCTGTCGAACGCGAAGAGCGAGAGCAAGCGATATCGAAGCGATAAGCGCGCGTTCCTCCTCCTGAAAAGTCGGCTTCCCGTACCGCCGGAACAAGGTCAGGTATCCCCAGCAGGTGCCGTGCACCAGAAGGGCGGCCCGCAGTTCATCCTGAAAGCCGGAAGGACTCAGAATGCTGCGAAACCGAATGCTGGATTCCGCTTGTCCGTGTGTAGCCTCCGATAGCGTCGCCACCGGATGATCGGACGAGGCCAGATCCCGATACTTGTTCACATCCGACTCGCCGTATTCATTCGCGAAGAGCCGCGCGTGCATCGCTTCCACGGATTCGTCTGCAACGGCTCCTGTCGACAGCAGAGTAGAGGGATCCACGGCCGTCAAGCAAGCGGCATCAAAAGGCAATGCGCGTCGCAGCAGCTCGATGATCGCCGTCCGGTAATCGGAAGTGAGGGATGTCCTCTTCGAGAGAAGGGTTATCTTATTCTGCAGGGAGTGCAGAGTTGTATGAGTGGACATGTTACAGCCTCCTCCTTCACTAGGGATAACGGAAGACCCCCAGAAAGTTGGGATGGTTTCCTTCCGCGCAATCTCTATAATTGAGAATTATTATCATCTATTCTAACTCAGATCAGCATAGCTGGGAAGGAAGAAGAGAAACGGGAGCAGGAGGGACGGGCATGACCGTTGACCAAGAGCAGATGAGCTGGGACAACCCGGATGCGGGCCGATATACAAGCGTGATTTCGAGAAAAATACCGGGATACTACGGAATGTACGAAATGATGGAATGTTTCTTGGCGAGTCAGGTGGAGAAGCCTGGCGGACAGTCCTGCAAGCTGTTTGTGGCAGGAGCAGGCGGGGGGCAGGAATTGCTGACGCTGGGACTGCGGCACCCCGACTGGTCCTTTTTCGGGGTAGACCCATCCGCCTCCATGTTGAAGGCGGCCAGGGTGAGGGTGGAGGAGGCGGGCTTATCCGAGCGTGTCACTTTCCTCTGCGGAGAGGTGGAAGATCTTCCACAAGAAGTCCTCTACCACGGAGCAACCTGCATGCTGGTGCTTCATTTTGTTCGAGGCCGAGAGCAGAAAGTGAAGCTGCTGAGGGGGATTGCCGAACGGCTTGTGCCGGGAGCTCCTCTTGTTCTGTCCTCGATAAACGGCATCCCCTCAAGCCGGCAGTTTGCCATTCAGATGCAAGCCTGGCAGAGGCATATGATGCAGCAGGGGATTCCTCGGGAGGAATGGGATCGATTCGAGGCATCCTTTGGGCCGAACATCTTGCCGAAGGGCTCGGACCCTGTTTCCTCTGACGAGGTGCCAATGCTGCTTGAGGAAGCAGGATTCGCGGATGCAGTGAGGTTTTTTGGAGCTTTTCTAATCGAAGGGTATGCAGCCTTTCGCAAGAAGGCATGAATCGGTACAGGAGGGACAGCATGGATCGGATTGTTGTGGTTGGCGGATATGGGCAGGTGGGGCAAATGATCTGCCGCGAGCTGGGAGAACGATACCCCGGTCGCGTAGTGGCAGCAGGCAGGAGTCTGGAAAAGGCAGAGCGCTTCAGCCGTTCTACGAACGGCAAGGTGATGCCTATGCGTCTTGACGTGGGCGATGCCGTAGTCCCTGAAGCGATGAGGGATGTGAAGGTGATCATCATGTGTCTGGATCAGGCGGATGTGTCCTTTGTCCGATCCTGTATCCGATTGGGCATCGATTACCTGGATATCTCGGCGGATTACTCCTTCCTGTCTCGCCTGGAGGAGCTGCAGCCGGAAGCGGAAGCAAGCGGAGCGGTTGCTGTGCGAAGTGTGGGGCTTAGTCCCGGGCTGACCAACGTGCTGGCCCGCCATGCGGCTTCCATGCTGGATCGGACCGATAAGATCAACCTGTCCATCATGCTGGGATTGGGCGATCAGCATGGACAAGCCGCCATCGAGTGGACGGTTCGGAACCTGAACCGTTCCTACAAGGTTCTGCAGCATGGAAGAGAGGTTCTTGTCTCCAGCTTTACAGACGGGGCTGTCACGGATTTCGGAGACGGCCTGGGACGGAGGAAGGCGTACCGCTTCAATTTCGCCGATCAGCATGCGCTGGCCCGCACCCTGTCGGTCCCGGAGGTGGCTACCCGGCTTTGCTTCGATGGAAGAATCACAACCGGCCTGGTTCGCTTGCTGCGAGCTATCGGAGCACTGCATGTACTGAGATTCGATCCGGTGCAGCGTTTGGCGGTAAAGCTGTTTGGAGCAAACCTTCCGCTGGGGCGGGAGCTGTTCGCCGTGAAAGTGGATGCTTGGGGCATTCGAGATGGAGCACCGGCTTCTGTAGAATGTTTGGTCCGAGGAGAGCGAGAAGCGGAGGTCACAGCACGGGTAACCGCTGCGGCAGCAGGCCTTCTCCTTGATTTCAAGCGAAAGCCGGGTGTCTATCATTTGGAGCAAGTTTGCTCGCTTGAAGAGCTTCTTCCTTCTATCGAGCCTTTAATCACGCTGAAGACAAGCACATAACAATTCTTTCCGGGAAGGTTGGTGCGAATTTCCATGTGTACCCTCGGGAGTCGTGGTATAATAGGTGACATGTGAACCGGAAAGGATGGACAAACTGTCATGACATTCGCCGAATACCGTTATGAACGCCCCAATGCCGAGACCTTCAAGCAAGAAATGACGCGCTGGATCCAGCAGTTGGCCGAATCTGAGACGTTGGAAGGACAGACGGACGCCATCGCCTCTATCAACAAGCTTCGCAGCGAGCTGGACACGATGGCGACCTTGGCCAGCGTTCGTCACTCGATTAACACCGAGGACGAGTTCTACAAGGCCGAGCAGGACTACTTCGATGAGACCGGACCGATCCTGGAGGAGTACGTCACGAATTACTACCGGGCTCTTGTGAACTCCAAGTTCCGTGGGGAACTGGAAAAGCAGTTGGGAACCCAATTGTTCCAAATTGCGGACATTTCCCTCCGCACGTTCCACCCGGATGTGATTGAAGAGCTGCAGACCGAGAACAAGCTGAGCACGGAATATTCGAAGCTCATCGCAACGGCTCGCATCGAGTTCGAAGGCGAGAAACGTACGCTGCCGCAGCTCGTTCCGTTCGAGATGTCCACAGATCGCGACATGCGCAAGCGCGCGAGTGAAGCCCGTTATGGCTACATGACCGAGCACGAAGCGGAGCTGGATCGCCTGTATGACGAACTGGTCAAGGTTCGCACCACCATCGCGAAGAAGCTGGGCTACCCCAGCTTCGTCGAGCTGGGCTATGATCGCATGATGCGCACCGATTACAATGCCGCGATGGTCGAGAACTTCCGCAAGCAGGTGCTGGAGCACATCGTTCCGGTGGCGAACAGCTTGAAGGAACGCCAAGCGAAACGGATCGGCCTCGACAACCTGAAATACTACGACGAGACGATCAACTTCACGAGCGGCAATGCGGCTCCGAAGGGCGACCCGGATTGGATCGTGGCGAACGGGCGCAAGATGTATGCGGAGCTGTCGGAGGAAACGAACGAATTCTTCTCCTTCATGATCGACAACGGCCTCATTGATCTGGTCAGCAAACCAGGCAAGCGCGGCGGCGGGTATTGCACCTTCATCAGCGAATACAAGGCGCCGTTTGTGTTCTCGAATTTCAACGGTACCTCCAAGGATATCGACGTCTTGACCCACGAAATGGGTCATGCGTTTCAGGTCTATTCCAGCCGGAACCTCGGCATCCCGGAATATGCCTTCCCGACCTATGAAGCCTGTGAAATCCACTCAATGAGCATGGAGTTCATCACCTGGCCGTGGATGGAGCTGTTCTTCGAGGAAGACGCGGACAAATACCGCTTCGCCCATCTGGCCGATGCCCTCGAGTTTATCCCGTACGGAGTAGCCGTCGACGAGTTCCAGCATCTCGTCTACAGCCATCCGGAGGCTACGCCGGACGAGCGTAAGGGCTTCTGGCGCCAAGTCGAGAAGAAGTACTTGCCGCACCGCGACTTTGACGGCAATGCTTACCTGGAGCAAGGCGGCTTCTGGCAGAAGCAGGCTCACATCTACAACTCGCCCTTCTACTATATCGACTACACCCTCGCGCAGCTGTGTGCCTTCCAGTTCTGGAAGAAGACGCGCGAGAACCGCGAGACGGCATGGGCGGACTACCTCCGTGTCTGCAAGCCGGGCGGAAGCCTGTCGTTCCTGAAGCTGGTCGAGCTGGGCGGACTGAAGTCTCCGTTCGAGGACGGCTGCATCGAGTCGGTCATCGGCGAGATTTCGGGTTGGCTGAACGGAGTAGACGATACGGCACTGTAAGGTAAAGGGTTTGAATGGCCATATTCGAACCGGAATAGGCGTAATCAGGGAGCTTGGCAATGGATGCCAAGCTCCCTTTCTCATACATCCGGCTTTCCCCTCCAGGGAAGACTTGGGTATAATGAAGCCATCTTCTAATAAAGCGATGGTGAACCATCCTATGAACTTATTACTCGTGGAGGACGACGCCTCCATTGCGACCGGGCTGGACTATTCACTCAGCCAAGAAGGCTATTCCGTCACGATCTGCCCGACCTTGGAGAAGGCGAGACAAGCCCTTCCGAACGAGCACAACTTCGACCTGCTGCTGCTCGATCTGGCGCTGCCGGACGGCAGCGGCTACGAGCTGTGCCGCGAGGTGAAGGCGAGAAGTGACGTGCCGGTCATCTTCCTCACCGCTTGCGACGATGAAGGCAATGTCGTCATGGGTCTCGATATGGGGGCGGACGATTATATCACGAAGCCATTCCGGTTGAGGGAGCTCATGTCGCGCATTCAGACGGTATTGCGCCGCTACAGCAAGACAGGGGCGCAGGCGAAGCCCCTTTTGCAGATCGGGCCGGTTCGCATTCATCTTCTTGAGGCCAAGGTATTCAAGGATGAGCATGAGGTGATGTTGACTCCCCTCGAATACCGACTGCTTCTCACCTTGGCGAACCATCCGGGGCAAGTGCTTACCCGCAGCCAGCTGTTGGAGAGCATCTGGGATATCGCGGGAGACTTCGTGAATGATAACACCTTGACGGTCTACATCAAGCGGCTACGCGAGAAGCTGGAGAATGATCCGGGGAATCCGGCGATCATCCATACGGTACGCGGCCTCGGCTATAAGGCGGGTGACTAGCGTGCTGCGAAACCGGGAATGGGCAGGCTGGCTCCTGTCCTCTCTCTTGCTCACCTTTGCGGCAGCCTCCTGCGGGTATGTATGGATCAGCCCGGCCGCCGGGCTCCTGACGCTCGCAACCGGCCTCGCGCTATCGGCCCTTACTTTGTTCTTCACGCATCGGCGCTACCGGAGCATTCAGGAGCTGTCTCATGATCTTCGCTCCATCCGGGCTGGCTGTTATACCCTCGACATCCGCGATCATCGCGAAGGAGAGCTCAGCATCCTCCAGAGCGAGATCTACAAGCTGACGCTCATGCTTTCAGAGCAGGCGGAACTGCTCCGACGGGATAAGGCGTATCTGGCTGACTCGCTCTCCGATATCTCTCACCAGTTGAAAACACCCCTCACCTCCATGCTGGTCATGGTTGACCTGCTCGGCGACCCCAAGCTTCAGGAGGACAACCGCCGAACGTTTCTTCGCAGCATTCGCAATCAATTGGAGCGGATCGAATGGCTGGTGACCGCCCTGCTCAAGCTGTCCAAGATCGATGCGGGAGCCGTGCGCTTCAAGCGCGAACCATGCCGGGTGCAAGCCGTCCTCGACAAAGCCTCTGCCCCGCTTCTTCTTCCGATGGAGGTGAAGGAGCAGACGCTGACGATTGAAGGCAATCCAGAAGCAATGTTCATCGGCGATCACAACTGGACGGTGGAGGCGTTGCTCAATGTTCTCAAGAATGCAACGGAGCATAGTGGAGCAGGCGGACGGATTGAAGTTTCGTTTGACGAAAATCCGCTATATACCGAAATCCTGATCTCCGATAACGGCAACGGAATCGATCCAGTTGACCTTCCGCACGTGTTTGAGCGCTTCTACAAAGGGAAGTCTTCCAGTGCGGACAGTGTCGGCATCGGCCTCGCCATGGCCCGCTCCATCCTTCATCATCAGCAGGCAGACCTGTCCGTGAAGAGCGAGCTGGGACAAGGAACGACCTTTACCGTCCGCTTTCACAAGCCGATGTGACGAAATCGTCACCGACCCTGTCACCGGATCGTCACCTGCACGCGGTAAAGTGGAACCAACACGAATGCAGGAGGCGGAAGTGCGTAATGGATATTTTGCGAATCGAACACCTGTCGAAGGTGTACGGAAGCGGCGAAACAGCGGTCAAAGCGTTGGATGACGTATCCTTCACGGTGCAAAAAGGACAATTCGTCGCCATCATTGGCCCGTCCGGCTCAGGGAAATCGACGCTGCTGCACATCTTGGGCGGAGTGGATCGGCCCAGCTCAGGTAAACTCTATGTGGACAATACGGATGTTTACCAGATGGACGAGGAGCGACTTGCGATTTTTCGTAGGCGGCAGATCGGACTCATCTATCAATTCTACAACCTCATTCCGGTGCTGAACGTGGAAGAGAACCTCACGCTCCCCCTGCTGCTGGATCATCATAAGGTCGATCGAGAGTACCTGTCCGACATCGTCCAGGCCCTTCATCTGGAGAACCGCCTGGGTCACCTCCCAAACCAGCTGTCGGGCGGCCAGCAGCAGCGGGTGTCCATTGGACGAGCCCTCATCAACAATCCGGCCATCATCCTGGCGGATGAGCCGACCGGCAACCTGGACAGCAAGAACAGCGGCGAGATCATGGATCTGCTGCGCCTCTTCAACAAGAAATACAACCAGACGCTTCTCGTCATCACGCATGACGAACGGATCGCCCTTCAGGCGGATCGAATCCTGACCATTGCCGACGGACGCATCGCTCGTGATGAGGTGATCCGGCGATGAATGTCATGAATCGGCTGACCCTCCGTCAGCTACGCCTGAACAAGAAGCGCACGGGGGTCACCCTCATCGGCGTGATCATCTCCGTTGCGATGATCACAGCGGTAACGACGCTTGGCACCTCCTTCATGGACCTCATGCAGCGCAATGCCAAAGCCAGCAACGGGAATTGGCATGTGCTGTACCCGAATGTTACACCGGTGCAGGCTGAGAAATTGGCTGCCGATAAGAAGGTGGAGGCGGTCTCCCTCATTCATGAGAAGGGGTATGCGAGCCTTCCAACCAGCAGGAATCCCGACAAGCCCTATCTTTTCGTTAGAGAGTTTAATGCGGATGCCTTTGACCGGTTTCCCGTCCAAATCAAGGAAGGGCGGCTTCCGGCAACGGACAGCGAGCTAGCGCTCTCCGAGCATATGCTCACGAACGGGGGAGCGAAGGTTTCCATTGGCGATGAGCTGACCCTGGTGCTTGGCGAACGGCAAGTAGAAGGGGTTCCCTCGACGAAGCTGGGGCAGAATGAGCCGCTCCAAACGGACTCCTCGGGAGGAGCAGCCGAAAAGCTGGTCAGTCAGGAGCGCCATGTCTACAAAGTCGTAGGGATTATCAAGCGCCCCGTTTGGGAGCCAACCTGGGCACCGGGGTATACGGCGCTGTCTCATCTGGATCTCGCCAAGCTGAACCCAACCGAAACCGTCAGTGCATCAACCGCTTGGAAACATGTCACACGGGGAATCTTTGAGCAGGCACGCGAGCTTGGTGAGCAGTTGAAGATATCCGATGTGCAATTCAACAACCCCCTTCTCCGGTATTACGGGATTACAGGGACGGAATCCCTGCAAAGAACCCTCTACCTCTTTCTTGGAGTCGTTCTGACGATCATCGTCATCGGCTCCGTGTCGCTCGTCTACAATGCGTTTGCCATCTCCGTGGCAGAACGTTCCCGGCAGCTCGGCATGCTGTCCAGCATCGGCGCAACCCGCAAGCAGAAGCGGAAGTCGGTGATTTTTGAAGGAGCCGTCATCGGCTTGATCAGCATTCCCATCGGTCTCGCGGCGGGGCTTGCCGGAATGGCCATCACCTTTCTCTTCGTCAATCCGCTGCTGGCCAGTACCACAAACATAGCGGAAAAGCTGCTGGTGAAGGTCTCTCCCGCTTCTCTTCTTATGGCAGTTCTCGTCTCAGCCGCTACCCTCTTCATCTCCACATACAGCCCGGCACGAAGGGCATCGCGTATCTCTCCGATCGAGGCAATCCGGCAATCTCAGGAGATCAAGCTCACGAACAAGAACGTGAAGACATCCCGTCTTACCCGTAGACTGTTTGGGTTTGAGGCAGAGATCGGGCTGAAGAACCTGAAGCGCAATCGGCGCCGCTATCGGGCAACGGTCTTTTCTCTTATTGTCAGCCTTGTGTTGTTCCTGACGGTTTCCACGTTCACTTATTACATGGGCATTTCAGTGAACATGAGTCAGGACGACATCAATTATGACATGCAGGTGTCGCTGCGAACGAATTCAGGCAACGCTGAACAGGGCGCAGGCAAGGACTTCGCCTCGGACAAGATCGCACTCTTCAACAAAATTACCCAATTTGAAAAGGTCGAAGAAAGCTCGATCGTCTCCCAACTCTACGGCTTCTGGAAGGCAACCCCGGATCAAGAAATGACAAAACCGGAGAACGCTTCATCACCGGAAGGCGTGGATGGAAACCTGCACACGGTGCAGGTGATCGGGTTGACGGAGGCTACCTTCGCTCAGTATGCCTTAGAGGTCGGAGCAGCCCCCGCGAGCTTGACCGCCTCTGCGCAACCCGCCGCCATCGTCGTAGATCGGACATTCGGCCGAGTGAATGGGAAATTCGTTGAGATTCAGGCGGTACGCTTGAGCGTAGGGGAGAACTTGAGGCTGGTGAACCCGCCGGATGAAAAGCTGGACAAGCAGCAGGAACTGGGAGATGTCAAGGTTTCTTTCCTGACAAACAAAATGCCGCTCGGTGTGACGAATGCGGGCGGCGCTTCGTTTACCGTCGTTCTTCCCCTCAAGCAATGGGAGTCCTTTGCCCATCATCTGGCTAACACACACGTTCAGCCCAACGTATTGTTGTTTCTGAACAGCAAAGACCCCATCGGGTTGCAATCGGATATTGAAAAGTGGGAGCAGGACCGGGGAAGAAGCGAGCTGCAAATCTGGAATGTCTACAAAAACCGGCAGCAGAATCGCCAGCTCATGCAGATTTTAAACATCTTCTCCTTCGGGTTTGTCGCCTTGATCACGGCGATCGCCACCGCCAACATTTTCAATACGATTTCGACCAGCATTGCCCTTCGCAAAAGGGAGTTCGCCATGCTGCGATCGGTCGGCATGACCCCGCGAGGGTTCAACAAGATGATCCGGTTTGAGAGTCTCTTCTATGGAATCAAAACCTTGCTCTATGGTCTTCCGATCAGCTTTCTCATCATGCTGCTGCTCTTCGGCTCGCTCTCCGGCTCCTTCCGATTTGAGTTCGGCATTCCCTGGCACAGCGTGTTCATCTCCATCGGTGCCGTGTTCCTGATTGTGGGGTCGTCGATGCTCTATTCAGCAGCGAAAATCCGTAATGAGAACATTTTGGACGGCCTGCGCACCGAGAACCTGTAGTCTTCATCCAGGAAATGGACAGAACGCATTAGGCAGCGGATCATCTAAACCGGCATTCGGCACCACCCCGGCATTCGACAGCTCTCGGCAGCCTCTCTGCGGCTCCTCCGAAACTGGACATCCCCCTTCTCTTCATGAGACAATCGGGGATATCCTAATGAAGAGGAGTCGCTTTACTCATGCAACCAACGAACGATCAATGGACTTCCCTATATGACATGGCTGCGACCTTTAAAAAGCAAGGGAGCTGGGAATGGCTGTCGAACGGGCATCTCTTCGGCATCGAGCACCCGGATACGAAAGAGATCGGTTATATCAGCATCCTTGGGCAAGGTGGAGAAGCCTTCGGCCTATCGCTTTACTTGGGGACGCGCGGACTTTCCGTACTCATGGACATGTTGAATGGGGACGTGGATGAAGATCCTTTGTTCACCCAGCACTGTCTGCTCATGGCGCTGAACGACCGGGAAGACCTGCACCCGGAAGAACGGCGAAAGATCAAGGAGCTCGGGCTGACCTTCCGCGGCAAGAACGCCTGGCCTGCTTTTCTCTATTACGAGCCCGGGTATGTGCCCTCATCGCAGCTAACAGCCGAGCAGGTGGAGTATTTGACGCTGGCACTTCAACAAGGCATGCAGCTTGCGGAAGAGTACCGCACGAAGGCGGACGAGCTGCTACATGACGATCCCACGAAGATCTTAGTGCGCGTGCGCCGTTCGGACGCTTCGGACGGACAGGCTGCCGTCTGGGAGAACGAGTGGCGCTCTCTGCCGGTTCAGACGGAGGCGGTCCCGGACGAGACCATGGGCATCCGAGTGGACGAGCTCCATCTCGCACGCTTGAAGAAGGGTGAGTTGAGTCGGGAAGCCGTATGGGAAATCGACTGCACGTACATTCCAGTGCCGTTGATGGAAGGCGAGCGGGCCATCTTCCCGAAGCTGCTCCTGCTCGTGGATCAAGCCAGCGGCCAGATTCTGAAGGCTGGAATCAGCAGCCGGGAGATCATCGCCCAAGAGGCAGTCGACGGCTTCCTGGAGGCCATTGACAAGCAACAGGTAATCCCTTCACGGATCGAAGCCCTGACCGAGGAAGCTTACATGTACATCGGACCTATTCTGCAATACCTCGAAATTGAAGCCTACCTGGCGATGGAGCTTCCCGCTCTGGAGGAAGCGAAGGACAACATGATGATGGGCTTAACGGCAGGACGTTAGTCTACGGAGAGATCGGTGCAAATCGGTACAAATCGATACAGACCGGCCTCTGACTAGGAGTCTGTTCACTAAACCAATCAAGGGAGCCGCTTTGCGGCTCTCTTTTGCTGTGCTGCTCGAAAGTGGTAATGTTAGAAAACCTTCCACGAAATGCGTTCATGAGGTCACTTTCGGCTGTTAAGCTCCGCGTTCTCGTGCTACAATAAGTCGGATGCTTTTCAAGGACTTCAAGGATTTCAAGAAAAGAGGGCTTTCCATGCGATTCAAGGACGTGTTCTCTATCATCGGTCCGGCCATGGTCGGACCCTCCAGCTCCCATACAGCGGGGGCAGCCCGCATAGGACGCGCTGCTCGTCATCTGTACGGGCGAGATCGCCAGCCTGCCAAAGCAGAGATCGTCCTCTATGGGTCTTTTGCGGATACGTACAAAGGCCACGGTACCGATATGGCCATTGTCGGCGGCCTGCTCGATTACCCGACAGACGATGAACGGCTTCCCCAGGCGCAGGAGATCGCGCGTGCAAGCGGAACCGAGGTCGTATTCGTCCCAGGCAAGGGGATGCACCCGCACCCAAACACCGCCGTCATCAAGCTGTATGAGCAGGATGCCGAAGAGCCCGCTCTCTTCATGACCGGGACTTCCATCGGCGGGGGAAATATCGAAGTGGTGAACGTGAATGGCTTTAACGTTCGGTTCAGCGGCGTTTATCCCACTCTGGTGATCACCCACACGGATAGCCCGGGCGTCATTGCGGACATCACGCAGATTCTCAAACGGGAATGGGTCAACATCGGCTACATGTCGGTGGACCGCAAGAGCCGCGCCGGTGACGCGATGATGGTGCTGGAGCTGGATGCGGCGATCCCGTCGGCCCTCTTGGAGGAATTGTCCGGCTTTCCCTCCATACGCGAGCTTCGCGCAGTGGAATTGAGCTAGAGCAGGCAAGCCTCTTTTGGAGGAAGCAGCAGAACTCGTTTACCCTGGGGCTGGGAACAGCCTCTTATCCAAATTGCTAGCAACGCATAGCAAGGTAAAAAAGCAGGAATATGGTGCAGACACGGACAGTCGCAGGAGGAAGGGAACGACGTGAGGTTTCGGACATTAAAGGGATTGGCAGAGCTGTGCACAGCCGAAAAGCTGACGATTGGGGAAATGATGCGCAAGGAGCAATGCCAGGAATCCGGGCGGGACGCCGCGAGTGAGTTCGCCCAGATGGAGGCTTATTATCAGATCATGAAGGAAGCGGTTCACAAGGGACTCACCGAGGACACCCGGTCGCGCAGCGGGCTTACTGGACTCGACGCGCAGCGTGTGTCGGCTTACGCCGCAGCAGGTGAATCCTCGCTCGGGGACGGAGCGAGCCGGGCGATGGCCTATGCCCTTGCCGTCTCGGAGGTGAACGCCTCGATGGGGCGGATCATCGCGACACCGACGGCCGGCTCCTGCGGCATTATCCCCGGCGTGTTCGTCAGCTGCCAGGAGCGTTTCGGTTGGAGCGACGAGCAGATGACGAACGGCCTGTTCGCGGCCGGCGCCATCGGCTACGTCATCGCGAACAATTCCTTCATCTCCGGCGCAGAAGGCGGCTGCCAAGCCGAGGTTGGCTCTGCGATCGGAATGGCCGCCGGGGCTCTTGCCGAGCTGAAGGGCGGGACGCCGGAGCAGGCCGTTCATGCGGTCGGGCTCGCGCTGAAGAACACCCTCGGCTTGATCTGCGATCCGGTCGGCGGGCTGGTCGAAATCCCCTGCATCATCCGCAACGGCTTCGGTGCGGTGACGGCACTCGCGGCGGCGGACATGGCGCTGGCCGGTGTCCGAAGCGTCATCCCGAGCGACGAAGTGGTCGAGGTTATGCTGGAGGTTGGAGCTGCCATGCCGGAGAAGCATCGCGAAACGGCAAAAGGCGGACTGGCCCAGACGCCCACCGGCAAGGAAATCATGAAAAAGCTGGCTCACGACAGCGAATAAACCCAACACGAGGCTGCTTGTCGAGAAGACATGCGGCCTCATTGCATAGGAGGAGAACCCAATGAATGAACGATTGACGCGGACGGAAGTGCCGGTCGAGGCAACATGGGATTTGTCGGTTATTTTTGCTGGTTGGGAGGAGTGGGAAGCCGAGCTCCTCTCTCTTCGAGCAGACATAGAGGGCGTGACCCGGTATCGGGGCAAGCTCGCCGAGAGCGCGGAGATGCTTGCGGCCTGCCTTGATGCGCTCGAAGCGTATCAGATTCGGTTGCAGCAGGCTTCTGCTTATTCGCGCCTGCATCTTTCGGGAGAAGGCTCCAATTCCGACTATCAGGCGCGGTCCGCTGCGATGGGAGACCTCGGTGCGGAGGCAGCGGCAGAGCTGTCATTCGTCCGCTCCGAGCTGATGGATATCGCAGATGAGACGCTGGACGAGTGGATGGAGCGAAGCGAGGCGCTCGCGGCGTTTCGCATCATGCTGACCAATCTCCGGCGAGCCAAGCCGTATCGGCTGTCCGCGGAGACGGAAGCAGCCCTGGCGGGACTCAGCGAGGTGCTGGGGGCTCCGGAACGGATCTATTCGCGCAGCAAGCTGTCGGATATGAGCTTCGCCCCGGTTAAGGATGGACAAGGGCAGGAGCATCCGCTCTCCTTTGCCACCTTCGAGACAGGGTTGGAGCTGTCATCAGATCCGGTCTTGCGCCATAACGCCTACGCGTCCTTCTCGGCAACCCTGCGGCAGTACCGAAATACCTTTGCAGCCGTATATTCCACCGAGGTGAAACGGCAGGTCGTTCTGTCTCGCCTGCGCGGCTACGAGTCGGTGACGGACATGCTGCTTCTCCCTCAGCAGGTCACGAAGGACATGTACGCAGCCGTACTGGATACGCTCTTCCTCGAGCTCGCCCCTCATATGCGGCGTTATGCCCGCTTGAAGCAGCGGGTATTCGGCCTCCCGCGCATGACCTACGCGGATTTGCGGGCTCCGCTTGACCCGGATTACAGCCCGCTCGCAACCTACGAAGAAGCGGCGGAGATCGTCCGCAAAGCCCTCGGCGTCATGGGTGACGAGTACGGGGCTATCATCGACGACATGCTGACGAACCGGCGCATCGATTACGCCGATAATATCGGCAAATCGACGGGCGCATTCTGCTCCAGCACATTCGGACTCCCTTCGTTCATCCTCATGACCTGGGCCGGCAGCATTCGCAGCGCCTTCACGCTGGCGCATGAGCTGGGCCATGCCGGACACCTGACGCTGGCCGCTCGTTATCAGCGGGCCACCGATGCACGACCGACGCTGTATTTCATCGAAGCGCCGTCAACGATGAATGAGCTGCTCTTGACCGACTACCTGCGCGGTCAATCTGACGATCCGCGTTACCAACGTGTGGTGGTAGAGGGCTTGCTCAGCACCTATTACCACAACTTCGTCACGCATTTGCTCGAAGGAGTCTATCAGCGGCGGGTGTATGCAGCTGCCGAGGCCGGTGAAGCATTGACGGCAGCTAAGCTGTCGAGCCTGTTCGGCCAAGTGCTCGCCGAGTTCTGGGGCGACGCCGTTGAACTGGACGAAGACGCCAGCCTCACCTGGATGCGCCAGCCCCATTACTACCGCGGCCTCTACCCGTACACCTACGCGGCCGGCCTCACCGCTTCCACGGCGGTCGCCGCCATGATCCGCGAGGAGGGCCAACCGGCCGTCGACCGCTGGTTGACGGTGTTGAAGGCCGGGGGCTCGCTCTCCCCGCTGGAGCTGATGAAGCTCGCGGGCGTAAACATGGAGGACCCCGCTGCGATCCGCTCCGCTGCCGCCTATGTTGGCGACCTCGTGACGGAGCTAGAGCAAGGGTACGGCTCCGAATGAGAAGGAGTGCAGATGGAAGAGGTTGAAAGGTTCTCACAGCTAATACCCAACAAGCCCCCATCCCGTGAAATCGGGATGGGGGCTTGTTCCTTGAGGAGCTCATGCCTTAGAACGGAATCGCTTCACTCCCAATGCGATAGCCGCGGCTTGCGGCCCATTGCACAAGGCCGTTCCAGAACCGCTCGCAAGCAACCGCGATTCGCTTCGCATCAGATAGCTCCCCGTTCATGGCGAGCGCGGCGAGTTCTTTGAAGCCGTCTGGCTGATCCGGGAAGGCGCATGCCTCCGGCAGAACGAGCGCACCGGTGGTGAATAGCCTGCGGTGGTGCAGCCCCAAAAGCATGGCGCCATAATTCGCCATCTGCATGGCAAGGTACGGCAAGTACGTCACGGGACCGTTTCGCTCTACATTGCGCAGCTTGCCGATGAACTCGTACATCTCGCCCACCAGTACCTCATTTATCGCGCCGTGGAACGCTTCATCTGATGGAGATTCCACAGCTTCCTTCAGGCGTGCAAAGTACCCGCTCGGGTCATACAGCGGCCAAACGACATGCATCGAACCGTGCGTGAGCGGCCATCTTCCTTCGACGGTTGCCGCTTCTTGCAGCAGCTCGTTTGCCTCGCAGATATCCACTTCCGCTTTCCAGGGACCGCTCGACCACTCGTAGCAGGATACATCGGTTGAGCTGAGCTCGTGTACAACGGCCATCATTTCGATATCGGAATAAGGACCGTCCGTGCCGCGGGCAATGGAGCCGTACACGCCAATGGCAACAAGCCGGTCACCAAATCGATTTTGCAAGCGCTGGGCCAATACGGTACAGGTTTGGCGGCGCTCCTCGGGTGTTCTTTCCACAGGACCTAAGGTTGTCATACGCTTCACTTCTCCTCTTGTCGGATTTTGCGATCATTTCGAATCCATTTCCGAGACAAGGGGGAGGAGCACGGGCTTACCGAGGGACATGTTTCGGATGCATGTGGCTCTACCTCCTGGCAACAAGTTTTCGTTCAGTTTAGCGAGAATAACCGTTCTTTGCAAGGAAGAGGGAACTGACTTGACAATGAATCTCAATGTAACTAATATGGTTACAACGAGGTTTATTCTCTTACGCAGAAAGAGGTTGATTCTATGAAAATTGCAATTATTGGAGCCGCCGGTATGGCGGGGAAAGCCGCCTACCAGGAAGCCGTGGAACGCGGGCATGAAGTGGTTGGCATTGTGAGGAATGAGGAGAAGGGAAGAGCCGTGCTTGGCAGCGACGCCCGCTTGCTGGTGAAGGACGCCTTTGATCTGGAGAAATCTGACCTGAGCGGGTTCGATGTCATCATCAACGCTTTTGCAACCGCACCGGACAAGGCCTACCTGCATGTTGACCTCGCCGCGAAATTGGTCGCCCTGTTCCGCGAAACGTCTTCGCCGCGTTTGTTCTTTATTCTAGGGGCGGGCAGCTTGCTGGACCATAACGATCGTCTGTTTGTGGAAACGATCAAAACCATTCCCGGTGCCGACGCCTGGATTTCGATTCCGGTCAACCAGTACAAGCAGCTGGAGTTTCTGCGGCAGGTCGATAACGTGAACTGGGTTGGCGTTTCTCCTTCGGCCCAATTTGTGGAGGGGGAAAAGCACACCCCGGTGCTTGGCAAAACTCATCTCCTGACCGCAGCGGACGGCAAGTCGCATACCACGAGCGGAACGATGGCGGTGGCAATCTTGGATGAAATCGAGAAGCCTTCGGTTCATCAGGACCGCTTTACGGTGTCCGACTGATTTGACGATTGACAAAAATTTCCCGGTCTTGGTATACTAGCTCAAATAACAAAGCCAGTGACGAAGCCAGTACTTGTTTTGGGCGCGACAAAGCGAATCGGGGAGAGTGAAAGCCCGATGCCGCCCGGCAACGAATCCCCCTTCCGAGGCATGTGCCGGAACGCAAGGAAGGCGCATCGGGGACGATCCCCCGTTACGAACCCGAGGGCCTGCTTGGTGCAGGTCGAATGAGAGTGGTACCGCGAGCAAGCATCTCGCCTCTTTGGAGGCGGGGTGCTTTTTTATATTTCATCCGCAAAAAGGAGGAACCCCCATGAACCAAGTGATCGCTTATTACGATCAGATTGACGAAGATTCCCGGTTTACCCGCAAGTCGCGGAGGGTCGAGTACCTGACCACCCTCCATGTCCTGGACCCGCTGCTTCCCGCAGACGCCCGCATTCTGGAAGTTGGAGCGGGCGGAGGAGCCTATTCCTTCACTTATGCGGGGAGAGGGCATGAAGTAACGGCGGTTGATCTCACGCCGAAGCACATTGAGCTCATCCAAGCAAAGTCGCAGGAAACCGGAATTCCGCTCACCGCGGAAGTCGGGAACGCGCTCAATCTAAGCCGCTATGGGGAGGGAACCTTCGACGCGGTGTTGTGCCTCGGTCCGATGTATCACCTGACGGCGGAAGAAGATCGCGATCAATGTATAGAGGAATGCCTGCGTGTGCTGAAGCCGGGAGGTGTTCTGGCCATCGCCTACATCGGCAAATTTTCCGTCATGCCCATGCTGGCTTCCCGGCAGCGGGAGTTTCTCCGGGAGGATGTGATCCGGCAGGTGCTTGATAGAGGGATGACCCGCGCTGGAGAAGAAACCTGCTTCTGGACGGATGCCTGCTTCTTGAGTCCGCAGGAGATGGAGAACATGCTCGCCCGGTATGAAGTCGTTGAGGTCGATCACGCAGGCACGGACAGCATCTGCCATACCATTCAGGACGCAATCGACGGCATGACCGAGGAGGAGTACGGAACCTGGTTAAGCTACCATTATGAAACGTGCCGGGAGCCGAGCATTCGCGGAATGAGTACACATGGGCTCTATGTCTGCTGCAAAGCCTAATGCCGTTTCAAAAAAGGAAAGAAGGAACCTTCCCTCCCGCTCATCCAGCGGGAGGGAAGGTTCCTCTTCTTATTCGTGCGGTAAACTCCAGTCCTTAGGTGCCGCAGAACGTTCGATACGGAGCGTCTGAGCGGGTGACGGATGCGTATTCTTGTTGTTCCGGGGAATATGCGTACGGGTTCTCCAGAACATGCAGCAGTCGCTCTACCAAGGTAAGGTCTCCTGCTTCGGCTGCTTCAAGAGCTTCCTCAACCCGGTGGTTGCGCGGGATAACGGCGGGGTTGGAGCGGAGCATGAGCGCTTCACGCTGCTCGTCTGTCACTCCGGCTTCACGGTGTTGGCGAAGCTTCCATCGCTGCTTCCAATCGCCGAAAGCCGGGGTCAGGCAGAGCGCGTCTTCTCCCAGCTCCCCGAGGGTGAGGTTGCGAAACGTATTGGTGTAGTCTGCACGCTGCTCCTTCATGAGCGTAAGCAAGTCCTCGATGAGGGCTTCGTCGTCGTCCTCGGATTCTTCCAGAACGAGTCCGAGCTTCGCCCTCATCCCGGAGAGCCACTGCTCGCGGAACGGATCGGCGAAAGTGCCCACCGCCTCTTCCGCCAGGCGCACGGCTTCTTCCTCCTTCTCGTGAAGGAGGGGAAGCAGCGCTTCCGCCAGCCGCGCCAGGTTCCAGGCAGCAATGGACGGCTGGTTGCCAAAGGCGTAGCGCCCGTTTCGGTCGATGGAGCTGAACACCGTCGCGGGATCATAGGTGTCCAGGAAGGCACAAGGCCCGTAATCGATCGTTTCACCGCTTATGGTCATGTTATCGGTGTTCATCACGCCGTGTACGAATCCAACCAGCTGCCATTGGGCGATCAAGGACGCCTGCCGCTTGATGACCCCCTCTAAAAAGCGCAGATAGCGCTCCTCAGCGGGCAGCTCGGCGAGTCCCGGATCGTGCCGCTGGATAGCGTAATCGGCGAGGGCGGTGAGGTCGCTCTTGTCACCTCGCCCGGCTGCGAACTCGAACGTCCCGACGCGCAGATGGCTGGCGGCGATGCGGGTGAGGACTGCTCCGGGCAGCTCCCGCTCGCGTTGGACCGGCTGGCCGGTGGCCGTGACGGCCAGGCTCCGGGTGGTGGGAATGCCGAGGCCATTCATCGCCTCGCTGATCACATACTCCCGGAGCATGGGACCGAGCGCTGCCCGCCCGTCTCCCTGCCGAGAGAACGGCGTCCGGCCGGAGCCCTTCAATTGCACGTCCAGCCGCCCGCCCGAAGGCAGCAGCTGCTCGCCAAGCAGAACCGCTCGGCCATCTCCGAGCATCGTGAAATACCCGAACTGATGGCCGGCGTAGGCTTCCGCGATAGGGACACTCCCTTCGGGCAGCCGGTTTCCAGCCAGGGCGGCAACCCCTTCAGGACTGCGTAAGGCAGCGGGATCCAGGCCGAGTGCAGCCGCAAGCTTGTCGTTCACCAGAACAGAACTGGGGCTCCGAACCGGATTGGGGGCCTGCCTCACATAAAAGCTGTCAGGCAAGCGGGCGTAGCTGTTGTCCAGTCTCCAGCCGATGGGAGACAAGGGGGTGGATTCGTTCATGAGGCCTCCTTCAAGCAGCAGGCAGCGAAAGTGCCTAAGGTATGGAACAGGGAATGGAAATAGGGTATGTCAGGAGCGCGGGTTCCATACCGCCGACTGAGAGCGTAAGCCCGCCCGATCAATTCCCGTTTCGAACGGCATACACTTCATCCAGCACCGCATGCGGGGCCGCACCGTTTAAGTTTTTGCCAATCACCCGTTTCTCGGGGAAGCGGACTTGATCGGCGAGTTCCTGTGCTAACGATTTCTCCCCGACAAAGAGCATTTCCTGCCACCCTCTCTGCTGCTGGAAACGATTCAGTACCGGCAGAAGCCGCTGCATCCAGCGTTGGCGGTTTGCCTCCAGCCTGAGAAGAAATTGGTCGCGGTGAGTGCTGCTGGAGGCGGTTCGCCCAGGGCCGGCCAGGCCAACGTAGGGGCGCCAATCCTCACTCTCGGGATCCCATTCAAAGTTGTATTCCTGCCGGATCTCCCCCAGCACAGTGTCGAGCACCGTCACCGAATCGGCACCCACCTGAACGATTCCTGCAGCGGGGAAGCGGTCGATCACCCTTTCCATCTCCTCAAGGTGCGGGCGCTCTTCCCAGTAGAAAGCGTTCGGGAGCGGAGTCTGCATGATTTCAAAGAGATCGAGCTGACCGGATGTGCCAGCTACGACAAACAACCCGTTTTTCATCGCGGGCTGTTGACTTTCGGCTTCTTTTTCAATGCGCGTCTTCAGCTTCTCCAAGTGCTTCAAGCCGGCTTGATCGCCGCTCGCTTCGGTGTATTCCAGAAGCTTCTTGAGGCCGTTCTTCAAGTGAAGCGTCCATTCCGGGCGAGGGCCCGTGCTGCTTGGGGTATTCAGGTACACGGTCAAAAAGCGTTCCCCAGGCTCGGGCTTGTACGAGGATAGACGTTCCCATTGCTTCATAAAGGTCATGCTGGCATCACTCCTTCGATAAGTGGTGTCCTATCTCCTTACCCCAATCGGACCGAGAAGAACCCCTCTTGATGGATTTCAGATATGCAAAAGGCGAGCCGTCGCCTTTTCCTCGAAGGAGTAGACTTGAGGATGGACGAGGGCTCGCCGCGTTGGTTCGGCCTGGTGCAGGCGAGGGCGGGTGCCGTTTGGATGGATTCCCGCGCTAAGGCCGCTCTTCAGAACGGCTGACTTCAAAGTGGACTTCGATTCCTGTCAGAGCCGAATGAGCCTGAATGCGATGCGGGGTACCATGGGGGATAGGGAAAGCCGCCCCGGGGATAAGCGGAAGGACCTCTTCTCCTCGAAGAAGCTCTCCTTTTCCGGTCAAGACGATGAACAGCTCATCTCGATCCTGGTGAAGGTGAACCTCAGAGCCGCCGCCCGACTTCATCCAGATTTGGTGAAGCAGCGGTTCCGGCGTTGCCGACGAGAGGCTCCTATCCAGGGGAGGAAGGAGGTTGAGGGACGTTCGCCCGCCCCATCGCTTCTCCTCGCTTCGAATCCCATCCGAAGCGTTACTCAGCAGGGATTTAATGCGGCTTGCCTCTTCCTTGGCAGAGACGAGGATTCCGTCTGCACTCGCTGCGACGATGACATCGGACAGGCCGATCACTTGGATCGGGATGGCCGTCTCGTTCACGATGTGGGTATTCCGACAATCCTCGGTGATTCCACCTGCCCCTACCACCTTATGACCCAAATGAGGGGCAAAGGTTGCCCAGCTGCCCAAGTCTTCCCACGCATGAGAGTAGGGGAGCACGGCAATGGGGGCCGCCCGCTCGACGACCTCGTAATCGAAGCTTGCTTCCGGCAGCTCCGGGTAGACGGCGAGCAGGGCATCGTAATCGGTTGGAACTCCCCGTTCCTTCAGGCAGGAGAGCAAGAAGCCAAGCGAGAAGGCGAACACTCCGCAGTTCCATAACGCCCCTTGGGCGATAAGCTCCTCTGCACGTTTTGGGGAGGGCTTCTCGGCAAAAGAGGAGACGGGAACGGCCTGTCTTTGCCGGGAAGCCGCTTCGTTCTCGACTTCAAGTTCATGGGTTTCACTTTCGGATTTCTCCGGCAGAATGTATCCATATTGTGAGGAGGGGAAGGTCGGCTTCGTTCCGATCAGCACAAGCTGAGCTCCCGACTCCGCCAGAGCAGCAGGAGCGGCCAGGATGTGGTCGAAGAAGCCATCCTCCACATAGGAATCCACCGGAAGCACGCAAATCACCTCATCCAGCGAGAGCTGCAATCGGCTGTGATAGTAAGCGGCAGCAAGAGCGATGGCCGTAAAGGTTCCTCTCTTGAAGGGCTCACTTAGTACCGAAATGTCCTCTCCGACATGGGCACGGGTAATCTCTACCTGGCTTTCGTGCGTGAGGATCAGCGTCTCGTCCAGCAGCTTTGCCGCCTTCAGTTGGCGGCAGATCCGCTGGATCATGGATTCACGTGACACCTCGATTTCATCTGCAACCAACAGGCGCAAGAACGCCTTGGACCGGATTTCGTTGGATAACGGCCAGAGCCGCTTGCCCGATCCGCCTGACAGCAATACTACACGCAAGAAGGCACGCCCCTCTCCAGATCGAACGACCGGTTCGACTTCGATGGAATAAGGTATGACCGCTTCGAGGTGCAGGAGAGGGCCGTCCGGGACGGTTGACGCGGCAAGGCGCCGAAAATCCGCATCTGCTGGAGCTTTCGAGCGAGTTAGCCTATACTATCCTCCCTTGCCTCGCTTGGGGTCAGCTCCTGCGCTTGGCAGCGAGGGTAAGCTCAATGGCTTTCTTCAGCCAGCGGCCCGAGCGATCCCAGCTCCAGTGCTGCATGTCTGCTTTCCCCCGGGCGCCTTTGGCACGGCAGAGCCTCTTGCTGCGAAAGGCCTTGCGCATCTGCTTACGCAAATGAGCGAGGTCCGGCTCCGCCCAGCGCTGCCCCGAATGGGCAAACAGCCCGCGAAAGCGCGGAGCCAGCGCATGGGGGCTGTTCATCGAGCGGCTCGGCGGCTGAAGGGTATGGTTCACCAGGAAGCCGTTGCCCTCGTGAAGGAAATCGAGGTGGCCGCCCCAACCGGTGGCAATCACCGGCACCCCGCTCGCCAGAGCTTCCAGAAACGGCAGGCCAACGCCTTCGCCTCGGGTTGGCAAAACGAAAGCATTCGCTCGGGCATAGAGGGCCTGCAGCCCTTGCTCTGAGAGCCGCTGCCCCATAACGAGCACCTTCGCCGCATCCTGCGGACGGATGCCGAGCCGCGAACGGTAGGCTTCTATCTTCCGGCGAATGGACGTCTCGTCATCGCGTCCAAAGCCGCTCGTCTTGATGATGAGAACCACAGGGTCCCCTGCACGGAACTCCTCCCAGTAGGCACGGAGAAGCGTCTCGGGGTTTTTCCGATGCTGGAAGGTGAAGACGGAGAGAAATACAAATTTTCCTTTCACCCCAGGAAGAGAGAGAGGAGATGCTTTCGTTCGGTATCGGGCCGCATCTACCCCGTGGGGAACGAGGTAAATCGGCACCTTGACGCCGCTCTCACGAAAGGCCTGCTGATTCTGACGGGAGGGAACGCAGACGGCATCGAAGCGGTTGATTGCAGACACCCAGGCGCGAGGAAGGCGGCTCGTCTCCCAAACCGTATTGAGCACAAGACGGTCATAGTGGTTTCTTGCCTTGCCAAGCCGGATTGAATGGGGCGGATGATGGTAGACGAGCACGCTTTTCCCCGATCCTTTCCGGGCACCCTCACCCGCTGGAGATGACAGGCCAGCCTGGGTGATACGGACGGGCACCCCTTGCTTTCTCAGGGCTTGCACGTAGTGGCGGCTCGCCTCCCCATAGCCGGTGGGCTGCTTCACGGGTCCTTTCCAGAACACGCGATAGGAGGTCATCGGGTCGCCTTCTTTCCTTTAATCAGATAAGCTCCGCGTTTATGAAAGGAGACGGAGCGGTACCGAGCGGCAAGCTCCTTCCACTCTTTGGCTGTCACGCGCGAGGGGTAGCCGGACAACGCTTTGTTTAGTGTGGGGCGGCGAATCAGGGAGTTTGGAGAACGGGCATGCAGGTAGTGGCCGTACGTTTCAAATTCCGAGAAGCCGAACATCTTGGTTTTGTCGATTCGCTGCAGGATAGCCTGGACCCACGGGAGTCCAGTCTGCGCGGTGATGGCCTGCTTGAGTGCGGCCAGCCTGGTTTTGTCGAAGACCATGTAATGGGCGACAAAGGAGCCGGGAGCCTCAGGCTTCTTCCCGAGCAGTCGGCGGTACGCGTTCCGATATTCGGGCTGTGTCCAGCTGCGGCTGTAAAAAATTGCCTTTTTCCCTTCCGTGAAGGCATGCGGGCGCAAAAGGACCGTATCGGCGTCGATCACCAGGTAATGCCGGGAGCGGGATATACCGTCCCCCCCAAGCTTGAGCAACTGCTGGTAGAGCCAGCCAGAGCGCTCGAAGCGGGCGGAGCGGTACGAAATGTCCTTTTTGCGGATGGGGAGAACGGTGTTTTCATGGACAAAGCGGCAGCCGGAGGATTGGCAAAATGCCCGAATGCGCGGGCTGTCGGGCGATACGATATGGATGGCTCGAAGAGGATGGAGAACGTGCTTTCGGAGTGCAGCCACCACGTAAGGAAGCGTCGGCAAATCCTTCTCGATCGCAGGAATGATGACATCGAGAGCGGGAAGCGGGGAAGGGGAAGCTTGTTTCATTGGGCCTATCGACCTCCTGTAAAAAATCCTTGTTGGGAGTAACATATGCAAGGTTTGCCAAAGGGCATGGGCCAAGCGAGAACCCGGACCCATTTGGGAGTGGGGAAAAAAGGATTGCTCTTCATCAAAACTTCACGTAAGATAAGTAATTGATAATGATTATCAATATCATTATTTGGAATGATTCTCGATTACATAGGAGCAGGAGGTTTCGATTTGACCAGCAAGGATATCAGGCGTAGAGGAGCGAGCGGCTTCTATTTTGCGATCATGTTTCTCTTGATCGGCCTGATTCTCATATCCGCCGTATTTTCCGTCTCCATCGGACAAGTCCGGATTCCGTTCGGGCAGTCCATGGAGATCATGCTTCATACGCTGACGGGAGGTCACTTGGGCTCTCTGGAGCATGTGGAGAACCAGTCCTTTCTGACGATCATCAGTCAGGTGAGAATGCCGCGGGTGCTCTTCGCCCTTCTCATCGGCATGGGACTATCTCTATGCGGGGCCGTCATGCAAGCGGTCGTGCAAAATCCGCTGGCCGACCCTTACATTCTCGGCATCTCGTCGGGGGCTTCTCTCGGAGCTACGTTCGCGATCCTGGTGGGGTTCGGCGGCGGAGCATTCTTCTCCCAGATGGGTGTGGCCTTTGGCGCTTTTGCCGGTGCGATTATCACCTCCATCGCTGTGCTCGTTCTGTCCAGCATTGGGGGAAAAGCCACTTCGGTAAAGCTGGTCTTATCCGGGGTTGTCATCGGGGCATTGTGCGGGTCCTTTTCCAGTCTCGTGATCTACTTCGCGAACAATGCGGAAGGGATCAAATCAGTGACCTTCTGGGCGATGGGGAGCCTCGCCTCGTCAAGCTGGGATAAGGTGCCGATCCTGGCGGTAGTGGTTCTGCTCGGCTGCGCGCTGTTTCTCTTGCAATTCCGGGTGCTGAATACGATGCTGCTCGGCGATGAGTCGGCCGTTACCCTCGGGATCAACCTGAGTGTGTACCGTAAGCTCTATATGATTTTGACGGCTCTGATTACAGGCACGATGGTCGCTTATGCGGGGATGATCGGGTTTGTCGGGTTGATCGTCCCTCACCTGTGCAGAGGATTGTTCGGCTCCGACCACAAGCGGCTGATGCCGGCATCGCTGCTCGTCGGCGGGCTCTTCCTGCTCTGGTCCGATATCCTGTCTCGGACGCTGGTTCACAACGTGGATTTGCCCATCGGCATTATCACGTCGGTCATCGGTTCACCGTTGTTTATCTACATGATCGTCAAAAAAGGCTACCAGTTCGGAGGGTAACAACCATGGAATTGACCGCGCAAGGAATCGATATCCGGCTTGGAAAAAAGGACATCGTCAAGCAGGTTTCAGTCCAGGTGAAGGCCGGGCAGTTCGTCGGGCTGATCGGGCCGAACGGATGCGGGAAGTCGACGTTTTTGAAAGGGATTTACAAGAGTCTGGTCCCGCAAAAGGGCACGGTCTTTCTCGATGAGCTGGACGTGCTGAACACCACGGAGAAGAAGGTGTCCCAGCGGCTTGGCGTCGTGGGTCAGTTCAACGAAATGAGCTTTGATCTGACCGTTCATCAGATGGTGATGCTGGGAAGAACTCCGCACAAGAAGCTGCTGGAGGCGGACAAGCAGGAGGATTTCGCCATCGTGGACGAAGCGCTAGCCCGTACGAATCTCCTGGATTACAAGGACCGCAGCTACCAATCGCTGTCCGGCGGTGAAAAGCAGCGCGTGATCCTGGCTCGAACGATTGCCCAGCAGCCGGCCTTCATGATCCTGGACGAGCCGACGAATCATCTGGACATTCGCTATCAGCTGGAGATTCTGTCCTGCGTGAAGGGACTCCAGATCGGCGTGCTGGCGGCTTTGCATGACCTGGAGATGGCCGCTCATTACTGCGACTACCTTTATGCGGTAAAGGAAGGACAAGTCTTCGCCCATGGAACACCGGAAGAGGTGCTCACCAGCGGGAC
The DNA here is from genome assembly GCF_039888655.1 of Gorillibacterium sp. CAU 1737. NCBI lineage: Bacteria > Bacillati > Bacillota > Bacilli > Caryophanales > Paenibacillaceae > Gorillibacterium > Gorillibacterium sp. CAU 1737. The sequence continues at coordinate 36,707 of NZ_JBDQQO010000013.1, forward strand.
CATCGAAGCGCTCTACCACGTCAAATGCCAGACCTATCAAAATCCGGTGACCAACCGGTTGAGCTTTGCGTTTGGCCTATAGAAAAGGGGAGGTTTTTTACAATGAAAAAAGCATGGATGACGGTATCGGCCTTAACACTTATGGTGGCTTTGACCGCCTGCGGAAACACCACCAAATCGGGTTCTAGTGAACCGACGGCTACCTCGACGGCCACTGCCCAGGCAACCGCAGCCGCCACGACCGCTGCAACGACACCGGCCGAGACTGTCACCTATCCGGTGACGATCCCGAACTTCAAGAAAGCCGAGGGCGGAACGACCTGGGATGCCAAGGAGCAAGTCTTCGACAAGGCACCGGAACGCATCATGGCCAATACCCGACCTGCGGCGGAGCTGCTCTTGCGTCTGGGTCTTGGAGATAAGATCGTGGGTGTCGGCGCCAACTTTGGTGCACCGGACAAGGCCGTTGAAGCTGATTATGCCAAGTTGAACATTCTGAGCGATGATTATGTGGGTAAAGAAGTTACCTTGGGCACCAACCCGGATCTTGTCTTCGGCCGAGGCGGTCTGTACGATAATGCAGATTGGGGAGTCGGAACCGTCGATTCGCTCAACGGCATGGGGATCAAAACCTATGTGCTGGAATCCTCGATCCCTGGCGGAACGTATGCTTCCATCTACAAGGATATTGAAAATGTAGGCAAGATTTTTAATGTGAAAGAGAAGGCGGATGCGTTCATTCAGGAGCTCAAGACCCGGCAAGAAGCCATCGCAGCCAAATTGGCCGGGATCAAGGAGCAGAAGACTTTCGTTTATCTGCACATGAGCGACCCGAACCAGGTGTATGTGTATGCGGCTGGAACGGAATCGTTCTTCAATGATGTGTTCAAGATGGTCAAGCTGAACAATGCCTACGAAAATGTAGACGGAGAGGTCAGCGTAGAGAAGCTGATCGAAACGAATCCGGATGTTCTGATCATTCCGAATTGGGGATCGAGCCCAAGTCCTGAGGATATCAAGAAGGCCCTCTACGCCAATAAGCAACTGGCCGGCATGAAGGCGATTCAAACCAAGCAAATTTATGCTGTCGACTTCAACTACATGTTCGGCTATAGCTACAACACCATCGACGGGATGGAGCTTTTGGCCAAAGACATGTACCCCGACCTGTTCAACTAAGAAATCCTCAACTAGAGAAAGGAGTTGCCCCTTCCGTTGATCCGTAGATTTTTCGCCTATTATCGGCCTTATAAAGCGTTGTTCATGCTCGATTTCGGCTGTGCGATCATTACCGGTTTGCTGGAATTGGCCTTTCCAATTGCCGTAAATATGTTTGTCGATGACCTGCTGCCCGGCGGAAAATGGGACATGATTGTCTGGGCGTCCATCGGCCTCATCGCCCTGTATGCCCTGAGCGCGGTGCTGACCTATATCGTCAACTATTGGGGCCACATGCTGGGCATCAACATCGAGACGGACATGCGAAGCAAGCTGTTCGGGCATATTCAGAAGCTGTCGTTCCGGTTCTTTGACAACACGAAGACCGGTCATCTGATCGGCCGCTTGACGAACGATATGAACATGATCGGCGAGATGGCGCATCACGGGCCGGAGGACCTGTTTATCGCCGTGATGACGCTCGCCGGCTCCTTTGCCCTCATGGTGTCAATCAACTGGCAACTGGCGGTCATGACCTTCATCATCGTTCCGGCCATTCTCTGGCTCGTGATCTATTTCAATAAAAAGATGAGTAAGGCCATCCACCAGCTCTTTAGCGACGTAGGGGATTTCAACGCACGCATCGAGGACAGTGTGGGCGGCATCCGGGTCGTAAAAGCCTTTTCCAACGAGGCCCATGAAGAGGCGCAGTTTGCCGTGAACAACAGGCGCTTCCGCCTCACCAAGCTCGCTTCCTACAAGCTCATCGCACGGAACGGTTCGATCAGCTACGTGATGATGCGTTTTGTTACGGTGTTCGTCATGATCGGGGGCACTTGGTTTGTCATTCAGGATCAGCTTACTTACGGGGAGTTTATCGGCTTCCTGCTTCTGACGAATGTGTTCTTTCGGCCCATTGAGAAGATCAATGCCATCGTAGAGAGCTACCCGCAAGGCTTTGCCGGCTTCAAGCGCTATACCGAGCTCCTCGATACGGAGCCTGATGTAGAGGACACACCGCATGCGACGGTCATGAAGCCGTTCGAGCAGGAGATCCGGTACCAGAATGTTACCTTTGGCTACGAAGGGGAGAAAAAGGTACTGGACGGGGTGGACTTCACGATCCAGCGCGGAGAGACGGTCGCGTTCGTCGGCCCCTCCGGTGCCGGGAAAACCACGATGTGCAGCCTTCTGCCGCGTTTCTATGATGTAGACGGTGGAAGCATCACCATCGATGGCGTGGACATTCGAGAGGTCACGCAGGATTCGCTCCGCAGCCAGATCGGCATTGTCCAGCAGGATGTCTTCCTGTTCACCGGAACCATCCGCGAGAACATCCTATACGGCAAGCTGGGAGCAAGCGACGAGGAAGTCTGGGAAGCGGCGCGGCGTGCGCATCTGGAGGAGTTCATTCAGGCCCAGGAGAACGGGATGGAGACCGTCATCGGCGAACGTGGCGTGAAGCTGTCGGGCGGCCAGAAGCAGCGACTCGCCATCGCGCGCATGTTCCTGAAGAACCCGCCGATCCTGATTCTCGACGAAGCGACCTCCGCCCTCGACACGGAGACGGAGCTCGCGATTCAGCAATCGCTGAAGGAATTGTCCGAAGGGCGTACGACCCTCGTGATCGCCCACCGGTTGGCCACGATCAAGGAGGCGAACCGCATTGCGGTGGTCACCGAGCAGGGGATTACCGAGCAAGGGAAGCATGAGGAGCTGATTGCGGCAGGAGGCGTCTACAGCCGACTGCATTACGCCCAGTTCGGAATGTAAGGCAAGCCCAGAATACCTGTGCACCAAGCCGATTGAATAGACAAAAGGATCGCTCCACCAGGTTGTAATGCCTGGATGGAGCGATCCTTTTTGTGTTGCGAGCGTAGGGCGGGGACGTTATCCTCGACTGGCGTGGACAACGATCATCCCATACCGTTAGGAATACCAGCCCCACACGAAGATATACAGCGTGCCGAAGATCGTTACCAACCCGACGAAGAGGGCGTATGCGATGTTCAAGTAAAGCGTCGTCTTCGTCGTCTTTTCCTCACCGATGTGCATGAAGAGGAACAGTTGGAGCGAGGCTTGCAGTACGGCGGTCACGATCAGAATGCCCATGTCCACGCCGAACGGGAGATCGAACACCAATACGGACAGCGCGGCCGCAGTCAGAAGCAGCGAAGAGATAAACCCCACGACATGGCGGATCGGAAACAGTTCTTTCAACATGTCACATCAGTCCTTTCAAGTAGACGAAGCTGAAGATGAAGATCCAGACAACGTCGAGAAAGTGCCAATACAGGGAAAAGATGAACGACTTGTTGGCTGTCTCCGGCGTGAACCCGTGTCGGCTGAGCTGGATGAGGATAGCCGATCCCCAGAGAAGACCGAACGTCACGTGCGCCCCGTGGGTGCCGAGCAGGACGAACAAGCTCGACAGGAAGGCGCTGGTGGACAAGGTCGCTCCCTCATGGACGTAGGTGAAGAACTCCATGATCTCGATGCCGAGGAAGACTAGACCCAGCAATAAGGTGACGCCGATAAACACCATGGCGGCCTTCTTGTACTGATGCCGCATCGCATGAATGGCGAGTCCGATGGTGAAGCTGCTCGTTAGAAGAACGAACGTCTCGGCGAGCACCGGGCCGATCTCAAACAGCTCGGAGCCGCTTGGACCGCTGGCGAAACGGTTGACGAGCACGAAGTAGACCGTAAACAAGGTCGAGAAGAGCGCAATTTCGGCGCCGAGGAAGATCCAGAAGCCGAGAATCCGGTTCCGGTTCTCCTCCGTCGCATATTCAAGCGGACGGGAAGCGTCTAGTTTCATACCGGTTCACCCCGCAGTTTCTTTTCAGTTTCACGAATCTCTTCGACCGGAATGTGGAAGCCATGGTCGCGGTCGAAGGACATCGCCGCAAGTACCACGAGCACGCCAAGACCGGCGATGATGGCGGGTGTCCACCAGCTGAAGACGAGGAAGAAGCCCAGGAAGAAGAAGGCGATGCCGAGCACGAACGGCTTACCGGTGTTGTTCGGCAGGTGGATCGGTTCAAGCTTGCCTTCGAAGATCGGCATCTTCTTGTTGATCTTGGAGAACCAGAAGGCGTCGATCGTCTTGACGTTCGGCACTTCTGCAAAGTTATAGGCCGGAACCGGACTCGGCGTCGCCCATTCGAGCGTACGGGCATCCCACGGGTCGCCGTTCGTCTCACGCGGGCTGTGGCGGAAGCTCCAGTAGACGTTGTAGACGAGAACGACGAAGCCGGCAGCAAGGCCCAAGGCTCCCAGGAAGGAGAGGAAGTTGAGCGGACCGAAGCCCGTTTCGGCCGAGTAGGTGTACATCCGGCGCGTCATGCCCTTCAGACCAAGCAGGAACAGCGGGAAGAACGTGATGTTGAAGCAGACGGCAATGAGCCAGAATGCGATTTTGCCGAGCTTCTCGTTCAGACGGAAGCCGAATACCTTCGGGAACCAGTAGTGGAACCCGGCGATGACCGCAAACACGGCCCCCGGAATGAGCACATAGTGGAAGTGCGCCACGAGGAACATCGTGTTGTGGTAATGGTAGTCTGCGCTCGCCATGGCGAGCATGACACCCGTTACCCCGCCCAATGTGAAGATCGGGATGAAGGCCATCGCGTACAGCATCGGAGTCGTCAGGCTGATCTTGCCTCGGTGAAGCGTGAAGAGCCAGTTGAAGATTTTGACCCCGGTCGGAACGGCAATCGCCATCGTGGTGATGGAGAAGAAGCCGTTGACCATTGCGCCTTGACCCATCGTGTAGAAGTGGTGAGCCCAGACGAGGAAGGACAGAAGCGAGATGGCGACCATACTGATGACCATCGATTTGTAGCCGTACAGGTTTTTCTTCGCAAACGTCGAGATGATATCACTGTAGATCCCGAAGGCCGGAAGAATCACGATATAGACCTCGGGATGGCCCCATACCCAGAACAAGTTCGCCCAGAGCATATCCATCCCGCCGTTTGCCATTGTGAAGAATTGGCTTCCGAAAAGGCGGTCGAACATCATGAGCAGGAGTGCGATCGTCAGCACCGGGAAGGCAAAGGTGATGATGACGCTCGTGATCAGGGAGGACCAGGTGAACATCGGCATGCGCATCAGCTTGAGGCCGGGGGCGCGCATGCGGAGAATCGTGACGAGGAAGTTGATGCCCGTCATGAGTGTCCCGATCCCGGAGATTTGCAGTGCGATGGAGTAGTAGTTGTTGCCGACGGTCGGGCTAAACTCCTTGCTCGCCAGCGGGAAGTAAGCGGACCAGCCGGCATCCGGCGATCCCCCGATGACGAACGACAGGTTGAGCAGCATCGCTCCGGCGAAGAAGAGCCAGAAGCTGACCGCGTTCAGACGCGGGAAAGCCACGTCCCGCGCGCCGATCTGGAGCGGGATCACGACGTTCATGAGCCCGAAGATGAAGGGCATCGCCATGAACAGAATCATGATGAGGCCGTGGGTGGTAAAGACCTCGTTATAGTGTTGCGCATCGAGGAATTTCATATCAGGGGCGGCGGTTTGGGCACGCATCATAATGGCGTCCACGCCTCCACGGAAGAGCATGAGAAGGGCTGCGATGATGTACATGACCCCGATCTTCTTGTGGTCGACCGTTGTCAGCCACTCCCGCCAGAGGTAGCCCCATTTCTTGAAATAGGTCAAGCCTGCAACGATCCCGATGGACGCGAGCGCGATGGCGACCATCGCTCCGTAAATCATCGGTTCGCCGGTAACGAAAAATTCGTCCCATTTCATAAGGGTTGGTTCTCCTTTCGGATAATCTTGCTTAACGGATTAAGGTGTATGAGCATGGGAAGGCGACGGCGAGAGTGATTCCGGCGTTGGCGTCGGGCTGACGTCCGGGCTTCCATCGAATTCCGTGCGATCAGAGGGAGCAGGAGAAGGATGCAGGTTCTTGTGCTCCTCGTTTCCTCCAGAATCGTGCTGATGCCCGGCGTTCGCTCCTTCCGGAGGCGGGCTGAAGGTCAAGTGGGTGGTAGAGAAGCTCATCCGGCCAACGTGCGCGGTTTTGAGCAGCTCCTGGAACTTCGTTTCGGTTAGCTCCGGTTCATTGGCCTTCACCTTGGAAGCCCACTCGTCGAATTCCTTTTGACTCATGGCCTGCACTTCGAATTCCATATGCGCAAAGCCTTCTCCGCTAAAGTTGGAGTTTTTGCCCATGTAGGACCCGGGGACTTCCGCAACCAGGTTGATCTTGGTGATCATATCGCTCATGGCATACTTTTGCCCGGCCAGCTGAGGAACCCAGAAGCTCGTGATCGGTCCGAAGGAATACAAGCGGAACTCGATCGGACGGTTGGTCGGAATGTTGACGTAGTTGACCGTTTCCACGCCTTCCTCCGGGTAGCTGAAATGCCATTTCCAGTTGGAGGAAGAGGCATAGACGACGAGAGGCTTCTGGTTCTCATAGCCCACAGGTACGTTTTCCACTGCCTTGGTCGACCTCACGGTGACCACAGACAGGATGATGACGATGACGACAGGAATGGCCGTCCAGATAAACTCCAGCCATTTGTTGCCCTCGTCATGGGGAGGAATGTAGTCGTCACTCGATTTCTTCGCCCGGTACTTCACCAGCATGTAGGCATAGAGAATGTAGACAACAACCAGGATGCCGACCATCATGAGGATGGAAAAAATGATTGTGTCCGACAATGTCTTCGCCTGCGGCCCTTTTGGATCGAGTACGACAAACGAACTGCCGCAACCGGTCAGAAGGGTGGCAAGTGCGACAAACATCACGAACAATGGCCCTCTCTTTTTCATACGGGAGCCCCTTTCTCTAGTAATAAAAAGCAAAGGCTGCTGCTTGATTCCCCAGCATATCGCTACGTATATAGTAATCAAGCTGCAAATTGAACTCAAACTACACATGCTAACAACATTTCCATTAACAGGCAAAAATATGAACATATCATTACAAAATTGATAAAAAGGACGAAATAAAACGTTTACATGGAGTGCTCGGTGTGATTAAAGTCACTGATTTTGCTGGATAAATTGGACGTTCACAATTCGTACACAAAAGTAGGGTTGATTTGAAAAAGTTCATCAATTTGTAACATTTTAATTTATGAAACGTACCGCAATTCATTGTAGTTTATAAATTTGCGATTCAGAACCAAGAGCTGCAACAACTATCTGCAGGAAGAGAAAGCCGCTGGGACAAAGGGTTTCCTGCTGATTCGCTGTTGACAGAAATCCAGGGTGAATCGTAAGATGAACAAGAGTTATCGATTAGGTTACAGAATATTTATGCAACGAGGGCACCCTATTATCGAAATCGCGTGCAGCAAAGTGCTGACCTTGTCCGGCAAGGAGGGAAGGAATGAAACCGAACGTAACCATGCGGGATGTGGCCGATACTCTGGGTATCAGCAGCGTCACGGTCTCCAAAGCCCTTAATGATAAAGAGGGCGTCAGCGAAGAACTCAAGGAGAAGATCAAGCTGGTTGCGGCTGAAATGGGCTATCGCATGAACATGACCGCCAAATCCATGCGGGAAGGCTACACCTACAACGTGGGGGTAGTGGTGTCCGAGCGATTCACCAGCAAGTCGCATTCCTTCTATTTAAAGTTCTACGAGCAGATCTCCAAGGTGCTGGAGGAATCCAAGTATTCCGCCATTTTGCATATCCTGACGCCTACTGAAGAAGCAACGATTACGCTGCCGCGGATTTACCAGGAGCGGAAGGTGGACGGGCTGATTGTTTTGGGCCAGCTCTCCAAGGAATACATTGAGGCGTTGGCGGAGAGCGGGGTACCGCTTGCTTTCCTCGACTTTTACACGGAACAATCCGCTGTGGACTGTGTCATCACCGATAACTTCTACGGCATGTACGAGATGACCAACTACCTCATCCAGAACGGACATCGGAAGCTGGCCTTTGTCGGGAATCTGTATGCGACGAGCAGCATTCAGGACCGGTTTCTCGGGTTCTACAAGTCCCTTCTTGAACATCGCATTCCCTTCGTTCCGGAATCAATTATCAATGATCGGGATGAGTTGGGCTGGTGGGTGGATTTTGAATTGCCAGAAGAGCTTCCCACGGCTTTCGTATGTAACTGCGACGAAGTCGCGTATAACCTCATTCAATTCTTAAACAAAAGAGGGGTTCGCGTACCAGAGGATTGCTCGGTTGTCGGATTTGACAATGATCTCTTCTCTACGTTAGCCTCGCCGCAGTTGACGACTGTGGAGGTCAACATGACGGAGATGGCTCAAGCGGCGGCCCGCAGCATCATCCGAAAGATTCGCGGCAAAACGACCGGAGAGGGGCGAATCCTCGTAAGAGGACGGCTGCTCGTACGGGATTCAGTCCGCAAATGGGACGCCTAACAACAATTCGTCCATTCGGTTTGCACAGCCCTGTTTTTCGATGAAGCGTTAGTTCACGTTTGAGCGTGTTCCTTTCCTGTCGTCGCGGAGGGGGGATCTGCTTGATGGAAGCGAAAGAATGCTCTTCCACAGGCGAATTTCGCCAATGTTCGACGAGTATGCGGTGAGTGAATGCCTGAACTGGAAAGCGCTTTCCGAGGAGGGGGTTGTGTTTTTTTGTGGAAAGGAGGATCCTTTTGTTTTTTTTGTTAGTCCGTATTGACCTGCAAACGCTAACAAGGTACAATACACATGTTACTTAATCGATAACCTAATGCAAGACTGTCACATTGGCAGAGACCTTCCGACTGGTTTTTCAGCCGGAGGGCATGGAGATTGGATTTGCAGGATAGTCTAATCAAATGAATGAAACCATCGGGAGGGAAATTGAACATGTCAGTGAAAATGATTGGCGAAGCATTGCCTAACGTGCCATGGCAAGAACGTCCGGACAATTCGTCCGTTATCTGGAGATACTCCAACAATCCTATTATTCCTTGGAACCCCACGAAGAAATCGGCTCGTATCTATAACAGCGCTGTTCTTCCTTATGAAGGCGGCTTCATCGGCGTTTTCCGTGCCGACCATAAGAACGGTCGTCCGCAAATTCACTTGGGACGAAGCAATGACGGCTTCAACTGGGATATCGAAGATGAAGAAGTGCACTGGGTGGACGAAGAAGGCAACCCGTACCAACCGAACTATGCCTATGACCCGCGCCTCGTCAAGATTGAAGACACCTATTACATCGTATGGTGTACGGACTTCGGCGGCGCTGCTCTTGGCCTGGGCCGCACGACGGACTTCAAAACCTTCATTCGTATGGAAAACCCGTTCATTCCGTTTAACCGGAACGGCATCCTTTTCCCGAAGAAGATTCGCGACAAATACCTTCTGCTTAGCCGTCCGAGCGACAGCGGACATACGCCGTTCGGCGACATCTTCCTGAGCGAAAGCCCGGACCTTGTTCACTGGGGACGTCACCGTCGCGTGATGACTCGTGGCGGCAACGGCTGGTGGCAAGGCGTCAAAATCGGCGGCGGCCCTAACCCGATCGAAACAAACGAAGGCTGGCTGATGATTTTCCACGGCGTATCCGGAACTTGCAATGGCTTCGTATACAGCATGAGCGCAGCTCTTCTTGACCTGGAAGATCCTTCGAAGGTTCTGTACCGTTCCGGAGACTACCTGCTCACGCCGGAAGAATCCTACGAAACGACCGGCTTCGTTCCGAACGTCGCTTTCCCTTGCGCTACGCTGCATGACCCGGCTACCGGACGCATCGCCATCTACTACGGCGCAGCTGACACCCATGTAGCGGTTGCCTTTACCGAAGTGAACACGCTGGTTGACTGGATCAAGGAGCACAACGACCTGAACCCGGGAGACGCAGAAAGCTACCGTTAATCGCTTAGGAGATGCGAGGAAATTAGTGCCTGCTTTTGATGATAAAAGCTCCACGATTTTGGGAGCTTTGTCAACAAATTAGCGGTACTCGTTTCCTCGCCGTCTTAACGGTTACCTGAGAGGAGATATGGAAATGAACGATCAAACCTTCTTCTGGCAAAGGCTGAACCGCCTTTCCGCCGATTATGAAGAGCTGGTGACTCGACCGAACCCCCCGGAGGAGCTCGGCAACGGCATCTATGAACGCTACACGAATCCGGTTCTGACCGCGGAGCATGCTCCTCTCTACTGGCGTTACGATCTTAACCCGGAGACGAATCCGTACCTGATGGAGCGCAACGGCGTCAATGCCGCGTTCAATCCGGGTGCAATCGAACTGAACGGCAAGTTCTATCTGGTTGCTCGTGTGGAAGGAATGGACCGCAAATCGTTCTTCGCTGTTGCGGAGAGCGCAAACGGAGTGGACAACTTCCGCTTCTGGGACTTCCCGATCCAAATCCCGGAAACCGATGTTCCGGACACCAACATCTACGATATGCGCCTCGTGAAGCATGAAGACGGCTATATCTACGGCCTGTTCTGCACTGAGCGCAAGGACCCGAACGCTCCCTTCGGCGATACGTCGAGCGCGTATGCCCAATGCGGCATCGTGCGCACGACGGACCTGGTGAGCTGGGAGCGCCTTCCGGACTTGAAGACCCCTTCTCCGCAACAGCGGAACGTGGTGCTTCACCCGGAATTCGTAGACGGCAAGTACGCCTTCTACACCCGTCCGCAAGACGGCTTCATCGAAGCGGGCTCCGGCGGCGGAATCGGTTGGGGCCTGTCGGACAGCATAAATCCGGCTGTCGTCGATCACGAATCGATCGTGGACGAAAAGGTGTACCATACCATCAAGGAAGTCAAGAACGGCCAAGGCCCGGCTCCGATCAAGACCGAGCACGGCTGGCTGCATATCGCGCACGGTGTTCGCAACACCGCTGCAGGTCTGCGCTACGTGATCTACGCGTTCATGACCGACCTGAAGGAACCGAATCGCGTTACGCATTCCCCGGGCGGTTACCTGATCGCTCCGCAAGGAATCGAACGCATCGGCGACGTATCCAACGTCGTGTTCACCAACGGTCTCATCGCCCGTGAGAACGGAGATGTGTTCCTGTACTACGCTTCCTCGGATACTCGCTGCCATGTAGCGAAGACGACGGTTGCGCAGTTGGTTGACTACGTGAAGAATACGCCGGAGGACGGTCTCCGTTCCTACGCAAGCGTTGCAACGCGCAGTGAGCTGATCAAGGCAAACCTGGAGCTTCTCCAGAAGTCCGAATACGCCTTTCTTCGTAAAGGCTAATCAGTAAACCGATAACCGTTCCTTTCTAGGAGATGGAGGCTTCTCCACTACCTGAAGGGGACGGTTTTTTGTTGTTTCGGGCGATTTCGACCTCTAAGCTGCAAGCTTTGTGCAAGGAGTAAACAAATGTCGGTTTACGGGTAGTCATTGAACCGCTTCCATGGTAGGATAAGCCTGACTAGAGATACTTTCAAATTTGGTTCTTCGGCGTTGGTAAGTGCTGAGTTACCGGATGACAGGAGGTTCAAGTGTGAACGAAAAAGTTAACGATAACTCCCCGTGGATGCTGCGGTACAAACAGCCTGCCGTCGAGTGGGAAGAAGCATTGCCGATCGGCAACGGACGCATGGGGGGGATGGTGTTCGGAGGAGCGCTCAAGGAGCGTATTCAGCTGAATGAGGACACCCTCTGGAGCGGCTTTCCGCGAGACACGAATAACTATCAAGCGCTTCGCCATCTAAAGAAGGCTCAGGAGCTGATCCGGGAGGAGAAGTATTCCGAGGCGGAAGAGCTGATCATGACGAAAATGCAGGGCGTCACCAGCCAAGCTTACCAGCCGCTGGGCGACCTCTGGATTGAGCACCAAGGCGCAGAAGGGAAGAAACTCACTTCTTTTGAACGCACCCTGGATCTCGATCAAGGCGTGGCGGCTGTTTCGTTCCGTCTTGGGGATAGCGAGTTCCTTCGCGAAGTCTTTATCAGCGCAGCGGATCAAGTGCTCGGCATTCGCATTCGATCCTTGGGCCAAGCTCCTGTCGATATTCGAGTGTCGCTCAGCTCCAAGCTCCTTCATACGATTCATGCCGCTGACGGCGGGCTGCTTCTCACCGGGCAATGCCCGAGCCAGATCGCAGGCAATTATTTAGGCGATCATCCGCTGGGGGTTCTGTATGAGGAAGGTTTGGGTATTCATTTCGCAGGCCTTCTCCGCTCGAAGGCCGCTCATACGGAGATTCAGCAGAACGAAGCCGGAGTCCCTGTGCTCCTTGCCCGTGATCCCCAAGAGGTTACGCTGCTGTTTACAACTGAAACCAGCTTCCGCGGCTTTGCGGCTATGCCGGGAACCGATTACGCTGAGCTGCAGGAATTGTGCAACCGAAGGCTTGCGGAAGCCGGAACCTTTTCCATTGGGGAACTGCTTCAACGGCATCTGGAGGATCACCGCAGCCTTTTCCGAAGAATGGAGTTGTCCCTCGGGGGAGACGCGACCAAGAGCGTCTGGGCAACGGATGATCGGTTGGCTGCCTACAAGCAAGGCGAAGCCGATCCCGCTTTGGAAGCGCTCTACTTCCAATATGGACGCTACCTTCTGATTACCAGCTCGCGCCCAGGAACCCAACCGGCTAACCTGCAGGGCATCTGGAACGATCATGTCGAGCCGCCCTGGCATTCCAACTATACGACCAACATCAATACGGAGATGAACTACTGGATCGCTGAGACGGCGAACCTTAGCGAGTGTCACGAGCCGCTGTTTACCATGCTTGACGAGCTTAGCGTGACGGGGGCGCGAACAGCGCGCATTCATTACAACAGCCGCGGCTGGACGGCTCACCACAATGTGGACCTCTGGAGGATGTCCACTCCGGCTGAGGGCTCGCCCAGCTGGGCGTATTGGCCGATGGCCGGCACCTGGATGGTGCTCCACCTGTGGGAGCATTACCAATTCACGCGCGATGAGAGGTTCCTCCGCGAGCGAGCCTATCCGCTGATGAAGGGGGCTGCTCTCTTCGGTCTGGATCTGCTGCAGGAATCACCGGAGGGCTGGCTCGTAACCAACCCCTCGACGACACCGGAAAACCTCTTTCTCACGGAGGAAGGAAAGCCTTGCAGCGTCTCCATGGCCACGACCATGGACATGTCCCTCCTGCGCGAGCTGTTCGCTGCCGTTAGTGAGGCGGCGGGTAAGCTTGCGATCGATTCCTCCTTCGCAGAGGAACTCGACTGCGCATCCGAACGGCTGTATCCGTTCCAGGTAGACGAACAAGGGTGTCTGCGGGAGTGGTACCGTCCTTTCGCTGAGCACGAACCGGGACATCGCCATGTCTCTCACCTGTTCAGCCTCTACCCAGGACGGCAGATGAATGAGAAGGAACGGCCGGAGCTTGTTGCGGCTGCCAAGCAGACGCTCAAAAGCCGCCTGGTCAACGGCGGCGGGCATACCGGCTGGAGCTGCGCTTGGCTTATCAACCTCTACGCCCGTCTCCGCGACGGAGAGGAAGCTCATCACTTCATCCGCACGCTGCTCGCCCGTTCGTCTTATCCGAACCTGTTCGATGCTCATCCTCCGTTTCAGATTGACGGCAACTTTGGCGGAGCCGCCGGCATTGCCGAATGCCTCCTGCAAAGCCATCTCGGCGAGCTCGACCTGCTGCCGGCTCTTCCCGCCGAGTGGTCGACCGGATCGATCCGTGGCCTGAGGGCGCGCGGAGGCTTTGAGGTTTCCCTTGCCTGGGAGGATGGCAGCTTGACCGAAGCGAAGATCCTTTCCCTCGCGGGAGAGACGCTGCGAGTAGCCGATTCAGAGAAATGGTGCATCATCGGACCGACTGGAGCCGTGCCGTGCCCTCCCGAGGGGATCCGCACGGAAGCCGGCGTCGAATATTGTGTGCTTCCTGCGTGAACGAAGCGAGATAAGTTGAACGAAAAACGGCGAAGAAGCACGGAGGGAAAGGTTGCAGCAAGAGGAGCGAAGCGATCGCCTTTGTTTTTCAATTTCAACCCTACTATGAAAATCATATTTGAGAAATTGAAAAACAACAGCGACCGGAGGCTCGACCTCTTCTCGCAGTGCTCTTTCTGCAGATTTCACAAGTTCAACTAAATAATTGATTCTACAACGAGGTGAACATCATGATCCACGACAAGTTCCCAAAGATTTGGTACGGCGGGGACTACAACCCCGAGCAATGGGATGAAGCGACGATGGAAGAAGACCTGCGCATGTTTAAGCTCGCCGGCATCGATGTGGCGACGGTGAACGTTTTCTCCTGGGCGCGAATTCAACCGGACGAAGAGACCTATCACTTTGAATGGCTGGATAAGATCTTGAACCGCCTGGATGAGGAAGGCATCAAGGTATGCCTTGCAACCAGTACAGGAGCACATCCGGCTTGGATGGCTAGAAAGTACCCCGACATCCGGCGGGTGGATCATAACCTCCTGAAGCGCCAATTTGGGGGTCGGCACAACTCCTGTCCACACAGCCCGACCTACCGGAAATTTGCCGAATTGCTCGCGGACAAGCTGGCGGAGCGGTACAAGGATCATCCTGCTCTAGCCGCCTGGCACATCGCCAACGAGTATGGAGGCTATTGCTATTGCGAGAATTGCGCCGCCGCCTTCCGTGTGTGGCTGCAAAAGCGGTACGGTTCCATCGAGGCGTTGAACAAAGCGTGGTACACCTCCTTCTGGGGCCACACATTCTATGAGTGGGAGGATATCGTACCGCCGAGCGGCATGAGCGAAGAGTGGGGCGGCGGCCGTTCCAATTTCCAAAGCATCTCGCTCGATTACCGCCGCTTCCAATCGGAATCGCTGCTGGATTGCTACCGCCTGGAGTATGATGCGATCAAGAAGCACTCGGATGTTGCCATCACCACCAACCTGATGGGGACCTACCCGGAGCTTGATTATTTTGCATGGGCCAAGCATATGGACGTCGTCTCCTGGGACAGTTATCCGTCGCTCGACACCCCGGTCAGCATGACCGCCATGACCCATGACCTGATGCGCGGGCTGAAGGGCGGACAGCCGTTCATGCTGATGGAGCAGACCCCAAGCCAGCAGAATTGGCAGGCGTACAACTCGTTGAAGCGTCCCGGCGTCATGCGCCTGTGGAGCTACCAGGCTGTTGCGCATGGAGCCGACACGGTGATGTTCTTCCAGCTGCGGCGCTCCATCGGCGCCTGCGAGAAGTACCACGGCGCGGTCATCGAGCATGTCGGCCACGAGCACACCCGGGTCTTCCGCGAATGCGCGGAACTGGGTCAGGAGTTGGTGAAGCTCGAGGACAAGCTGCTGGATTCGCGCCTGACCTCCAAGGCAGCGATCTTGTACGACTGGGACAACCGATGGGCGATCGATCTGTCCAGCGGCCCGACGATTGCGCTGAATTATGTGGATCAGGTTCATCACTACTACAAAGCCTTGTACGACAATCACATTCAGACCGATCTGATCGGGCTTGAGGATGATTTTGATCGCTATGAGCTGATCATTGCCCCGGTCCTCTACATGATCAAGCCAGGAGTGGCCGAGAAGATCGACGCCTTCGTGAAGCGCGGCGGAACCTTCATCACCACCTTCTTCAGCGGCATTGTGAACGAGACCGATCTGGTTACGGTGGGCGGCTATCCCGGCAAGCTTCGTCCGATTCTTGGCGTGTGGGCGGAAGAGATCGACGCGCTCTTCCCGGATGCGAGCAACAGCATCGTGATGAAGCAGACGTATGGCGGCCTGACGGGAGAGTATTCCTGCAACCTGCTGTGCGACCTCATACATGCGGAAGGGGCAGAGGTGCTGGCGGAATACGGCAGCGACTTTTACAAAGGGATGCCCGTCCTCACCCGAAACCGGCATGGAGAGGGGGAAGCCTGGTACATCGCCTCGAACCCGGAGGAGAAGTTCCTGAAGAAGCTCATCGCCCAAATCTGCCAGGATAAAGGAATTAAGCCGCTGCTGAATGCTCCGGAAGGAGTAGAAGTGACCGAACGGAGCAAGGATGGCAAACGCTTCACCTTCCTGCTCAATCACAATGCGGAGGCAGCTCATGTGGAGCTTCCGGCAGCCCTTCACGGAGCCAAGGATCTTCTCAGCGGGCTCGGAATGAACGATGTCGCCGTTGTTCCTGGGCGCGGCGTACTGATTCTGGAACAAGTGTAAGAAACGAGCAAGCATGAAGCAGGGCCCCGAACGAATTCGGAGCCCTGTTTTTCGCTGTTTCCTTCCTCTCATGACGGATAGGATAGAATTTCCCGGGAAATGGATTTCCTTGTCGAAACCCTGCACAGAACGCGTTATACTGGGGAAGCATCTGCATTCCAACGCAAAAGGAGACGCTATGAACATTCCACTTCTGCATCGGTTGAAAGGTAATGCTAGAGGCTGTTTGAAGTATGAGCCTTTCTTCTTGATCCCTTACAGCATGTACAGCACTTATGCGACTCTTTACATGTACCAGCTTGGCGTCGATGAAACCGGAATCGGCCTTATCACTTCGCTGGGACTGGTGATGAGCATCGTCTCTTCCTTGATGAGCGGGTACCTGACAGACCGCATGGGAAGAAAGCGAGCGATCCTCTATTTCGACCTGCTCAGTTGGACGCTCGGAACCTTGATTTGGGCCTTTGCGCAAAACATCTGGTTCTTTGTTGCGGCGGCACTTGTCAACGGCTTTGCGAAGATCCCCAACACCGCATTCTATTGCCTTCTGGTAGAGGATACCCCGCCCAAGGAGCGAAGCTTTGTGTTCACGGTCCTGCAATTTGTCGGAGTAGTCGGCGGCTTGTTTGCTCCGCTCGGCGGATTGATCGTGAACCATTACACCCTTGTGCCTGGAATGCGCATTTTATACGGGATCGCCTGCGTCTTCATGACTTATCAGTTTATTGGCCGCCACTTTGAGACGCGGGAGACGGAGATGGGTTATCGCAAGATGGAGGAAACCCGGCAGCATTCTGCGGCGGGGCGCCAGGGCTGGATCGCGTACTTCCGCGAGGCTCGCCCCTTGTTCAGCAGCAAGCCGCTCTTGCTCCTGTTCGGCGTCTACATTCTGTTTAACTTTCAATCGACGTTGAAATCGACCTTCCTGTCGCTCTATATGGTGGAGTATCTTCACGTACGGGAGGAGATCATCTCGCTCTTCCCGGCACTCTCATCGATTGTCATGCTTCTCTTCCTGTGGCTCTTGCTGCCGCGTATTCCGGAGCGGGCTCTCCTTCCTGCTATGCAATGGGGGTTTGCCCTGTCTGTGCTCTCCACCGTTCTGCTTCTTCTGGCTCCGACCGGTGATATTGTGGTTCTGTCTCTCAGCACGGTGGTCGGAGCAGTCGGAACGCTGCTCACGGCTCCCTATCTCGAGACGGTGGTGGCCAATGCACTCGATGACAGCAATCGGGCGAATCTGTTCGCCATCCTGTCCGTCTTCATCCTGGTCTTCACATCGCCAGCCGGTGTGGTCGGGGGCTGGAGCTACAAGATGAACCCGATGATGCCTTTCTATTTGACGGT
Organism: Gorillibacterium sp. CAU 1737; assembly: GCF_039888655.1. Lineage (NCBI taxonomy): Bacteria > Bacillati > Bacillota > Bacilli > Caryophanales > Paenibacillaceae > Gorillibacterium > Gorillibacterium sp. CAU 1737. Next base: position 54,259 of record NZ_JBDQQO010000013.1, read on the forward strand.
TGCAGCGTTTGCGCTATGTATGGTGCTTCTATTCCTTTATCAACGAATGGAAGGTCACGGGAACAGAACACCTCAGTAACCGTTTCGGGTCTGCCCGGAACTGCCCCTGCTTTACTCAGACCTATCTTACGGAAAAACGCAGCCCGACTTCCTGCTCGCTCCAAGTCCACAGTTCCCTCGCTAGAGCGGCATCCTCGGCGCGGACGGACACCGGAGCGGGCTTTTTTCGGTAGTAGTATTCGCCGCTTACACCGGCTGCCTCGTCGCTTGTTGCGAGATACAAGGCGGTCTCCGCCCCTTGCTCGGGAGTGAGAAAGAAGGGCCGCAAGAGCGCTAGAATTCGCTTCCCGAAGCCGGTCTTCCGATCCATGCCGATGTTGGTGGCGACGGCTCCGGGGTGAAGGGCATTCACGGTTACGTGAGTTCCCGCCAACCGTCTGGCCAGCTCTTTTGTAAACAAAATGTTGGCCAGCTTGGACTGGGCGTAGCCACGGATAACGTTGTACCCTCGAGTTAGATGCGGATTGGCAAAATCGATCCGCCCGATCTTATGGGCGCCGGAAGAAACATTGATGATGCGGGCCGACGGCGCCTTTTGGAGGGCGTCGAGGAGAAGGAGGGTCAGCAGAAAATGGCCGAGGTGATTGACGCCCAGCATGGCTTCAAAGCCTTCTTGCGTCGTCTCCCGTTTCAGGTTGACCACACCGGCGTTGTTGATTAACAGATCGATGACCGGGTGGCGGCCTGTTAACGTATCAGCGAAGGAGCGGATACTGGCAAGATCGCCAAGGTCGCAGAGGAAGAGTTCAATGGCGGTTGAGCCGCTTTGCCGGACGGCTTCTGCCCGAGCGGCTTCTCCGCGTTCTCGGGAGCGACAAGCCATGATGACCGTAGCCCCCTGTTTGGCCAGCTGGATCGTGGTGGCAAGCCCCATACCGGAATTGGCTCCGGTTACAACAGCGATTTTCTGACGCAGGTCCATGTCCATGCATCCTCCTTGTCAGATGGGATTCCATTCGGAACAACCGAATCCATTAAAAACCCTTTCGAGAACGGGTATCTAAATTCCTGCCACTTGCCGAATGATCCTGCTATCTGATAAAGTAGCTCTAGAATGAAAAAGGAGGTGAAGCGGGAGATGAATCTCGAACGGACGAATGATTTCGTAAGCCGGCTGCCGTTGGCAATGGCTGGCATCGTTCATGCCCAAGGACAATACGGGAGAAGTCTGTCCATTTTTGCTCATACGTATTGCCCATTCGAGAAGAATCTCCTGCCGTAGCCGCATCGGAATAAGATGAGGGCCGTGGGGATATTCCCCGCGGCTCTTTTCGTTTATCGCGGTATCCGAGACGGGAGATCCCAAGGAGGATCATTCCATGATTATGGCAAGCATGAATCAAGTATCCCATACGATCGGAGCCAATCCGGTCTTGAATCACGTTACCTTTGAGCTGCATGAAGGGGAAAAGGTCGGCTTGATCGGCCCGAACGGCGGTGGAAAATCGACCCTTCTCAGGCTGCTTGCCGGTTTGGAGCCGGTCGAGGAGGGCCAGTTCGCCTTGAAGCGGGGAGCCCGCGTGTCGTATCTGGCCCAAGTGCAGCTGGAAGCGGAGGGGAGCACCGGAACGTTGTACGATCGGCTCGCGCACGGGTTCCGGGAGGTGCGCGCCATCGGGGATAAGCTGACAGAAGCAGAACAACGCATGGCGGACCCGGCTGTTAACTCCGACCCGACCAAGCTCGATAAACTGCTCAAGCAGTATGCCGAATGGCAGGAAGCATACGAGCGGGGCGGCGGCTATGAAATGGAAGCCCGTATCCGGCAGGTTGCATCGGGCCTCGGCTTGAGCGAGCATCGGTTCGACAGCGCTTATGCCGAAATGTCGGGAGGCGAGAAGACGAAGGCCGCGCTTGCGTCCATCCTCATTGAACAACCGGAGCTCCTCCTGCTTGATGAGCCGACCAACCACCTGGACTTGGACGGGGTGGAGTGGCTGGAGCAGTACCTGATGAATTATCCGGGAACTTGCCTCCTCGTGTCCCACGACCGGTATTTTCTCGATCGGGTTGTGACGAAGGTGCTGGAGCTGGAGGATGGCGAGCTCTCCCTCTATCTCACCTCCTATTCCGGCTATGTCCAGGAGAAGCAGGAACGGCTTCTGCGGGAATTCGCGGAGTATCAGGATCAGCAAAAGGAAATTCGCCGCATGAAGGAGTCGATCCGCCAGCTTCAGGAGTGGGGAGGGATCGGCGGCGACAAGCGCTTCTTCACCCGAGCGGCCTCCATGCAGAAGGCGATTGATCGGATGGAGAAGAAGAAACGGCCCGTGCTGGAGCGCAAAACGGCAGATTTCGATTTGACGATGACGGAACGATCCGGGCGAAAAGCGCTCGTGATCGAGGAACTGACCAAAGGCTACGGAGAACGGACCCTGTTGAACCGGGTGAATGTCGAACTGGAGTATGGGGAGAAGATCGGCCTTGTCGGCACCAACGGTTCGGGAAAGACAACGCTGTTCCGCCTCGTACTGGGGCAGACGCCGCCGGATACCGGTCTGGTGCGGCTGGGCTCCCAGGTGGAGGTCGGTTACCTCGCTCAGGAGGCCGTGCCGGACGACCACAAGGAGAACGTGCTCGCCTTTTACCGCAAGGAGACGCAGATGGAGGAAGGGGCGGCAAGAAACAAGCTGGCGCGCTATCTCTTTTATGGGCAAGACGTCTTCAAGCCCGTCTCCGCTCTGTCAGGAGGGGAGTGGACCCGTCTCAGGCTGGCGCTCTTGGTGGAGCGGAAGCCGAACCTGCTCCTTCTCGATGAGCCGACGAACCATCTGGACATCCCTTCCCGTGAAGCGTTGGAGGAGATGCTGGAGGACTTTGCCGGAAGCATCCTCTTCATCTCGCATGACCGGTACTTGATCAACAAGCTGGCGCAAAAGGTGTGGGCATTGAAAGAGGGAAGCCTGACGACCTATTACGGAAACTACGACGCCTACAAAGAGAAGCTCAGCCAGCAGGAGCCGTCTCTCCATTCGGCTGAGCTTGCTTCGGCGGCGCGGATGGAGAAGGGAGCGAAGGCATCACAGGGTGCGTCCCCCCTTCGCTCTGAATCATCCACTCCGAGAACCGGTGTGGTTGCTCGAAGAGCGGAGGAATTGGAGCAGCAGTTGGCTCAGCACGAGCAGCAAGCCGAGCAGCTGGAACAGGTTCTGCATTCCGCCGCCTCGGAGCAAAGTCCGGATGAGCTGCAGCGACGATGGGAGGAGCTGGATGCTCTCCGTGCGCAAATCGACCTGCTTTATGCGGAATGGAGCCAGCTCTTGGACGCATAGGGGCAACCTTGCGAATCTGCGGCTCCAAACCGGTTCTGACTTTTTTCCATCCTTCGCCTATAATGAAGGCAGACCCGCAACCTAGCAAAAAGGATGAGACGTTTGTGAATCGATCAAGTTGTGCCATTGTATACAACGGAAACCTGGGCAGCGAGAAATTCCTCATTCAGGTCCGATGGCTGGAGCGCACCGCGCGCGAGCATGGGCTGCACGTTCAGGTGATCGGCAATCAGGAGCTGATTCCGGGCATTGTGGACGGCTCGCCGGTGATCAAGGGCCGCTATGAAGGCCAGGAGCCGGACTTTTTCCTCTTCTGGGATAAGGACATTCGCCTCGCGCGCCATCTGGAGAAGATGGGATTCCCCCTCTACAATCGGGCCTCCTGCATCGAGCTGTGCGACGACAAGATCAGAACCTACGAGCAGCTGCTGAATGAGGGGCTGCGTCTGCCCAAGACCCTGATTGCTCCGCTCATCTATGAAACCTGCGAAGGGATCGACGAACGTCCTTACGAAACCATCGTCCAGGAGCTTGGCTTCCCGATGGTGGTCAAGGAAGCGTTCGGCTCGTTTGGCGAGCAGGTACATCTGGTCCGAGGCTGGGAGGAGCTTCTTCCGCTGGTCCATCGGCTGAAGCATCGTCCCCACCTGTTTCAGGAGCTGGTGAAGTCGAGCTACGGCCGAGATATTCGGCTTCAGGTGGTAGGCGATAAGGTCGTCGCGGCCATGATGCGGAAGTCGGAGCATGACTTCCGTGCCAATGTGACAGCGGGAGGACGCATGGCTCCCTATGAGCCCAGTGAGCGGGAGCGAGAGGTTGCCGTGACCTGCGCTAGGCTGCTTGGTGCTGATTTCGCCGGGGTGGACTTGCTGTTTGGCGAAGATGGGGAGCCATATGTGTGCGAGGTTAATTCGAATGCGCACTTCAAGAACATCCACGATTGCACCGGCGTCGATGTGGCTGCCCGCATGCTGGAGCACATCATGAGCAAGGAGCGTTAACGATGCGAACAGGCTGGCTGATCTATAACGAAGCCGATGCGAGCCGCAACCGCAGCTACATTGACTGGTTCCTTGCGGAAGCACAGGAGCTTGCCATGGGGCTGGAGCTGGTCTACAAGGAGGAGCTTGGCATCGGCGTGACGGAGAGCAGGCTGTCTCTCTACCGCCGCGGGCAGCGGGTGAACGTACCGGATTACATCGTGATGCGCCATCGGGATGAGCGGTTGACCGCTCATCTGGAGGCGATGGGAGCACCGGTGTTCAACGGATCGTTCGTGTCCCGGACAGCGAACGACAAGGCTCGAACATCCCTTTACCTGGCCCAGCACGGGATTCCGATGCCGGACACGAGATTTCTCAGCAAGGAGGATTTCCGGGAGGCGAATGTCGCCGGCCTGCCGTTCCCGCAGGTTCTGAAAACGGTCGGCGGACACGGCGGCAGCGAGGTGTATCGAGTTCAGACGCCCTCCGAGGTGACCGAGCGGCTCGCGGCCTCGCCTCCTGGAAGCTCGTTCGTCCTTCAGGAAATGGTGACACCCGGCAAGGATGTCCGCGTCTTTGTGATCGGACGAACCATCGTGGGGGCCGTTTTGCGAGAATCGAGCTCAGACTTTCGGGCCAATCATTCGCTTGGCGGGGACTCCTCGCTTCATCTCTTGTCCGCAGAAGAGGAGGCGCTGGCTCTACGGATCGTGGAGCTCTTCGATTTTGGCCTTGCGGGAATTGATTTCATCTATGGGCGGGACGGCAAGGTTCTGCTCAACGAGATCGAGGATGTGGTCGGCAGCCGGACGCTGTCCCTGCATTCCGACATCAACCTGGTTCGACTGTACTTGAACCATATTCAGACAGTGCTTGATTCAACAATTCAGGGGAAGAAGGAGACCAACCATGCTTCAAGTAAGGGAACTCAGCAAGACGTATGACAAGACGCCTGCGGTGAGCGGCGTAAGCTTTGACGTGAAGGGCGGAGAGCTTGCGGTACTGCTCGGCCCGAACGGAGCAGGCAAGAGCACGACCATCAAGTGCATCATCGGCTTGCTGAACCATGAGGGCGAGGTGCGGATCGACGGGCATCCCGGCAAGAGCCTGGAAGCCAAGCGCAAATTCGGGTATGTCCCGGAGACGCCTGCGCTGTACGACATGCTGACGGTTTGGGAGCACCTTGAATTCATTGCTCATGCCTATAGCCTGAAGGATTGGAAGGAACGCGGAGAAGCGCTGCTCACGCGGCTGGATCTGTGGGACAAGAAGGATAAGCTCGGCAAAGAGCTGTCCAAAGGGATGCAGCAAAAGGTGAGCATCTGCTGTGCGCTCTTGCCTGAACCCCGGGTCATTTTCTTCGATGAACCGATGATCGGACTGGACCCGAAAGCGATCAAGGAGCTCAAGCTCATGTTTGCTGAGCTGAGAGAGTCCGGAGCCAGCCTCTTGGTCAGCACGCACATCATCGACAGCATGGAGGGCCTTTGGGACCGGGCGCTTGTGATGAAGGCGGGACACGTTCTCTTTTCCGGTACGCAAGGCGAGGTGGAGAGGAGCGAGGAGAAGCTGGAGGACATCTTCTTCCGCCTGACGGAGGGCGGCGTCCAATGAATCCTCTCTTATACATCATTAGAAGGACCTTGATCAATTCAATCAAGGAATTGAAGCGCAAGCCCGGCGTCCTTATCCTCTACCTCTTTTTGATTGTCATGTGCGGGCTGTTTCTCGTCCTGTCGTTTATTCCGAAGGAGCCGACCCTTATGGAAGCTGACCCCGCGGTTTATGGAATGATTGTCAGCGGCGTCATCTTGTTTATGGTTTATTCCTCGGTATCAAAGAGCATCAAATCCGGCACCAGCTTCTTTCGGATGGCGGATGTAAACCTTGCTTTTCCTGCCCCGATCTCCCCTAAGAAAATGCTGCTCTACGGTTTTCTTAAACAGATCTGGGTTTCTCTTCTCGGGGTCTTTGTCCTGATTTGGCAAATCCCGAACCTGCGCAATTATTACGAAATCAAAGGCTCCGGGGTATTCGTGCTCTTCTTTAGCTTCGTGGTCCTGTTGTTCTTCCTGCAGCTTCTTGGCCTCCTGATCTATTCGTGGACCTCCCGGTCGACGTCCGTTCGTTCTCGGGCATCCAAAGGCTGGAACTTCCTGCTCGGCTTATTCGGGCTTGCGATTCTGGTCAAGCTGATGGAGCTGAAGGATTTGTCGGCCGCATTAAGAGCCGTTCTGCATTCGAAGGCCTTCGAGACGATTCCGGTCATCGGCTGGTTCAAGACGATCTCGATGGAGCCGCTACTCGGCCCGTCCCCTCGCTTCTATCTGGCTGTCGCGCTTCTCGTGGCCGCAACCGTTCTGCTGATGGTGGTGTTCTTCTATCAAAAGTCGGATTACTACGAGGATGTGCTGGCCAACACGGAGCAAAAGGAGGCGCTCTTCGCCGCGAAGCGGTCCGGCAAGGCGATTCGGAATGGGAATGAGTCGCTCATCAAGCGCCGTCAAATCAAGGGATTGACGTTTCGCAGCGGGGCGGCGGCGATCTTTTCCCGCCAGATGCTGGAGTATCGGAAACGCGGATTCTTCCTCATCGATCGCTCGACCGTGGTCCTGGCCGTATTCGGCTTCGCTGCGCAGTACTACTTGCCGAATAACGACTTGACGCTCCTTCTCATGTTCTCTCTCTATTACCTGTTCCTTATGTCCTTCCAAGGAAGCTGGGCGCGAGAGCTGGAGAAGCCTTATGTCTATTTGATGCCTGCCCATTCGGGAGCCAAGCTGTTCTACGCAACTCTGGCAGATTTGGTGAAGGCCGGACTGGATGGCGTGGTTTTGTTCGGCTTTGCTGCTGGCTTCCTGCATGCCAATCCGGCTCTGGCTGTGCTGTGCGCCGTCGGATTTGTCACCTACAGCGCCGCCTTCACCTATTCGGACGTCCTGTTCCGGCGTCTGTTCGGCCCCCTTCATGGCAAGGTGGCGATGTTCTTCCTGCGGATCTTCCTGCTCCTCATCCTGATCGTGCCGGGCGTCGTCATCGGCTTGGTCGCTCGTTATGCGACAGGACTGGAGGGGCTTGCCGCTGATTTCACTTTCGTGGGCAGCATGATCGCGTGGAACCTGCTGCTGGTGGGAGGAATCTTCGCACTGGCCAAAGGGATCTTCGACCGGCTGGAGATGAAGTAAGAGACTGCGTACGGGCTAATTTGGTACAATAGGGAAAGCAGTGAAATTGGAGCAAAGGGGCTCGGACGATGCAACTCAAGGTACAAGGAGCGCGGATGGCGCATTCCAAGGAAGACGGCTATATGGGCTCCGTGGTGTTTTTGGTGGATGGCCACAAGGAAGCCTACGAGATCTTCCTGCAGAGCGATTCGGGGAACGATTGGAATTACAGCCTGCTCTTCCATGACGAACCGGGAGACGAAGAAGAAATTACGGCGGTAGAGGAGTGGCTGGAACAGGACGACGATGCCTTCGACGCTCTGCTGGAAGCAGCCGAGGAGGCTTTGGACGAATAGATAGAGGGGGAGGAATCGCGATGCTCACGAGACCGCAAAAGGATGAATACGGTGGTCACTTTTCGCACTACGTGGAACTGGTTCCGGAGGGTGATCTGCTGACGCTCCTGGAGGAGCAGAACAGAGAGGCGGCGCAGCTGTTCAGCACCTTCGCGGAAGAGCAGGCGAACGACAGCTACGCCCCGGGCAAATGGACGCTCAAGGAGCTGCTCAGCCATGCGATTGACACGGAGCGGATCATGACGGCAAGGCTGCACCGCATTGCGCGTGGGGATGAAGCGGAGCAGCCCGGCTTCAACCAGGATATCTATACGGCTCATGCGCACGCCAATCGGCTGTCCCTGTCCTTCCTGATCGACGAACTGGCGGCGGTGAGGAGCTCCACGCTCTTCCTGCTGCGGGGAATTCCCGAGGAAGAGTGGAAGCGAACCGCGCAGGTCAGCGGGTACCGCATCAGTGCGCGAGCGCTTGCCTATGTGGTACAGGGGCATTTGCTGCATCACTTGAATGTGGTCCGTGACCGCTATAGACTGTAAAGAAACTAGTCCGTTGACTATATCAGAATGAAGGGGAGCTCCGGGCAGGATCCGCTCTCTTCTTTCGCCTATAAGAATCCATATTGGCTTTGTTAGCATGAAAGGAGCGTGATTGGCTTTGGCAAACACGCACAGCTACACCCGTCGCGAGGAAGTTGCGAATTCCATTACCCATGGAATCGGAATGGGACTCAGCATCGCGGCGCTCGTCCTCTTGATCGTCTTTGCGAGCTTGCAAGGAAACGCCTGGCATGTGGTCAGCTTTACGATCTTTGGCGTGACGATGCTGCTCATGTATACCTCATCTACCCTCGTTCATGCCTTCCCGGAGGGGAAGGCCAAGGACGTGTTTACCGTATTCGACCATTCGTCGATCTACCTGTTTATCGCCGGGACCTACACACCGATTACCCTCAGTGTAATCCGCGGGCCTCTCGGCTGGACGCTGTTCGGCATCATCTGGGGCGTTGCAGCGGTCGGCGTGGTCTTCAAGGCATTTTTTGCGACGAAGTTCCTGTTCACCTCGACCCTCATCTACATCGTCATGGGCTGGGTCATCGTACTTGCCTGGAAGCCGCTCGTGGCCAACTTTCCGCATGATGCGCTGGTCATGCTGGTTATCGGGGGCGTTCTCTACACGGTCGGCACGATCTTCTACGTGTGGCGATCGTTTCCTTATCACCATGCAGTCTGGCACCTGTTCGTGCTGGGCGGATCGGTGATGCACTTCTTCTGCATTCTCGCTTCGCTTCCGTGAGGGAGAACCCGCCCATACGGAATTCATAGTCAGCAATCAGACCTCCTTTACAAGGATAGCTTGTTCCTTGCGAAGGAGTTTTTTTACTGTTCATGGAAAGTACATAAAATGGTAAATAACCCTTGAATTCCATAAATATGAATTGACAAGAATAAAGACAGATGTAGAATATAAAGGAAGACGAATGTAGAAAACGGAGGGTGAAGGATGAACATTTCGAGAAAGCTTCCTGATGCCGAATTTGAAGTGATGAAGGTGGTATGGGCGAACAAACCTCCGATTACAACCAACTTGATCATGGAGCAGGTCGGGAGGGAGAAGGAATGGAAGGCGCAAACAGTCCTGAGCTTACTGGCCCGACTGGTAGAACGAAAATTCCTTCGAACCGAGAAGAATAGCAAAGAACGAACCTACTTTCCACTGATCGGAAAAGAAGAGTATTTGAAGTTCGAAACCGGAGATTTCATGGAGAGATTCCACGGAAATTCCTTTACCAGTTTGGTTGCAACGCTCTATAACGATCGCAAATTGAAAAATAAGGATCTCGATGAGCTCGAACAGTGGCTAAAGGAAAGGAGGGGCTGAAGTGAACGTGCTTCTTGCCGCTATCGTTTCATGCTCCCTCACGATGGCACTGGTCAGCTTGGTCTATATGGCCTTGATGCCCTTGCTGTCCAAGAGATACGCTCCAAAATGGAGATACCGGATCTGGCTCGTCATCGTGCTCGGATGGATCATCCCCTTTCGACCGCAGATCGAGATCCCGTTCCTTTCCACCCAGGCTGCTCAGGACCCGATTACAACCCCCTTCACGGTGCCTCAAGTCGGCATAAGCCAGCCCGTTTCGCATCTTTCTCTGATGGATGGAACGGAAGCAGCCTCGGCAACGTTCTCCTTGTGGCCTTGGCTCACCCTGCTTTGGATCATCGGACTGGGAATCTCAATCGGAGTTCCGCTCTGGAACCACCGCCGGTTTGTTCGATTTGTCAATCGGTGGAGCGAGGGTGTTCATGATGAAGAGGTGATCGGGCGTTTTGAGAGACTGAAATCGGAGCTCGGGATAACGGCCAAGGTGGAGATCAAGTGCTGCCCTGGCATCAACAGTCCGATGCTAATCGGTTTTTTTCACCCCCTCATCTTACTCCCTCCTGTCCACATTCCGGTTCACGAGTTGGAGCTGATCCTTCGGCACGAATTGATTCATCTCAAGCGGCACGACATCTGGAGCAAGATGCTGGTCATGCTGGCCGTTGGCATCCACTGGTTTAACCCGGTCGTCTATCTGATGAGAAGAGCCGTCGCTACGCAATGTGAGATTTCCTGCGACTCCTTCGTACTGGCGGGAGCGGATTCCAAGCGCCGTCAACAGTATGGCGAGACCATTATCGATGTGATTCGAAGCGGAGGCAACCCTCGGACCGCATTATCCACAAACTTTTTGGATGGGAAAAAAGGGCTGAAAACCAGGCTAGCCTCCATCGTCGACACAAAGCCCAAAAAGACGGGAGTTACCCTTCTCTGTCTGTTCCTGCTGGCGATCGTGATCACGGGCGGTGCATGGGCGGCAACCAATAAGGAGGAGCCGCTGAAAGCCGATCCGTCTCCTTCCCCCCTTCAAGGCATAGAAGCCAAGTACAGCAAATTGCTGGACCTTCGATTTAACCGCTATGAGGAGATGACCGTAGCCGATTACAGGAGCAAGGCTTGGAAGGCAATCGGGCAGGAGGAAGCGGTATTTGGAGAACTGCTGAACGGCATTCCGGATACTTGGCATGAGAAGCGGCAATCCAATCGCGATATCCAATTCATTATGAATGTCTTGACCCCGATCCTCTCGGAAAAGTGGAAGTCCTGGAGCTTTGGGGGTACGAAACAGTGGGAATCCGGCATGCTGGAGTATGGAGCAAGCTATGATATTCTCGACGCGGATACGCTGAAAATGAAGGATCGGAACCAGGCGGTTGAGGGACTTCAAACGGAAGTAGCCCGTTTTATTGAGAGTAGGAGCAAGGATGAGCTGGCTGATGAAGCGGCTATGCAAGCGTTGCTGAAAACGGAGGGGAAAACCTGGGAGCAGAAGTACAGCACGTCGTCCCTGAAGGTGACGTTCTCGGTTCTCTCTTTCCGAGCAGAAGTGGGACCGGTGCCGCAAGCAACTCCTATCCAGGAAGCTCCCCAAGGAGAGGAACGGAATCCTGGATCGGCTACCAAGGAGGATGTCAGCCGCTTTCTAGCCTTTCAAACAGAGGGGTATTCCTCTTTATCCGTCGCGGAATTCAACCGATCCCTAATGGTGACGATGGAAGACGGAGGGGCCTATCCTCCAGACATGTGGGAGCGAATTGGGAATCAACTCCAGTCGGGTGGGGGATTGCTTGAGACCTTGACCCCGAAAGAGCTGCAGTTCCTGAGCATCACCTTGAACGCATCCCTCTCGGAGAATTCGGCCAAACACATGCAGGAGTACTCCAGTGAGGTGGAGCGCCCGTACCTCAAAGATCGAATTACAAGAGAGTTTGCGGGTTCGGAGGAAACCAGCCAGAAGCCTCTCTTCGAGGCGAACATCGAATACACCCTCTCGTATACCATCCCAAACGAAGAGACGCTCACCGTTTCCGAGCGGGATCAAGCCCTTATGGGGTTGATGAGCGGCGCGCGATCCTTCCTCAATCAGAGGAGCGTGGATGATCTGGTTAGCGGCAGGGCCGCCCTGGAATCGGAAATCGCCAAGCTGGAGAAGCAGTACAGCAGCAAGAAGATTCAGCTAACCGTAGAGAAGCTGATCTATCAGATTTATGACGAGCGGAATATGGAGTCGTTGCAGCCCCGGGAATAAAAACGAAAGGGGGCTGCTTCCGCAGCCCCTTTTCTATCCGTAAGGGTAAATCCTATTTCCGGCGAGAAGAGAATTTACAAGAGCCTGCGCAGTCACCGGAGCACGTTTTCTCACAGCCGCCGTAGCAGCCCGTGTAGCAGCTGCCGTAGCAGGTGGTGCAGCCAGCCATCGGTTGGACAGCACCAAATCCCGTGATCTTCTTGGAATATTCCATCGTGATCTCTCCTTTCCTTAGAATTTATTAGTCACTTAACAGAATTGTTAAGACTAATAGCATAGGGGGCATTCCCGTTACGCATGCTGCGCCAAAGCAGCTCGAAACAGATTGGAGAACAACACGTTGGTTTTCGAAAGAGTGTGGAAATCGCCCTGATCGACGATCCTGCCATCCTCCAACACAAAAATCCAGTCGCTGTCCACGATGGCATTCATTCGATGGCTGATGGACAGGACGATCCTGTCCCGGCTCAACTCTTTCATGATCTGGCACAGCTGCTTCTCGGACTTTCCATCCAGGTCGGAGGTGATTTCATCAAACAGCATGATCGCCGAGGGATGGAGGAGAGCCCGTGCAAAGCTCAGCTTTTGCAGCATGCCGCTGGAAAGAAGGTCACTGTCCTCAAAGAGCATGGTGTCGAGTTTATCGGGTAAGGAGAGAATAAATTCCTTTAAGCCGACCCTTTCGCAGACCTCCAAAACTTGGTCCTCCTCAAGAGCGGAGTACAACCGGATGTTTTCCAGAAGCGTATCATTGACCACAAAAGGATCCTTGTGAACATAGGTGATGAAGCTTCGGATGTAAGCGGAGGAGAGGTTTGGGTAGGGAGTATCGTTCAGCTTCAATTGACCGGACTGGGCTTGATAGAAGTCCATCATCAGCTTGAACAGGGTGGTCTTTCCCGAACCGTTCTCGCCGACGAGAGAGTAAAAGCCCTTGTCTTGAATCGTCAAGGACAAACCCTTGATGACCTCCAAATCGTCATAATGAAAAGAGAGATGATCCAGCTCCAGTTTTGTTTGGTGAGTGGCCAAATTTTGCCGGTTCCTGGAATAATCATCTTCCGGTGCTGCGAGCAACGAGGACAATCGGTCAAGGGCAACACGGACCGGCTGTTCGTCCAGCTTGATCTTTTGCAGGGTGGTTATGCTGCTGAACAAGCGATTGGTATAGATCGTGAACGACATCAAGACGCCGATCGAGAGCTCGTCATTCACGATCAGCCTTGCTGCCAAATAAAGCAGAACGAAGGAAAAGATATTTTGCGACAAGTCATTCAACATGCCCACGAAGGTATCCAGAATCGTCTTGTTTTTTTCTTTCTGGTAGGAGTCGTCCATTAATTCTTCAAAGTTGCCGCTGATTTTCTCCTCCAGCTTGTAAGCCTTGAAAGAGGGGATGTTCCGGATCGAGTTGCAGACAAAGGCATAGTATTTGTCATCCATCTCTCTGCTTTGCTTGAAAAACAGCTTCTTCTTGTTTTTGTGAGCGTAGTAGATGACCATCGTCACGGGGAGAAAGGCGATCGTAACCAGCGCCAACTTCCAATTAATCAGGAAGATGAAGAGGAGCGGAACGATGAAGTTGAGCGACATGAAGATAACCGTGGTGAGAAGCTCGATGTTATACCGCACAATGGTGGAGATGTCCGAAGTTAGATTGGAGACGAGAAGGCCAAATTCGAACTTCTCCACATGCGACATTTGAGTCTTCAGCAGCTTGCTGAAGCAGCGGGTTTGATGGTGGTTGATGATCCGGTTCCCGACGTTCACCGATACGACAGATTCCAGGGAAGAAAGAAGCACGATGGCAATGGTTATGGCAGCGAAGAACATCAGATGAACCGTCGTCTGTGAAAATTCCTTTGCCGTGATGGCATCGATTAATCTTCCATAGAGAATCGGAGACACGTTGTTAAGGGCTATGCCGATGATGATGACGATGAGAAGGAAGGCCAGCTTTCCCCGGAACCCGTGGAGATAAGCGAAGGCCTGTTTCATCGTACGGTTGTTTGGTTTAGGCATGTTCTGGACGCAGGGTAATCTTGCAGGTTTTGAAATCCAAGTGGAAGTAGTAGCCCTCTTCCTCGTGAATCCCGTATTTATCTGCAATATGGGTCCAATACGCTTGGTAGTCATGCTCCAGTTGGGCATAATCCTTCAAGAAACGCTGGTACAGTTCTTCATTTCGAATGAGCTCGTTGTTCTCGGAAATGTGAATCAAGTTGTGCAATGCGGCCCTTTTCTCATAGAGATCCTCGAAAACATGAACCTCATCGGTCGTGATCGACGCCTCTTTCACGGGAGTCATGGCTTGATGGGTGGACATGGGCAATTCCCCTTTCCTCATCATGGATTGAAATCAGAGAATGCTGAAACCCAACTTGGTCTGCGTGGCTTGCTCATAAGCTTCATAGGGAGAGCGATAGGGAAACGGGATCAGCTCTCTCATCGTGAGATGCGGATAAACTTGCAGAATTTGCTCTTTAAAGCTTGACGAGACGCGATATTCGGTGAGTGAAGGCTGACATTTGGAGCGAGGTGGAATGTTCACTTCTCCGGTGGTCTTCCGGTTATGGACGGAACACCTTGTGCAATGAGTGGCTGGGCATTGCTTGCATAGAGGGGAGTAATTCAACGAGTAGAGATGCTGGTTCTTCACGCTCACCTTATTCTCATGAACGGAGCCAATCGCTTTTCCTCCGGCGAGATATTCATGGGGGCAGACATAGAAGGCTCCATCGGGCGCGATAGCAAAATCGGTTTCTCCCGTTTTGCAGGACGTTTGGCTGGAGCTGAAGAGAACGTCTGTCAGTTTGTTGAACTCCTTTAATTTGTTATTCGCCCAGCAATCCACAAGATAAGCGGCAATCTTGTTCAATTCTCTCTCATAAGCGAGCAAGTCCATTTCGGGATGGACGTTCTGAAGGTTCAGATGAATGCGGTCCACTTTGTCGAACAGGGGGATGACAAAGTCCGAGAGCTGGCCGATCTCATCTCCGTTCACATTCAGAATCACATACTCCCGTTGGCCGCAATCGACAGCGAGGGTCTCCTTGTCAAAGACGAAGATGCAGTTCTTCTGATCCTTTACCAAATCGTAGAATTGGGCAGAGACGATGTGGGTAATGCGATGTTCATGAAATCCGCCGAACAGGGAGAGATCCAACTCGTGGTCACTGTGCAGGAAGACGGGAGTGAAGAAGTGATCGGCGCAATAATCAAGGGCGGCTTGAAGGGTAGGCTTGTCCATCCTGTTGCGCGGAGCAAGGAAATCACGGGAGCGGGATTCACAGAAATCCGTGAAGGCGGGGTCCAGAACAACATACATCTTCTTGTATTCGTTTCGGTAATCTTCACGTTCGATGTTCTTCTCGTTATAAAGCCGGTTGAAGTAATAGTTATTGGCGCGAACCCTTGCTTTATGCATCTTGCAAATGGCTTTGGACCGCTGGAAATTGGTAGGGGTGTCAGCAGAGTCATACGATTGGCCTTGGCAAAACATGCATCCGAGGGCAATCTCGCAATGCAGGCACTCCTCATCGCATTGCATGGGGTAGGTGGATACCCGGAAGCGGATGACCTTGTCGAAATCAATTCCACGCTCCACGTCGCCAATGGTGATCTCCTCTTTGTCGCTTTCCAGGGAGTAATCCTTATACCTCAAACAAGGGTAAATCTTGCCGGTCGGTCCGAGTGCGACCATCCTGCCGGCCCCGCATACCGGTCGGTTTAGCTGCTCGGCGGCCAAGGGCTTTCCAATCATGTCATCAAACAGCGTGACATAATTGTCCACGTACAGCTCTTGTTCGATAATGCAATCGGCGAGCTCCTTCAATTGGGATTCGAAGATCACATCATCCCCATCGTGCCAAACATCCTCGAACACGACATTGGCACTGACATCCTTAATGCCGATATTCCACAAGTGCAAGATGCTATCTTTCAACAGGGGCAAGTCGCTATGAGCAAACGTAACCTTCGTAGTGCCGGAGAATTGGGACAGATAAAGAGGCATATTTTGCTCGATAATATCGTAAGACCCGCTTCCATTCGGGAATACCCGCTGCATGTCATGCTTTTCCCTGGTCCCGTCAATGGTGATGGTAATCGAGAGCTTATCCTGATTTTTCTGAATGAATCGTTGCACCTCGGGGGAAGCGTAGTTGACGCCATTGGTCGTGATGCTGATCCGATAGTTCCACCACCATTCATGGCCCGAGTCATAGGCTTTCATCTTGTAATAGTCCATAATTTGATCGATGAGCTCCACTTCGAGGAAGGGCTCACCTCCAATAAAGCCGAGGATCACTCCAGGCTCTTTGGTAAACGTATCGGAGAATAAATAGTCGATAAAGGTTTTGGCTACTTCGAAGCTCATCACCTTGTCGGCTTTCTTGTGGCAGATGTAGCAATATTTGCAGCGAAGATTGCAATCTTCCGTAACGATGAAATCAATGCTTTGGGTATTTCCTCCGCCCCATTCGGGGGTTCTCGTTAGCGACAGGTCTTTGCATTCCTCCACAATAACCCTCCTAATCTGAATAAATCAGGAAAATACTGAGATAATATTCCATTTACAGTGTCATTAAAGCATATGACTTGTAATTTCGTCAATCCTATCTTTCAATTTGAAAAAAATGAAAATGATCGTTATATTGACAAACTAAGGAAACAAAGATAGTCTAAATCCAATGGTAGAATTGGAAATTATGTTCAGAAGCGTGTATGCAAACACGCTTTAGATCGGAGTGCCACATGTCGAAGGAAGATCTCCAACTGACCAACAAGGAGAAGGAAGTGTTGGGCATTCTTTGGTCGAGCGATGAACCCTTGATCGCATCTGATATTGCCAAAGCGGATGCTTCTTTAAACCTGAACACGGTCCAGGCTATCCTGCGTAAGCTGCTGAGCAAGGAGCTGATCGAGGTTGCAGACATTGTGTACAGCGGAACTGTCCTGACGAGGAGCTATCGGCCGCTGATCAACAAGAGAGAGCTGCTGCTGCAGCAATTTGTTGATCATTGGCGAAACCTCAGCATCAATAAAATCTCGATTCCTACGATTGTTACGACCTTGCTCGAGCATGAAAAGAACGAGGACCGGGTCATTTCGGAACTGGAAGAACTGCTTAAGGAGAGAAAGAAGCTTCTCGGGAAGAGGGAGGAGTAGAATGTTCTTTTCATTAACCGGCTTCTTAACGGTTCTATTCTTCAGTACCTTCATCATTCTCATTTTGTGGAAATGCCTCGAGAGCAACTGCCTGATCAAGCAGATCGGGATGGGCTCCTTGTTTGCCTTTACTTTTGTGGCGATGGCGAGGCTGCTGTTCCCAACCGAATTCGTTTTTGCCAACTCCTTCGGAATGAAACTCGTGATTCCTGGGATTGCGTCATTCTTGAGAATGACGGTCTTCGAGATTCGAACCTATCCCATAACAGTGGGAAGCGTCCTGTTGCTCCTATGGGCGATGGGGACTCTAGTTGTCGGGGGCAGAACCATTCACTCCTATTGTCGGTTTCAGAGGTTCCTGCGCACTCTCCCTGTTCTAAAAAGTGAAAATGTGCACAAGGCATTGGAATCGGTCGTTCAAAGGTACAAGCGCCCCGTCTCGTTCACGATCGTTCAAACCGGGATGATCACGACCCCTATGCTAACGGGTATTCGAAAGCCGACGATCCTTCTCCCCCTTATCGATCTGGAGGAGGAAGACTTGATCTTTATCTTCTCGCATGAGGTCGCCCACTACTATAACCACAATCTGATCATGAAGGTGTTCTCCGAGCTTCTGTCCTGTCTCTACTGGTGGAACCCGTTTGTCTATCTATTGAAAAAGCAAGTGGACAAGCTTCTGGAGCTCCATACCGACATAACCGTAACCCAAAGATTATCCCCCCAAGAGCAAGTCCAATACCTGGAGTGTTTACTGAAGGTAGCGAAACTAGCGTTTCAACCTTGTTCGGATCCATTGGCTCTGGCTTTTGACAGCAAGAGGTCCTCCGTTCTCCGGCAACGGTTTCAACTGGTTTTAGAAGATGCCGCCCCAATCAAGACGAAGAAAAAGAATGCCTTTCTCCAAGTGATTCCCTTACTCTGTCTGCTGCTCTTTTCCTTTACGGTCGTCATTGAGCCTTACCATATCGCTCCGCAGGATGAAGCAAGTACCGTGGAGTTGACCCATCAGAATTCCTACCTGATTAAGAAAGGCGATAGCGGATACGATGTGTATCTTGATCATAAATACTTTGCAACGGTGAGCAACATTCAAGAATCATTCGCAGATCTATCCGTCTATACCAGTGTGGAGGAGGCTCATATTCATGAAGAAAACCCTTAAAAAAGGGACAGCTCTATTTCTAGCGATTGGCATTTGCACGACCTTGCTGCCCATTGAGGCATCGGCACAACTTGCTGCGCCGGCAGCACCCGTTCCCCACATAAGTGGAACCACCAGCCAGACGATAACCCCTTTTGCGGATATCATCGGATGGAGATACAAGGCCGTTGACGGCAAAATGTTTCGAAGGCAATACAATTACTCCAGAAGCAAATGGCTTGGGGAATGGGAATTGTGTTAGGCCTGGGTTCCGGTAAGAGATAGAAAATGAAACAGCCCTCCCGGCTTCCTACTGGAAGCGGGAGGGCTGTTCTGTGTTTTGGAGTGTTCCGCATCGACAGGCTGACTCGTCAGCCTTTTCTGCGGTTTTTGGCGGCGAGGAGGCGGCTCATGGCGTCGCCGCCATCGCCCGTGCCTCCACCGGAGTCGCCCTTCTGCGGCGGGTCCGATGGCTTGGCGGCGGTCTCCGTCGCCTGCGTGAGCGGGCTTTTAGCGGCGGCCGAGCTGGTCTCCGCAGCGGGATGAGCGGCGGAGCGGCGATCAGCAGCCGGAGAAGCGGCCGGCGGCGAGGTGGGCGCCGCTGGTTTCCCCGCGGCTGCGGGGGTGCCCGCCGCCGGCTGCTCACGGCTCGCGGGCGCTTGCTGTGCCGCCGGGCCGCTTGGAGCGGCCGAGCCGCCGCCTGGGGAACCATCCGCGCCATAGAAGGCGCGGGTTTGTTCCTGGCGGCGCTTCAGCCGCTCCATGGCCGCGGAGCCAGCCGCGGTCGCCGCAGGCTGCGCCTGCCGGGCCGAGCGGAGCCGCAAGCGGCCGAGCGCTGCGGCGAGCTCCCGCCAAGGCAGCGCGAGCCGGCGGACCGCGATGTCGAGCGGCCAGAGGAGGAGCGCCAGGATCGTGAGCGCAAGGCGCAGATCCCGGCTGCGCTCTCCGGCGCGGATCGGGCCGCGGAAGACCTCCTCGGGGTGATCCAGCGAGAGCAGCTTGCCGCCGGTCATCTCCGCGATCGCCTTCAGCTTCTCGGTCGGATCAGCGACCGTGATCTTGTACTCAGGGGAGTACGGAACCACGAAGCCGGTCGAGCTGCTGCCCAGGGAGTTTCCGGCAGCGTCGGTCATCTCGACACGGGTGAGGTACGTTCCCGGTGTGAGGGCGCTGAGCTCGGTCTGGAACTGTCCCGGCGCGCTGGGCGAAGCCGTCAGCTTCCGCTCGCTCTGGTCGTCGCCGGTGATGGTGATGGCGGCGCCGGCGGCAGGCTCACCCGCCTGCGAGCTTACGGACAATTCGGTCTTCGCTCCCGTGGTGGAGGCCTCCATTTCGATTGGGGAAGCATCGAACTGCGGGAAGGTCCACTTGATGATCTGGCTGAACGTATCCGAGAATTGCGTCCAGCCGGTCCAATCCGGCGCCCATTTGCCGGTCACATCGCTCGTCCAGGCCACGGTTCTTCCCGAACCGTATTGCCAGCGGGCGAGAAGCGGATCGGGCTCGGGGCTGAGCAGGCTGACCTCGGCCAAATCCTTCGCCGTCGTGGCCACGTAGGCGTTGACGTTCGGCACCCCGCCCTGGAACAACCGGTTCCAGTCAGAGGCTTGGCCGAGCGCCGGGGTAAAGGGTTTGTCCACGATGTAGGAGCGGGACAGCAGCACCGTCTCCCGGCTGAAGATCGTCGGGATCGTACTTTGGTCGCTGGAGAAATAATAGCGTCCCTGCGCCAGCTCCGCGAGCCGCTTCAGAAGCTGCTGGTCCGCATCGTTCCCGACGGCTACGGTGGACATGGTCATGCCCTTCTCGATCATTTGCTGGGCAAGGGCCTCATAGCTTCCCCCTCCGGCGGATTGTCCGTCCGTGAGCAGGATGATGTGCTTGCGAGCGGCGGAGACATCGGAGAGCTTGCTCACCGCCTCCGCTGCGGCGGGGTAGATGTCCGTTCCGCCTTCGGGTTGGATGGAGCCGATTCGGTCGAGCACGTCCTCCTTGTCCGTAAGCGGGGTAGGCTCGACCACCCACCACTTGCTCGAATCGAAGGCGAGCACCCCGAGGGTATCCTTCTCCCGAAGCAGCTCCACCGTGCGCATGGCGGCTTCCTTGGCGAGCTCTATCTTATCGCCGGACATACTCCCCGAGCGGTCGATGACCAGGATGATGGCGAGCGGGGGAATCTCCCGCTTGCCTTCGAGCTCCATCTTCACCGGAAGTGCCTGCTCGATCGGGGTTTTAAAGTAACCGCCCATCCCGAAGCTTTCCTCACCGCCGGTCATGACAAGTCCCATTCCATAGTCGCGAACGGCTTGCTCGATCAGCTTCATCTTGGATTCGGGGATGCGGGTGGCGGACACGTTGTTTAGAATGAGGCTATCGTACGCTGCGTAATCAGCGAGCTCGCGGAACAACTCCTCGGGAGCGATAACATTTTGTCCGATTAATCCGGAATTCAAAACCGAGGTCAGGTTAGCGGATGTGCCGGGTGTCCCTTCGACGATGAGGACCTGAGGCGGTCCATTCACCCGACTGAAGGCATACCCGCTGTTGTTAGCACTCACCTCGTCTTCACCGAAGTAGATTTCAGCCCGGTATCGATGCAGCCCGGTGCTGGCAGCCAGCGCCTGGATCGCGAAGCGGTTCGCCCCTTTTTCCACACGCACGGAGGTCCGGGAGATCTCGCGGTTATCCTCGTATACCCTCAGCTCGCCGTCTGCGGCGAGGGTGCTCGTTAGCGCCACTTCGAGTGTATACTTTTCGGCCTGATACAGCGTGGCGGGGACTTTCACTGAATCGACGGCCACATCGGGCTTCCCGCTTCCCAGGACGGGAAGAACGTCGAGCCGAATGCCCCGATCTTTCAAAAAAGCGGCCTGCCGCGCGAGGTCACCGGCATTTTCTTGACCGTCCGTGATGAGGACGATGCGGGAATCCGCTTCCGTGGGCAGGAGCCCTCCGGCAAGCTGAAGCCCGGAGCCCGGGTTGGAAAACATCCGGTTGACCTGGGAAGCAAAGGTCCAAGCGTCCAGCGGCTCGGGTTGAAGGGTTCGATCGACAGCAGAGTCCAGCCCAGAGGCAATGACGCCGACCTGATCTCTCGGCGCCTTCGCTTCTGCCGAGCGACGTACCCAGTCTTCATAGGCCTTGGCTCTAGGCATGCTCTCGGAGCGGTCCGTCACGTAGAAGACGGAGCGTTCCTTGACGGGCAGCACCATTTCCGCTCCAGCAGCGGCACCGATCAGAGCCAGGATGATGAGAACCCGAAGCGTAAGGGAGAGGGTGCCCCGAAGCTTGCCGCGCTGAAACGGCGTGCGAACCGTCTGGAAGAAGAAGTAGAGGAGCGGCAGCACAAGGAGCAGGAGCCACGGGTAATCAAAGCGTATTCCCACGGCGGTACACCCCCCATTCCACAAAGATGATGAGCAGGGCAGCGAGGGCGAAGGCGGACAGGAGCGGAAGCGGGGAGCGGTTCGAGTCCTGAATGGGTGTTCCGTTCACGCCGGTATCCGTCTCTGTTCCTACCTCGGAGGAGGGAGAGCCGTTCGCCCCGGGAAGAAGGGGAGTCGGAATCGTTTGCAACGCTTCCGCGGAATCGGGTACGACCTCCAGATAAGTGTTGCGAACTTGCCCCTCTGCGTCGGTTTCTTCCAATCGGTATAAGCCTGGGTACGCTGGGGCGGTCTGCCCATTTGGCGTGATTCCGCCCGCTTCCCCTTCCGGCAGCATAGCACCGGAATCCTTGCTTTCCATGCGCACCCAGAGAGCGGATACGGTTTTGGCCGACAGGGCCAGATCGATCGGAGCCCCTGATAGGACCCGACCGAGCGACTGGTTGCCGGAAGCGCTGAGCCAGTCGGCAGCATTTTGCACGAGCACGGGGAACTCGGGACGCAGTGGAAGGTCGGACTCCTGCAGCGAGAAGGTGAACAGGAGCCGAGGCTGCCCGTTCTCCGTTCCGGCCAGGAGAAGCGGGGCACCTCCTGCTGTAATCAGCGGTTTGCTCCATGCGGGTGCGGCGGTCTCCCGTACGGCGGATACATGCGCTTCGGAGAAGCTAATGTGATCTGTGACGGGATGATCCACGACCTCCGGCGGCTCCGTCGTCAAGGAGGTCGGAGAACCGGTGGAGGAAGAAGGAAGGCTCCACACGGGCTTCGATGCAAGCAGGGAGGCCCACTCCGTGCGAGCGGGATCCGGCTTGAAGCCATCCAGAACGATGAAGTCGAGCTCGTCCTTCACGGTTGGCGGCGTATCGCCCGGAGCGGATTTCGTCACCTCGGCTCCTGTGAGCGCCAGGGCTTTTTCCAGGAAGAGATTGCCCTCGGTTACGAGCAGAACCTGTTTGCGGCCGCTCTTCTCGGGGAAGGCATACAGCGTGTTGTCGAGCGTGTAGTCGTCACCCGCACCGCTTCCGGCCACTTGAACCTTGTAGGTTTCGGCGGATGGCAGCCGATCGAAGGCGTACCCGCCTTGTTCACCAGGACCGAGCGTGTATTCACGAGAGTCGACGGGATCCTTCCCGGCGTAGACGGTCAGCGTAAATCGCCGCTCCGCTTGGGATTCGTTCCGAACCGAGGCAACCGCGCGGTAGGTACCGGCTTCCTCTTGCCCGGAGCTGGTGGCAATGCCGAATTGGGTGACAGCCAGGTTGCCGGAGGATGAGGATCCGATCTGCCGAAGCTGAACGGGTACGTGATAGGTCAGCCCCTCGATGGCCTCGGGCCACTGAGCGTCCGTATACACGATAATCTCTCCGTCTTTGTCATTCGCCGTCAAGGCAGCGGCGAGGGAGAGCGCCTCCCGGTATGCGGTTTTCCCATAGGAAGGGGAGAGGTTCCCAATCGCGTTACGGATGCGGGCCGGCTGCTTTTCTTCGGTGAGCAGCAGCTCCGGCTCCTCGCCCATGCCGATCAAGGTGATGCGGCTTGCTCCCGGATTCGCCCAGTCGGCGAGCGCTTGGCGCTTCGCTTCCTCAAGGCGGCTATCGGCTGGCTTGGCCGCTCCCTCCGCAGTTGCGGGGAGGTACGCCGTCATGCTGGCCGATAAGTCCATGACGAGGACGACGTGTCCCTTTGCCGTGCCGCGGACCAGTACGTAGGGCTGCATGGCGGCTAAGACCAACAGGGCAGCGGCAGCTAGCTGCAGCAGGAGCAGCAGGTTGCGGCGCAGGCGCTGCCAAGGGCGATTGGCCTCCGATTCGCGGAGCACCCGATTCCACAAGAGGTGACTGGATACCGGCGTATCGGTATAGCGCCGTTTCAGGATATAGAGAACGAGAATAGCGGGCAGGGTGAGGCCGAACCACAGGCTGGCCCATGATGCAAAATGCAAGGCGGATGCCTCCTTTCGGCCGGAATCAGCGGACCGTGCCGCTCGCGTGGAGCACGCGGCTTATGGTGTCGAGTGCGGGAACGTTCGTGAGGGCTACGGCATAGCCCATGCCGCGTTTCTGGCAATAGGCGGCAAGGTCAGTCGTATACTCGCGGACGGCCTCCCGATAGGCGCGGAGCACCTTGGGGCTTAGCGCGACCTCCTTGCCAGTTCCCGATTCGCTGTCGATCAGGCGCAGGTCGCCGATCAGCTCCGGGTCGATCTCCTCCGGAGCTAGCACCTGAACAACCTGGACCTCCTGCCGCGCGGCTTGCAGGTAGGTCAGCGCTTCCTCGACTCCCGACTCATAGAGGAAGTCCGAGAACACCCAGGCCATTCCCGGCTGCTTGGGCACCGAGAGGGGAGACATGATGGCGTTCGCGATGCTTCCCGTCGGCTCGGTTGCGGCCTCCTCCAGGAAGGCGAACAGCCGATGCGCCGAGCCTTTGCCGCGGACGAGCGGAAGCTCTCGGCTGATCCGTTCGCCGAAGAACCGGACGCCGGTCCGGTCATACCCGGAGAGCGCCATATAGCCGACGCAAGCAGCCAGTCGGCGGGCGTAGAGAAATTTAGAAATGCCACGCTCCTTGCCTGCGGCAGGTTTGTAAGCGGAGCTATCGCGTTCCTCAGCCGCGGCGGAAGTGGAGGGATGGGTGTTCCCGCCTCCATCCGCTCCGTTGCCGTATGCAGCCGAATCTCCGCTGGCCGCACCTTTTCCGCTGCCGAAATCCATGGAGCGCGAGCTGTCGATATACAGATGAACCTGAAGCTCCCGCTCATCCAGAAACTGCTTGATAAACGGCTTGCCGGTACGCCCGTAGACGTTCCAGTCAAGCTGGCGTGTGTCGTCACCGGGAGCATAGAGCCGGTAATCCGCAAATTCGAGCGAGGACCCGGCCTGCTTCGAGCGGCGACGCCCTTGAATGGTCCCGCGAATGCGGGATTTGGAGGAGAGCATCATCTGCTCCAGCCGGTGCAGGTCCTTCGGATTCGGGAACAGGAGAGAACCGCTCATCGGCCTTCGTCCGCTGCAGCCAGAATGTCCCGGATGATGGCATCCGTGGAGACACCGGTTGCTTGCCCTTCGAAGTTCAACAGAATCCGGTGCCGCAGCACGGGGAAGGCAACCTCTCGGATATCGCCCATGGAGACATGGAGCCTTCCTGCGCTCAAGGCGCGGATTTTGCCGACCGTGATGAGCGCTTGAATGCCGCGGGGACCAGAGCCGAAGCTGACGTACTGGCGGACGGATTGCGGTGCGCCTGCTTCCGTTGGATGGGAGAGCATCAGCACGCGCACGGCATAATCGAGCACCTCTTCCGCAACGAGGATATCCTTCGCGCCTTCCCGAATCTCCTCCAACACGGCGGCCGAGGCTACCTTCTCCGCTGCAAACACCTCGCTCGAGGTGGTTCTGCGTACGATTTCCTTCAATTCCTCGGGAGTCGGGTACGTGACGTGGATCTTGAGCAGGAAGCGGTCCAGCTGTGCTTCCGGCAGCGGATAGGTTCCTTCGTTCTCCAGCGGGTTCTGCGTCGCCAGAACAAAGAATGGCCGAGGCAGACGGTGGGTCTCAGACCCGACGGTGACGGTCTTCTCCTGCATCGCTTCCAGGAGCGCACTCTGGGTCTTTGGAGTGGCACGGTTGATTTCATCGGCCAATACGAGATTGCCGAAGATCGGACCCTGCTGGAATTGGTAGCTGGTTTCGCCGCGCACACCGAATTGGATGACATTCGTTCCGGTGATATCCGCCGGCATCAAATCAGGCGTAAATTGAATGCGGGAAAACTCGAGATCAAGCGCATCCGCAATGGTCCGGACGAGCATGGTCTTGCCAAGACCCGGAATGCCTTCGAGAAGGGCGTGCCCCCCGGTAAATATGCACCAGAGAAGCTGCTCCACGACTTCCTCCTGTCCGACGATCACCCGTCCGATCTGCTCGCGAACGCGAGCGAGCACCGATTGCCATTCCTGAAGCTGTTCTTTGGATTCGATCACAAGGCCACCTCTTAGTCCGGATTGATTTCTGTAAAATAATCACGTACGAGATTTTGCAGATTTTGCGGCAGCGGATTGCGCTCCAGCGAGCTCTTCGCCGCCGTCTCGTAATCGCGGTACACTTCTTGATAGGGGCGGGTGGTGCCGTCTATGGCTGGGGCGGAACCGCCTTTCTCGATCGGGCCTTGACCGGGTTTCGCAGGACCGCCGTCATTCGTGACGGGGCTGTTGCCTTGCATCGTGCGGGGAGTGCTGACCAAGTTGCGGGAACCCGCTCCCCAGCCGGCTCCGCTTCCTTGCCCTTGGCCGGAGCCGCTACCCGAACCGCTACCCGACCCCGAACCGTTCCCGCTTCCGTTGCCTTGGCCGTTTCCGTTTCCATTGCCTTGCCCCTGGCCGGAGCCGTTGCCATTGCCGTTGCTTTGGCCGTTTCCGGCGCTCGTGCCACTCCCGTCCCCAGGCGCAGGGCTGGCACCCGGAGAGGAGCCCGGCGACGAACTGCCGGTGCTGGGCTGACCGTTCGCCATCGCCTGAGCGGATCCTCCGGCGGCCCATGTCCCGCTGGCCGGACTACCGGAGGAAGCAGCCAGCCGTTCAGCGGCCGACAGGCCGAGCTCAGCCAGCTTCTTGCCCTCGGCGGCGGCCAACTGGCTGAGCTGATCATTCAGCTTGCCTTCCTCCATCGCCTCTTGCAGCGACGTCTCCAGCTGTTTCATCGCGTCGGCCAGCGCAGCCGAATTGGCCTCGCCGCTGCTGCTTTTCTGCAGCTCGGCGGCGGCTTTTTGCAGCGCCTCCTGAACGGCCTTGCTTGCTTCCCCCTGGGGCACCTGCTTGCTGAGGCGCTCCAGTTCACGAGCAAGAGCCTGCTTCTGCTCTTCGCTCATCTTGACTACATTCTGCTTCAGCTCGTTGCCCGCTTTCGCCAAATCCTGCTGCGATTGCTTCATCAGGCTTTCGCCAAGCGCCTTCAGGCTGGGATCCTTCTGTAGCTCTTCGGCGAACCGCTTGGCAGCCGCTTCCAGCTTTTTGGCTTCCTCCAGCTGCTTCTGCATGCTGGCGAGCGCTTTCTCCATCTCGGCCAGCGCTTCCTTTGGGTCCTTTGCCTCGCGGAGCCCTTCCTTCAAGGAAGCAAGCGCCTCGGCGAGCGGCCTCTTGGCCGCCTCCGGGAGCTCGGCTTTTTCGATGCGCTCGGCAATCTCCTCGACCTGCTTCTGGCCTTCCTGCACGAGCTGCCGTTCCTCGCGCAGCTTCTGAACGACGGCGTCCTGCGGATTGGGAAGAAGCAGCAGGCCGGCGAGCAGGCCTGCTGCTGTCGCCATAGCGACGAACCTGCGGCGCTCGTTCGGGAACCGAACGGCATCGCGAACGCGTGCATTCGCCGATTCGATCGCAGCGAGCCCTTCCACCCGCTGGAGGCGGGCAACCGGCTGTTCGCTGTTCCAGTAGGCGATCGCGGTAACGGCCGCGTTGCTCCCAGGTGTCAGCCGATCTGCGGCTGCAGCCGCTTCTTCATAGCGGACGGAACGGAAGAAGCCCCAGGCTACCCCGATGAGCCCTCCGCTTGCGAGAAGGGCCAGTGCAATCCAGCGATAATTTGGTATCGGCAGTAGGCGGGCCGTTAAGGCCAGCAGCACCGCGAAGAGGAGGCCTGCGGCGACGCCGGCAATGCCGGCCCGCAAGGTGCGAACGAAGCGTACCCTGCGCCGAAGGGGTTCCAGCTGCGAGAAGAGGAGCGGTTTGGCCGCTCCTTTTGGAATGGGGGTCATGGGACGGTTGTACGGAGACGTTGCCCCTGAGCCGGCTGGTTGACGAACAAGCCGGACAAGGCGAACAAAGCGGTCGGCCAAGCGTCGGATCCTTTGAGCCTGTCGGCGGCGAGGCGCCGGTGAGCCCGGCATCCCGGGAAGGCCGGGACGTTCTGTCGGAAGCTGCTCCATGGGGATTCCTCCTATTCTAGTGGTTTGACGTTCTTCGGCTTCTTGAGCACCGGACGAATGTAGCGGATGCTCAGGAGAACGGCTGCAACGGCAAGCACGCTCATGATGATGAGGAACAGGCCCCACAGCTCCATAGGGGCTTGGGATGTCCCCGATCCGGGAGAACGAAAGACTGATTCGGTGATGTCCTTTTCAAAAATGCTGAACAGCGCCGCAACGGGATTCAACCCAAGAAAATAGCCGGCCCAGTTGAAGATGTCAACGTTGGACGATCCGCCTTGCGCGTAAAAGGACCTTTGGATAAATTGTTGAGCGATCACATAAAGAACCGCCGTTCCCCCAAAGAGAAAGAGGCTCGTTCCATAGCTGAGAATGACAGAGGCAATCGTTCGCTTCAACAGGGTGGAGAACAACACCCCGAAGGCCCCGAGTACGAACATGACAAATACATAGAACAGGAAGACCAGGATGAGCTGCTTGGGCGAGATCCCGCCGTAGAGAAAGACGATGCCGTAGATAGGCATGGTGGAGACCACGATCAGCAGCATGAAGCTGAGAGAAGAGAACAGCTTGCTCAGGATGATGGTGGTGGAGCTCTGTTCGGTGGTCAGCAGCATGTTGAGCGTTTGCTTTTCCCGTTCGCTGCTAATTACGCCGGCTGTCAGACCCGGGGTCATGAAGCCGATCAGGCACAGCTGGACAACGCTGAGAATGTAGAACATATCGCGGCTCTGCGAGGGATTGAAGGAGCTTCCGTTCGTGAAGCCGCGGGTGACGTACAAATAACCGAAGGCGATGATACCGAACGCCAGCAGGTAGAAGAGAAGCGCCAGCGGAGAGCGAATCGTGCGCATGCGCAGCCGGAATTCTTTGCCGAGCACCGGGTTGACGATGCGTCCTTTTCGAAGAGTCGGGGCTTTCATTCAGCAGGCCCTCCTTTCGTGATCTCGAGGAACACATCCTCCAGGTTGGTCTGGGCCTCATTGAAGGCGATGACGCCGAAGCCTCGCGAGGCCATCTCCATGAGAAGCTCCGCCTGTTCCTGATCCTGGCCGGAAAAATGCACATGAATCCCGTCTTCCTGCACCAGCACGGAGCTGACAAAGGGACGATCCTGCAGGAAGGGGACCGCTTCCTCCACCGATCCGAGAAGCCGAATGTGCAGCACCCGCTTGACGCGCAGGCGGCCTTGAATGTCCTGCACCTTGCCTTGAGCAACCATCTGGCCGTTCTCAATAACCCCGATTTCATCGACCATCTCCGCCAGCTCCGGGAGAATGTGAGAGGAGATGATGATGGTTTTGCCCATCGACTTGAGCTCCTTCAGGATTTCCCGCATTTCGATGCGGGCCCGCGGATCGAGGCCGGAGGCCGGTTCATCCAGAATGAGCAGGTCCGGCTGATGAACGAGACAGCGTGCGAGACACAGACGCTGCTTCATCCCTCGGGAGAGGGAGTCCACATAGAAGTCTTTTTTCTCGGTGAGGTTGACCAGGTCCAGCAATTGCGGAATCAGCTTCTCGCGCTCTGCCCGGGGGATGCCGTAGCTGGCTCCGTAGAAATGCAGGTATTCCGTTGTCTTGAACCGGTCATACACTCCGAAGAAGTCGGGCATGTAGCCGATCTTGCGGCGGATTTCCTTCGGGTGCTCGACCACCTCGATGCCGTCAACTTTGGCGGAACCGGAGGTAGGGGCAAGCAGGGTAGCGAGAATGGACATCGTGGTCGACTTGCCCGCTCCGTTCGGACCGACAAAGCCGAAGACAGACCCTTTGGCAACGGTCATGTTTAGATCTCTCAAAGCGTAAAAGCTTCCGTATGTCTTGGTAAGATTGCGGATTTCAATCATGGAGCCACCGTCCCTTCGAGGCTGATAAGGGGCAGCCAGAAGCCGGTTTCACCGGAGATCGTCGCCTTCATTCGAATGACCTGGCTGGCGTTTACATACTCCGAGATATCGCCTTTTATTACATGCTGTGAATTGCTCACGGGCAGAGGCTCCCACAATGTCGTTTTGGCGTTCAGAATCTCCAGTTGGACGCTCGTGACCGGCTCCGTCTGAGAGATCGTCAAATCATGGTAACGGTACGTTTTCTGAGTTGGGGGGATGCGGTATTCAAATTCAAGGGTTCCGCTGCTTACCTGCATGTAACCAGGGTCCCCGTATTGGATCCCAGCCGTAGAGGAAGACAGTTGAGCCGGAATGACCCCCGTTGGATAGGTCAGCTTTCCTTGCTGTTCCTTCTCCACCGCAACCTTCTGAACCCACAGGTTCAGCCGATCGAAGCGAGAGACGCCCTTGGCCTTGAAATCAGGCTCCTTGTCCTTGCTCCAGCCGACGACCCAGGTATCGGACCGTTTCGAGATGTCCATCTCCGTAAAATAGGAAGAGATCATCTGCATTTGTCTCTCATAGGAAGGGGTAGAATGGTTGAACATGTTGTAGCCGATATCTCCGATGTAGGGGGTGGTGTTGGTTACACTGCCGCGGAACGTTTTGGTTTCCCCTTTGGCCAGATCTCCAACCGAGATCAGGTTTCCGCTGGACACCACATGGACATCCGTTAGCGGCTGTTCGGTTTCGTTGGTTACTTCCCCGATAATGTCGGTGCCCTCATAGCGGGCCTTCACCTGGAATTGACCGAGCTTTTCCTCACGCGGGTTCTCCCAGTGCGTCTTGCGAACCGACCAGAAGTCGACATTGCTCCATTCCACCCGCAGGCTGTCCGGGAGTTGGTGAAGCGAGGCTTCCGTGGTTCCGGCCAATTGGGCGTTGACGCCGCTTCCCATCTCGCTGCCAAAGGGCATGGCTTGAGCAGAAGCCGGAAGGTCCAGGCTGAATTTGCCGCCTTTGGAGACGAAGACAGCCGCATCCGAAATGCGCTTGCCTGACCCGCTTCCATCCAGCTCAAAACGGTTCAGCTCATGGACGAGGGAAGAGGTTTTATCCGAAGCGCCTACGTAATAGATGATGCCGGTTGATAGAATGGCGAACAAGGGGATGATCCCCCACGCCCACTCTCTGCGGTCCAGCTTTTTCAGCAGGAGGTAGAGGAGCGGTGCGACGAGCAGAACATAGCCGGCAAACAAGAGCCCGAGCAAGCCAAGCTTTGGCGAGTTGAGCGAAGGAAACTGATTCAAGGCGTTGTCGATCTGCCAAAATGAATTGGAGTAGATGAGCGGGCCTCCGTTGCGGTTCGCCGGGGTATCGAAAAAGGCCGGCCAGACGCCAGCGTTCCCGCTCCAGCCTGAAATGGCGGAATCCGCGAGATCGTACGCGAATGAATACACTCGTCCCAAGCCCACGTTGCGGGTCGAAATAATCGGAACTCCGGATTCGGTTGCGACGGAAACTCCGTCCGTCAAGCTTCCGGTTGCCAGCGTCAGCGGACTGGACAGCGTGAGCTCTTTCCCGCCAAACTGAGCGTAGTTGGGCATTTCGGTCAATTGGGTTGTACCGGTCGCTGCAAGCGGTGCCAGATCGGCGAAGGGTTTGGCCGATTTGGCATACTGAGCGCCGCCGGCCAAAAACAGCTTGCCGCCTGTCTTCACCCAGCTTCGAATGGCTTCCACCTGTTCCGGGCGGAGCGAGTCCGATGCGAAATCGTTCACCACAAGCGCCTTCAGCCCGGTCAAGTATCCGGGATCGTCCGGTATGTCGTCGGGAGTGAGCGGAATGGAGAGCAACGAGGGCAGCCGGATGGCGGATAGAAAATTCAACGTGTCGGGATCGCGGGTAAGCCCCCCGATGATTTGTTCGTCGATCATGTTGAGCTTCAGGTATTTCTGGCCGCTCAGTTCAACGGTCTTCCCATTCTCTTTATTCCGAAACTCAATCTTGCTGTTTTTGCTGGAGTAAGAGAATGCGGGTACCGAGAACCAGAGGGTCTTCGTGCTTCCCTTAGCCAGTTCCACCTCTTGGTTGTACGAAATGTCTTTGCCCCCGGCCGGGTTCACGGTGGTCACGACCAGGGTTCCGGCGAGATCCTCTCCCGGATTGGTCAGGATGATGCGAATGGGAACGCGCGTCCCGGCCTGACCTTGGCTTTCGTAGCCTTCGATGATTC
Source organism: Gorillibacterium sp. CAU 1737 (assembly GCF_039888655.1). NCBI lineage: Bacteria > Bacillati > Bacillota > Bacilli > Caryophanales > Paenibacillaceae > Gorillibacterium > Gorillibacterium sp. CAU 1737. Next base: position 85,908 of record NZ_JBDQQO010000013.1, read on the forward strand.
GCGTCTCCAGCTTGGCGTCCTCCGCATGAGCAAGGGAAGCGGCAAGCGGCCCGTCCCAGGCAGAGCCGATGACCCCTACGCACAAGAGCGCGATGGCGATGCGGACGGCGACCGTCCGTAGCTTCGTGAGCAAGCGGCAAACTCCTCTCTTTTTGACAATCTCTATCTATATTTGACGGATGCAGGGAAGCGAAAGTTGCGAATGCGCTTTGCGTTTCCCCATAGACTAGACGAGAGAGAATCATGTTCCCCTGCAACCGATGGAAAACCAATACGGATTTCTATACAATGAAGCGAGAAGGATGACGTCGTGATGCTTTTCATCAATGGGAATGAGGGGGAATGTGAGATGGAATACCGGATCGAAAAGGATACAATGGGCGAAATCCAGGTGCCGAAGGACAGGCTGTGGGGAGCCCAAACCCAGCGCAGCAGCGAGAATTTCCGCATCGGTACCGAGCGGATGCCGCTTGCGCTCATCCATGCGTTCGCTCTGCTCAAAAAGGCGGCTGCTCGCGTTAACGAACAGCTGGGCAAGCTCACGGCGGATAAGGCCGATGCCATTTCCGCTAGCGCCGACGAGATTGCGGGAGGCCTCTGGGATGAGGAGTTTCCCCTTGTGGTGTGGCAGACGGGAAGCGGCACCCAGACGAACATGAACGTCAATGAGGTGATCGCGCACCGGGCCAATCAGCTTCTTGCCGAGAGAGGGAGCGCCGAGCGCGTTCACCCGAATGACGACGTGAACCGCTCCCAGAGCTCCAACGATACCTTTCCGACGGCCCTTCACGTGGCGGGAGTGCTTGCGGTGGAACGGCTGGTGCTGCCGGCGCTTGACCAACTGAAAGCCACGCTCGCTGCTAAGGAAGAAGCCTACCGCGAGATCGTGAAGATCGGCCGAACGCATCTGCAGGATGCGACTCCGCTCACGCTCGGTCAGGAATTCAGCGGCTGGCGGGCCATGCTCGACAAGACCGCTGCCATGCTGCGCCTCTCGCTGGACGGCATGAGGGAGCTTGCCATCGGGGGAACCGCGGTCGGCACCGGCTTGAACGCGCATCCGCTCTTCGGAGAGAAGGTGGCAGAGGAGCTTGCCGCCATGACCGGGACCTCCTTCCGATCGGCTGAGAATAAGTTCCATGCGCTAACGAGCCATGACGACGCGGTGTTCGTTCACGGGGCGCTCAAGGCGCTCGCCGCGGATCTGATGAAGATCGCGAACGACGTCCGCTGGCTCGCGAGCGGGCCGCGCTGCGGGCTGGGCGAGTTGCGCATTCCCGAGAACGAGCCGGGAAGCTCGATCATGCCCGGCAAGGTGAACCCGACCCAAGCCGAAGCGCTTACCATGGTCGCTGTTCAAGTCATGGGCAATGACGCGGCCATCGGCTTCGCTGCAAGCCAGGGCAATTTCGAGCTGAACGTGTTCAAGCCGGTCATTCTCTACAACTTCCTCCAATCGGCCCGGCTGCTTGCCGATGCGATGCGGTCGTTCGACGAGCATTGCGCCGTCGGCATCGAACCGGATTTGGCGGTGATCCGCCGCAACCTGGACGAATCGCTCATGCTCGTCACGGCGCTCAATCCGCACATCGGGTACGAGAATGCCGCTCGCATCGCCAAGCTGGCTCATCGGGAAGGGCTCTCCTTGAAGGAGGCCGCACTCAAGACCGGCCTGTTGACGGCCGAGCAATTCGACGCCTTCGTCCGCCCGGAAGAGATGATTCACCCGAAGGAATAGCCGGAGCCGCTGCGGGAACTTGCAGGAGCTTACAGGAGCCAGCCCGTCAGCATGGCCGCTCCGATTCCTCCGAAGACCACCACGATGATCGGCAGCCCGGCAAGCGAGAGCAGGAAGGCGGCCAATGCACCGGCCGTGCCGGTCCAAGCGTCTCCCGTCGAGGTAAAGATTGCGGGGAAGACGAGGGCGGAGAGAACGGCATAAGGCAGGTAGTCGAGAAAGAGCCGCAGCCTTCCGGTGACTTGAAACCGTTCGGTGAAGAGCAGCGGAAGCAAGCGCGGGATGTAGGTCACGACAGCCATGCCGAGGACAGCCAGTCCTGCCGATAGCATCGTGTTCATGAGGGAACCTCCTTGGTCAGCCAGGCTCCCGCTCCGGCTGCGATGAGGGTAGAGAGAATCACCCTGACGCTGCTGGACAGCGGAGCGAAGATCGGGATGTAGGTGAAGGCGCATTGCACGAGCGCGGCAAGGACGGCCACCATCAGGGCGGGGCGAGAGGTTTTGACGCCCGGAACAAGAAGCGCGAGAAACATCACATACAGGGAAATGCCCATGCTGCTCTTGACCAGCTCCGGCAGCCCGGAGGAGAGCAAGAGCCCCGCCCAGGTACCACAATTCCATGAGAGATAGGCGACGGCGTTGAGCCCGAGCAGATACGGGACGGACAAAGTCCGCGACGATCGATGCAGCGACGCCACAGCAAAGGTCTCATCCGTAATCCCAAAGGCGGTTATCGCCTTCACCCGACTCGCGAGAGTCGGGTTTATTTTTTGAGTAAGAGCGGAGGACATGAGAAAATGCCGGAAGTTCAAAATGAACGTCGTGAACACGATGGCGAGCGGTGCAGCTCCAGAGGCGAGCATGGTGACCCCTACGAATTGGGAAGCGCCTGCGTACACGATCAGGGACATGGCGACGGCGATCCAGGGAGAGAGTCCTGCTGTTTCCGCCAGCATGCCGAAGGTGATCGCGATGGGAAGGTAGCCGACGGCGACCGGAATGCCCGCTTTAACCCCCTCTCGCCAGGATTCCTCCTCATCGGCTACGGGCAAGCTGGAGGATACACGAGGATCGATTTGTTTTGTTTGCTCCATTCTGTATCTCCTTGTATTTATTTTAGATAAGCATGTTTCGCGGTCAGGCAGATGGGGTATAGAGGTAACAGGCCGTTCGGTTCAACGAACCGAATCAACAGGCGATGTTCCATAACGATCCGATCGGAGGGAGAGTCTTGTACCAGCTCAGTTATAAAGGAAAGCTCATGGGAGAACCCATGAATGAAGAACGGGCAAGGGCGATGGCGGTCTACCTGAAGCCGTGCTTTCAAAACCTGGAGGTCGTCAAGGCGCCTCAATCCGAAGGACACGAGCAAAAAAACGAACCGGCTTCGGCTTAATGCCGGATAGAGACCTAAGCAGCCGATAATCCAACAACCGAAGGACCGGTCCACTACCCAGCGCCGGTGGCAAACGCCCTCATTCTCGTATACAATGGCAGAAGATTCCCCAGCCCTTGTTCGCTGAAAGGAACGGCGAACACAGGGTTCTTTTGTTTGCGAGAGGAAGGAAACGAACGATGGCCCCTATTATCCGCAAGGGCGGTTTGGCCCAAGCTTTACGAGACGTTCAACAGGAGAGAAAGCTCCGGGATCCCGTCTATTTGGTCTGTGTGGGAACGGATTGCTCCACCGGAGATGCCTTCGGCCCTTTGGTCGGCAGTTTCCTTCGCGATGCGGGATATCCGTATGTGATCGGGACCTTGGATCGCCCCTGTGATTCGTCTACCTTGCAAGAACAGCTTCGCGAGCTGCCCGCGGATGGGTCGGTCCTGGCGGTCGACAGCGTCGTGGGCCGGTCCGTCGGTTATTTTCAACTGCTGCAGGAGCCGCTTGAGCCAGGCAAGTCCCTTGGCAAGCCGCTGCCGAAGGTCGGGGATGCCTCGCTTCTCGGCATCGTGTGCCCGAACCGTTCAAACCCTTACACCGCGCTTCAGAGCGCCTCGCTTCATCTGGTGCTCAGCATGGCCAAGGAAGCGGCGAGCGCCATTCTCTACACTTTCGGTTCCCCGGAGTATGCGGACGCCGCGCAGCGTCTGGACTCACAGCTGATCACGCAGGTATTACCCGCGCAGGCAGACAGGAACCGTCAAGAATAGTGCTTAGGCAGGGGCGCGTTTCGAGGGACTTCGCTTTTCGGCCGTTTTACAATGGAAGGACTTTGTTTCCTTTTTTGCAAAGCATCCTGCCAGCGATTTCCGAGCCAAGGAGTGATTTTCATGACGATGGTTTCTCATCGAAACGTAACCAATGAAGACCAAGAAGTATACTGCTGCCTTCGCAACAAGGTGGTGAAAGCGGACGCCTCCCACCTTGCCCAATATTGCAATGGCTGTCGGATGTTCCGCTCGTTTCTCCCGGAAGGCGGTATTGAATGCCAATGGGAGGATATGCGGGCTTCCTCTTTCGAAGTGACGGTCACTGATCCTTACGCGGAGTGGATGGACAATCAGCGAAAGGATGTTCGACACTCGTTTCCGCTGGACAGCGGCGGGGCAGAATCCGACGAAGCCCTCGCCGGTTAGCGAATCTAGCAAAACCGTTGATCCTTGCATTTCACGTTACCATTCCTATTTCCAGTATTCAAGGGGGCTTTCTGTGGTATAGAAGCTGTAACCCCTTTCATGTTTCACATATGGAAAATATGGGTAACCAAGAACAGAGCCCTTCGGAAGGCGATGATCTTGAAAAGGGAGTGGAATGCATGTCGATCGAACGGTTTATCCTTCGCAAGCTTAGCCGCTGCAAGCAGAAGGAGCTTCGGGCGAACCTGCTGCAGCTGCTCGTCATCCGTATTCAGAAGGCCCAGGAACAAGCGACGGCCGATTTGCCCAAACGGGCGGGATAGGATAATGGTCCATGTCTTCATTGACATGGCTGAGGCCCCTGGAAAGGGGCCTATTTGTTTGCATTCCGGCAGGTTTTGGTCGTGGACTTTGCCCATCTCGGCGCGTATACTCGGGAAAGAAACCTGCGTGCTCCGTTTCGGTGGCGGCTGCAGTTTTTTTGTTTTGCTTCTATTCATAGGAAAAGGGAGGCTATCATGAAGACGATTCGCGAATTTATCAAAGCTTCCCGCTTTTCGATCGTACCGGTCATGCTGATGCCGGTTCTTCTTGGCGCGCTCGGAGCTTATGCCTGGGAGGGAAGCTGGAATATCGGGCTTCTCCTGCTAACGGGAATCGGGGCAGGGGCCATGCACTTGTTCTCCAATATGATCAATGACCTTTGGGATTACCGCAACGAGACGGACGGCATGGCGGCACAAATGGAAGGCTCCATCCAGACGAATTCCCAGTTCCTCACGAATGGCATCTGGTCGGAGAAGAAGTTCGCTCGGTGGACCTGGTTGATGTTTGCGCTGGCTCTCGCTTGTGGAGTGGGGCTCGCGGTTTGGAGCGGCTACCCGGTTCTGATCTACGGGCTTCTGGGGGGGCTGATTGCTTATTTCTACGTGGCACCGCCTATTCAATTCGGTTACCGGGGAAAAGGGTACAGCGAGCTTGCCATCGTGATTGCATTTGGCGTTCTCCCGGTCGTTGGCAGCTACTATGTGCAAACCTCCTCGTTTCGTTGGGAGGCGATCTTGCTGTCGCTGCCCATCGGCTTGTTGACTACGCTGATTTTGTTTAATCATCATTTTCTCCATTGGCGAGCCGATCAGGCTGCCGGCAAACGCACCCTGGTCGTTGTGCTGGGGGAAAGACGGGCTTTGCGATTTTCCGCCATGCTGGTAGGCTTGTCCTATCTGTCTCTGATCGTTGCCGCCGTTGCGGGAGCCGTTCCGGTCTATTCCCTTCTGGCTCTGTTGACAGCCCTGCCGCTCGTGAAGGTCTACCGAACGCTGAAGGATGAGAATCCTTCTGCTGCTTACCTTCCGCTCATGCAGGCGTCTCTTCAGGCGAGCGTCCGCTGCGGGCTTGTGATGGCCGCGGCCTTGTTTGTCCAGGGGTTGCTCCGATTCGCCTTCTAAGAATTCTCCCCCTCTGGGACAAAAACGAAGACTGAAGTGCACCCCTTAGAATAGACATTGGAAAAACCCCCTGGGAAAATCCGATGAAAATCTAGGGGGTGCATTTTTTATGGCGAGAAAAGGACAGAAGTTCCAGTCGTATACGGAAGAATTG
>NZ_JBDQQO010000014.1:0-85001 GCF_039888655.1 Gorillibacterium sp. CAU 1737
CATCCACTTTTATAACCACTGTCGACCACAACGAAGACTAAACAAGCTGACTCCGGTTGCGTACCGACGCCAGCTTGCTGCCTAGAGGCTTTTTTCACTGTCTACAATTCGGGGGCTTGACCATTGTACAAATGAGGGCTTTCCAGATAGCGGCCGCCTGTTCCTTGCCAGATCGAGCGGCTGGGGGACAGCTTGGCTCCTGTTTCCACATCGATTTGGCATTGAACGATCCCGCCGACGCCGTTATCGTCCGTTCCGTTGCTCATAAAGAAGGTTTTGCCATCCTCAAAGTACAAATCCGGGTCAATTCCCCCCTGATCGACGTAGACCGGCTCCGACCACTCTCCATATATATCGTCCGTCCAGACATAGAAGTTTTGGCGCGTTGTATCGTTGGTGGTCGTCATATAGAAACGGCCGTTGTTGTGGCGCAGGGTAGGAGCAAAGACGCCTCCCGAGCTGGTCACGGTGTCCAGTTGAATCTGGCTTTTTCGGGTCAAGCAATGGCCGATCTGCGTCCAATTGATCAGGTCCTTGCTTTCGAAGATCGGAACACCGGGGAAAAATTGAAAGGAGCTGCACACCAGATAATAGCGGCCGTTTGCTTTGCAGATGCTGGGGTCCGGGTAGAAGCCTTTGATGACCGGATTCGTAAACTTCATGCATACACCTCATTCGTAGATTTCGATCCCAAAAAAGTTTGATTGGTCACTAAACAAAGTGAACACCAATGGGCCGTATTTTGCAAGGGGGAGCAAACGTTTTTTTGCAATCCAGTCCGTCTGTCGTGATCGGACACCAGTGTGCTGAAAAGCTTACTGGGGGATTGATCCTGTTCCAAGGCTTTGCTATCATCAAAATGTAACCGGATACATTCGGTGACAGATACGGAAAAGGTGGGGTCCGCACATGAAGATCACGGCTATTCAGGAGATCCACATTCAGAGAGCAGCGGGCGAGCCGTTGCAACTACCCTCGCGTGTTCAGGCGGAAGCGGAGGGTGGCGTAAGAGGCTGGCTTTCGGTGAACTGGGAGCCGATCTCTCCGATGCTCTTGAACAGAAGCGGAACGATCGTGGTGGAAGGAACGGTGGTTGCGGACGAGTATCCGAACCCGCTTATTCCGAATCGGGCGGATCCTTTTGTGATGAAGCATACCGATGGGTATTACTATTTCACCGGGTCCGTGCCGGAGTATGATCGATTGGTGCTGAGGCGATCCCGTACGATTGCGGGACTGGCGGATGCAGCTGAAACGGTGCTTTGGACGAAGCACGAAGAAGGCGAAATGGGCAGCCACATCTGGGCGCCTGAGCTTCATCGGATTAATGGAAAGTGGTACCTGTATTTTGCGGCGGGTTCCGCCGAAGACAAGTGGGCGATTCGTCCTTATGTGCTGGAGTGCGCCGAAGAGGATCCCATCTCGGGAGCCTGGGTGGAAAAAGGGGAGATCAAGCTCCCGAATGAAAGCTTTTCGTTGGATGCGACTACCTTTGAGCATGAGGGCCAGAGGTATTTGATATGGGCTCAAATCATCGGTGTGTCCAGCTTATTTATGGCAAAGATGAGCACGCCGTGGTCAATTGAAGGAGAACCGGTGAAGCTTTCAACCCCGGAGTATGAGTGGGAGATCCGAGGCCATCACGTCAATGAAGGACCCGCCGTTTTGAAGCGGAACGGGCGGATCTTCCTCGCTTATTCCGCGAGCGCCACAGATGATCGCTATTGCATGGGGCTGTTAACGGCTTCCGATAAGAGCGATCTATTGGACCCCGCTTCTTGGACCAAGTCGAAGGAACCGGTATTCGTCAGCCACGAGCAGACTTCCGAGTTCGGGCCTGGTCATAACAGCTTCACGGTATCCGAAGATGGAGTTGCGGATGTTCTTGTCTACCATTCGCGGTCCTATCGTGAAATTGCAGGAGAGCCCTTGTATGATCCCAATCGTCATGCCCGCGTTCAACCGCTGTGGTGGAACGCAGATGGGACGCCTTATTTCGGCCAGCCCGGGTGGAAGCCGCTAGCTGGATCAGGCGATCTCCAGGCGATCGCCCGAATCACCACGCGGTGCTGACGAGTCGAGGTTGCTTCCTTCTTGCATCGAATGCAAGCTTGACCGCGCAGAAAAAAGAGGGCCGAAGTGGCCCTCTTTTCGTTATCCGATTGTCTTTACCTTCAAGCGGATTACGTTCCAGGATGCCTTCGGCAAGCGAATCTCCAGCCTGCCCCCGTCCACCTGAAGCTCCTCTGTGCTTTGCAGATGAGGCTTGACGGTATTCGGTGCCTCCTTCGTGTTGCAAGCCCGAAGGTCGTCATGCGTCAGGACGTGATGCTCGATGACCTGAACCGAACCGAAGCTACGCAGGTCGGTCTGCAGCTCGAGGGCTTCCGTTAAATGGCGATTGACGGCAAACACCGTGACTTCTCCCGCTTCTTCGTTGTAGACCGCAACGGCCTCCACGTAGGGCACGTCGCTGAAGTCCTTGGAATCATACTTGGGCGAGTGGAGGATCGGATGCAGTACGGTTCCCCTCCCATAGAGCGAGGCGTGAAGGTAGGGATAATAGGTTGTCTGCAGCCACAACGGCCCGCCGTTCTCGGTGGAGATCGGAGCGATGACGTTGACGAGCTGTGCCAGGCAGGCAATCTTGACGCGATCCGCGTGCTTCATGAGCGTGATGAGGCAGCAGCCCACGACGAGAGCATCCTCCAGGTTGTACACATCCTCAAATTCTGGCGGCGCCACCTGCCAGCGCTGCTCCGCCCGGCTGGAGCCTTGGGTCTTCCAGACGTTCCATTCGTCCATGGAGAGGTGCAGCTTCTTCTTGCTCTTTTTCTTCGCTTGAATGTAGTCGCAGATGGAGGCGACGCTGCCGATGAACCGATCCAGATCGAGCGATCGGGCCAGGAAGTTGGGCGTATCGCCTTCATGATTGTTGTAGTACATATGAAGGGACAAGAGGTCAACATTGTCGTAGCAGAGGTCAAGCGTGGTCGCTTCCCATTCGGCGAAGGTATCCATGCTGCTGCCGGAGCTGCCGCATGCGACCAATTCCAGGTTAGGATCGACCCATTTCATCACCTTCGCGGTCTCATTCGCCAGTCGGCCGTATTCCACGGCCGTCTTCGCCCCAATCTGCCAGGGACCATCCATCTCATTGCCGAGGCACCACGTCTTGAAGCCGTGCGGCTGTTGATAGCCGTGCGCTATTCTCAGGTCGCTCCAATAGGAGCTGCCGGGATGGTTGCAATATTCCACGAGGTTGCGCGCTGCATCCACTCCACGAGTGCCGAGATTGACCGCCATCATGACCTCGGAGCCGGCGAGCCGCGCCCAATCGGCAAACTCGTTCGTCCCCATCTGGTTGGTCTCCGTCGTCCACCAGGCGAGCTCCAGCTTCTGCTTCCGCTCTTCTCGCGGGCCGACTCCATCCTCCCAGTTGTACCCGGACACAAAATTACCGCCGGGGTACCGAATGATCGGCACGTTCAACCGGCGAACGGCGTCCAGCACATCAAGGCGGTACCCGTTTTCGTCCGCTGCCGTGTGTCCCGGTTCATAGATTCCTCCATAGACGGCCCGTCCCAGGTGTTCGATGAAAGAGCCGTAAATTCGCTTATCGACCTCCGCCAGGACAAAATCCTTATCGACGATCAAAGATGCCTTCAAAGCCATCCTGCCTGCCTCCTTTTAATGAGGGTTTGGATTTCATGATGACTAAATTCAAATTCCGCTTCTCAAGGTTGATCTTATCTCTTGAGTGGGTCATTGACAATTTGATTTTTCAGGATTAATCTAAACCCGAATTCTAGGCTTGATAGGTTTTGGGAAGGGCTTAGGAAATAGGAAAGGAGGAGTGTCATGTACCTGACGACGAATGAGGAGTCCCTGCGGGTGTATGAAGCACTCGCCAGCGGGGTGCGCTTGCGCATCATCGAGCTGCTGGATCGGCGGGAGATGACGATCATGGAGCTGGCGGATGAGCTGGGGCTAAGCAATGCAATGGCAAGCACCCATGTGGCAAAGCTGCAAAAGGCGGGCCTGGTCGGCTCCCGGATGCGGCGCATCGAGGGAGCTACCTACAAATTCTGTTCGCTCACGGCAGACTTCCTCCAGATCAAGCTTTCTGGTGCTCTCCCGATCGCGAGAAAGGTTGTAGAGCTGTCTATACCTGTCGGTCATTACTCCGCCTTCGAAGCTCACCCCACCTGCGGGCTGGCTACCGTGGATCGGCTGATCGGGTATTACGACGATCCCCGTTTCTTCGCTGACCCTGAGCATGTTCACGCGGGCATTCTCTGGTTTGGCAAGGGCTTCGTGGAGTATACGCTCCCTAATTATTTGTACCAGGATCAGGTGATCCAGGAAATGGAGATCTCGATGGAGCTGGGCTCAGAGGCGCCTCATGTCAATGAGAAGTGGCCATCGGATTTGAACTTCTCTCTGAACGGGACCGAACTGGGCGTGTGGACGAGCCCGGGGGATTTCGGCAAGGAGAGAGGACGACTCACGCCCACCTGGTGGCATCCGGATGTGAACCAATACGGCATGCTGAAGGTTCTGCGCATCAATGCGAAAGGCACCTTTATGGACGGGCAGCAGATGTCTACGGTAACCCTGCAGGATATCGACTGGGAAACCAATCACTGGCGCCTTCGCCTGACGGCGGAACCGGCGGGACGGAGACGGGGAGGAATGACGCTCTTTGGTCGTGGCTTCGGGAACTACGATCAGGATATTTTTGTACGCATTTATCATGAATGAGCGGAAGGCAAGAGGCCGCTTGCGTGGAGTGAAGCGCATGAAGAAGCACGATTAGAGGAAAAAAGAGCATCGAACGCAGCCGTTACCCGGTTGCTCGATGCTCTTCTGGCTAGACGGGGAAATTGAAATACCGTTCGGCGTTTCGATAAGCAATGTCCTGAACCATTCCTCCCAGTAGATCCAGATCGTCGGGTGCCTCACCGCGCATGGCGAGTTCTCCGAGCCAACCGCAGAGCACCCGGCGGAAATACTCGTGCCGGGTATAAGACAAGAAGCTCCGCGAGTCCGTCAGCATGCCGACGAACCGGGACAAGAGTCCATTCTCGGCGAGCTTGGTGAGTTGTTCCCGCATGCCGCTGTAGGTATCGTTGAACCACCAGCCCGAGCCAAGCTGAAGCTTTCCGGGCATCTCTCCTTGGTAGCACGCCATCAAGGTAACGAGAACCGGATAATCGTTCGGGTTTAGCGAGTAGAGAATCGTCTTCGGCAAGCCCTGCTCGCGCTCTGCTCGGTCGAGCAAGCGGGACAGTGCCTGCGCGAGGGGGAGGTCTTGAATCCCGTCGAAGCCGGCATCGGGCCCGAGCTGCCGGAGCAAGCGGGAATTATGGTTGCGGAAGGCGTGCAGGTGCAGCTGCATCGTCCAGCCCAGCTCGCGGTAAAATCCGATCAGTGCACTCAACAGCTCCGTTCGGTAGACGGTCACTTCTTCCGCCGAGAGGGAGGCTCCTGCTCTTCTCTTCTGGAAGATTCGCTCCACGTCCGCTTCGCTTCCCGCCTGGTAGTGAAGGGTATCGAGTGCATGATCGGACAGGCGGCAGCCATGCTCGTGGAAGACCTGCATGCGACCCCTCAAGGCCTCCAGGAGGTCCCTGAAAGAAGTCACACTGCGTCCGGAGGCAGCCTCCAGGAGGCTAAGCCAATCGAGAAAGCCGGGAGAATCGAGGTTTAATGCTTTGTCCGGGCGGTAGGTGGGGTACACGCGAAAGGCCGTCTCCTCTTCGGCTAACAGCCGGTGACAGCTCAAGGAGTCAGCCGGATCATCGGTCGTGCAGAGCGCCGCGACCTTGGAACGCTTGATCAGTTCTCGCCGCTTGAAGGCTGGGGAAGCGAGCTGCTGGTTTACCGCTTCCCAGATGGCCGGGGCTGTTCGTTCGGTAAGACGCTCGTCGATTCCGAAGAAGCGGCGAAGCTCCAGATGGGTCCAGCTGTAGAGCGGGTTCCCGATCGTCATGGGAACGGTCTTCGCCCAGGCATAGAATTTCTCTTCATCCGATGCATCACCGGTGATGAAGCGCTCGTCAATTCCATTGGCACGCATGAGCCGCCACTTGTAGTGGTCGCCAGAGAGCCATGCGGCCGTCAGATTGGGGAATGCGCGGTTCTCGTAGATTTCCTTCGGGTCCAGGTGACAGTGATAGTCCAGAATGGGCATTTCCTTCGCATAGTGATGAAACAAATCCCGGGCTGTCGGACTGGTCAGCAAAAAGTTATCCTCCAAGAACATGGGAATCCACCTCGTAGGCATGGAATGGAGAAGCCGCCGAAGGACCTGCCGTCCCCAACGGCAGGTCCTTTTTCATAAAAACCTGATTGCGTTGAATGGCTCAATCCATACTCGTGGAATGAGGATGGTCATGAGCTCCCGGTTTATTTTTTTAGCAACGGAACAAAGATGGAGGCGCAGTTCCCTTGACGGAAGCGGGCGATGATATGACGGCTCTCATCACGATCATAGTTCGGGTGATCGGCCAGGTAGAGAGCATGCAGATGCTGATAGGCCGCTTCATACAGCATGGAGGGATTGTCTCCGTTGAACTCCAACTGGGTGATGTGGAGATAGAGGCCGCCGGGAAGAACAACCTGCTTTACGGTATCCGGTAAGCCTTCAAAGGAGCTTACGCGGATGCCGAAGGCGCTGTGGGCCGTGCCTCTCTCGTTGTTCACCGGGAATCCGTAGTACTCATGCAGGTAATAGCGGGAGACCGGGCAAGCATAAACCTGCTGCTCGACCTCAAAAAACTGGAAGATGACACTGTCATCAATTCCTGCTTCGGCTACGCAGCAAGCAACCTTCATTTCCGGGAGCACAACAGGCTTGAAGCGATAGCTGGCAAACGTGTCCCGCTCATCCGCTGGGAGCCGAATCGGCTCATACTTGGCGAGCAGGTCACCAGTAGCGTCATAGAGCACCCAGGGGGTAGAAGCGGAGTCCAACACATAAGGAGTTTCCTTACGGAAGGAACTGATGAAGAAATCGTCTGCCTGCATCCGTTCATGGAAGCCGTCGCGGTCCAGCTTTCCCTGGTCATTGATTTGAAATTTTGCGTAGCGGGCTGCTGGAATCGTCCAGGATTTCACGTTTTCCGGGAGTTCGTCGGGCAGCGTGGTCTGTTGCGGAATTTCAATCCCTACGAGCACCTGGTAGTTTCCGTCCCCTTCAATGTGAAAGCGAGCGCTCACCACCTCATAGGATCCGGGAGCAAGGCCCAGCACGTCGGCAAGAAGGGCGATATCGCCTTCCGTGATGAGCTTGGCGGCAAAGGCGCCGTCCGAAAAGCTTCCGTTGATGGCGTTCTGGCCGGCGTAGGCATATCCGCGGCTTTCGTAGCTGATAGGGACGCAGTACCCGACAACCGGAAGATTCGGTCGATCGACAATCGAGACGAAGGAATGAACCTTCTCGATAACCGTTTCCGTGGTGCGAGGCTTAGCAGCCTGCTCGGCCATGGATACGAGGACAGGCTTGCCTTTGGGGCCGTAGCCTCCCGGATTGATTTCTTCAGGGCTCCAATCAGGAGTGGGCAATGCATTCATGTGAAATACGCTCCTTTGTTAGATCAAGATAAGGTTATCCTACTTCTCCAGGGGCAAAAGAGTATTATCCGTTTCTATCATCTTTTAAAGGGAGGAACAGTTTGGTTCGGATGTTGTCCGGATCGAAGCCGCTCATGGCCTCATGGACCACGAAGAGCGAGTCTTCCTCGCAGCGAATGCCGATTTCGTCCACCCAACTTAAGAGAAGGCCCTCATACACCTCACTGTCCGCGGAGCAAGCTCCATCGAGTACGGCATAACGGCCGGCGGGCATGACCAGAAATAGCAGATCGCGGTCTTCCTCCGGCAGCATCAGAAGATCGTTCGTTTCCACTCCGCAGATACAGTCTCCCGCCTTATGAACCATGCAGAAGCGTCGGGCATTCGGAAGAACAAGAGGGTAACGTCGCTGCAGGAAGGAGCAGAGCTTCTCCGAAGCCTCTTCCTCCGCCTCCATGCCCCTGCCGTGAGCCGCAACAAATCGCTGCTCCGGCCAGACCTCCAAGCGTAAACGGGGGAAATCCTCCCGCTTTACAACCGGCAGATACAGAACAAGCTTGTGGACCTTACCGGAGCGATAGAGGAACTCTTCCCAATAGGGGGAATCCGCTTGCTTGAACATGCTGGAGCCGAGCCAACGGGTATACAGATCGTCCCAAGCGGCATTGACCTCCTCTTCCCGGTGTCGTGCTGTGGTTTTGGCAAAGACGGCTGTTCTCTCGGGAAGGAAAGCAAGGTTGGCGAACCCGCCTTCGGCGAGCAGCCCCACCAGGTCTTCACTTCCTTCGATATACAGCTCATAGGATGCGCCTCGATCCTTCCCCTGGGGACGATTCCGGCCAAAGATTCTGCCATTGTAGGCAGGCAGAAGCCGAAAGAGACGCGCGATCGCACGAGCTTCGATTCCCTTTGGCTCGGGATGGGAGTAAACCAACCGGAGGGTAAGAGGAAGGGTCTCGGTAGACAGTGTGATTTGACGCTGGCTTTGCTGGTTGAATCGCGGAAAATAGAATTCGTTACTGCTGTCCTTGTAGGCGAGCGGCGACAGGCCGGTAACAGCCTTCACGGAACGGCAAAAGGCTTGCTGGGAGCTATATCCACATTCGTAAGCGATTGCAGAGAGGCTGAGAGCGGAATGCTTCACCAGCGAGAGGGCCTTGGAGAGTCTTCGCTTCCGGATGTATTCTTTGACCGAATGGCCGGTCATCTGATAGAAATCCCGGTACAGCTGCATAGGGGAAACGTGGCTTCGCTCTGCCACCTGCCCCGCAGTGAGCTCTTGCGCCAATTGCTGCTCGATGGTTTCAAGGGCTGCTTCAAGATGAGGTTTTGTCTTCATGAACGAATCGCCTCGCGAGTGTCACAGTTGTTCTTTCTTCCAGTTTATCATGCTCATCGCTTCCAGACTTGCTTATTTGTAACAAAATTGAGAAGGCCTCCTCGCTGGCTAGGCCTTATTGCCTAGGAATCTTCCCGGTTGGTAGGCATCTGTTCGCTAGACTGGTATACTGGAGAGAAAATTCCAAGAGAGAGATGGGAGAAAACCATGGGAACGCCAAACGCGCTTTATGACCGGATTCGGACGGAAGTAGGCAAGCAGGTCGTTGGACAGGAGGAGGCGATTCGGCTTATCGTGGCCGCGCTTCTGGCGGAAGGGCATGTGCTTCTGGAGGATGTGCCCGGCACAGGCAAAACAACCTTAGCGAAGGCGCTCGCTCGCACCTTCGAGGCGAAATTCAATCGCGTGCAGGCGACCCCGGATCTGCTGCCGCAGGATTTGCTGGGGGGACTTGTCTATCAGCCCGGAACGGGAGAATTCACGCTGCGAAAGGGCCCGATCTTTACGCAGTTTCTGCTCTATGATGAAATCAACCGCTCCACTCCCCGCACGGCTTCCGCGCTCCTTGAAGCGATGGCGGAGCGTCAGGTGAGCCTGGACGGATTAACGGAATCCCTTGCGTTTCCCTTCTTCGTCATTGCGACGCAGAACCCGTTGGAATCGCAAGGGGTCTTTCCTTTGCCGGAAGCCCAACTCGATCGCTTCCTCGTTCGGGTGCGGCTGGGGTATCCCACAAGGGAGGAAGAAGCGGGCATCCTGCGCCGTTTCCGCTCTGGTGAAGAGACGGATACTCCATCAGCCGTGGTTACTCCGGAGCTTCTCGCCTCAAGCCAGGCGGAATGCCGCCAGGTGAAGCTCGCCTCCGATGTGGAAGCTTATCTGCTGGACATCGTTCAGGCGACGCGTGAGCAGGGGGCTTTCCGGTTTGGAGCGAGCCCGCGGGCTGCACTGGCTCTCCTCGCCATTGCCCAAGCGTTCGCTTGGCTGGATGGCCGTGATTTTGTTACCCCTGACGACATCAAGCACGGGGTAGTTCCGGTTCTGGCTCATCGTGTGCAGTTGACCCCTGAGTCCCGAGCAAGAGGAATTACAGAAGAAACCGCACTCTCCCAACTGCTAGAGATCGTGCCGGTTCCAACCGAGCTGGAGCTTCATCCGTGATCGGGGGACAGCGCTCACTGCGCGGAAGCGGAGAGCGGTCCTTGACAGCTCGAAGAGAAGGAGGTGGCACGGATGTGGATCCTTCTTTGGCTGGGTCTGGTTCTCCTCATTGCGGCATTTTGGCTCGCGCCTGAGTACGCCGAGCGCCGGGTTTACCCTCATGTGCTTGTCGAAGCCGATACCCTCTCTGAGGTGGCTGACGTGGGCGACGAGGTGGTCTTTCGCTGTCGCATGACGAACCCGAGCCGCCTCCCTTGCCCTCGGGTGGTTTTATCGATGCAGCTTCCCGAGGAATTGGCCGCGGCCCTTGGCAGCGAAGAGCGCAATGTGCGGGTGGAGACCTACCTTCTTCCTCGGCAGACGGCTGACATTCGCATCACCGTCTACGCCGTCCGAAGAGGCGTCGCTCGCTGGAATCAAGCCGAGCTGCAATTCACTGATATGTTCGGACTGCGCAAGTCAGACCGGACGGTGTACACCCAAGCCCAGGTCATCGTCAGGCCCTCGCGACGTGTTTCGGATGGAGCCAGCCCGTTGATGAACGAGCTGATCGGCGAGCTTCGGACGCAGCGCTTCTATCAAGAGGACCCGAGCCTGTTTACGGGAGTGCGCCCGTATTCCCGCGGGGATTCGATGCGGGCAGTCAGCTGGTTTGCGACGGCTCGCACCGGAGAGTTGATGGTCAAGCAGTTCGGATATACGACCGAGTCAAGGGTGCTCCTCCTCCTGAGCGGTCAGATGCATGAGGCTTTTTGGAAAATCCCGCAGCGCGACGTAATTGACGAGCTTTGCGAGCAGGCGATGCAGCTGACGGATCGCATGATCGGAGAGCGAACCTCGGTCGGCTTGCTGACGAATCTGACGGACGGCTTAGGCGGGGACCGGTATCTCTCGCCGGAGCCGGGGCTTGTGCAGCGTGAGCGCATCGCGAACCGGCTGGGCTCGCTGTCGCTTCATCCTGCGCTGTCATTGGCTGATCTCCTGCGGTCGGCTGCTCGCATCATACGACCGGGGGAGACCCTGGTGCTGCTCACGGCCTTTCAGGATGAAGAGGCAGAGAAGGCTCTAGCTGAGCTGAAACGGATGCATCCTTCGGTTTATGCTTATCCGAATGCTCATCGAGAGGAGGTGGCTCGAACCCGATGAATGCACCTGAATCCTCTTTGTCTTCCTTACCGCCGGCTGCCGTTCGCCGGGCCATGTCTCCTGCTGTTTACTTAGGGCTAGAGGGCTTTGTTCTTCTTAGCGGGCTGCTCTTGTTCGCGGGAGTCATCACATCAGACGTCGAGCGCTGGGTCCTTCTGCTGTTCGTTCCCTTTCTCTTGCTGGTGGGAACGGTTATGAATCAAGCCTATCGGCGATATGGGGAAAAGGCGGCCTTTCTCGCGGGAAGTGCTATTGCAGCGGGAAGTGCCTTTGGGGTCCTTTTCAAGCTGACCGATACCGGCTTTCTTGTCTGGACGACTGTCCTCGTCTTTGTCCTGGTCGGTCGCTTCGGGCTTTGGCTGGCCGATCAGGTCTCACCGGAGGAGCGGTTTCGCGGGTACTTCATCTGGGAATCCTGTGCCGTTCCGATACTCGTGTTGATCGCCTTTCGTCAATCGGAGGATCCTTCCTTTGTTCTGGCCGCTGTAATCTTCTATCTGGCCTTCCGCGGCTTCTCGCTCGTTTACGCCCAACGGACGGTCACAGGAAGCTGGAGCTTCCGGCTGCGCGGGGTGATGCTCCTATTTGTGATCGTGGCGGGATTGATTCCCCTGATCATGGTCTTTCCAGCGGTATCGGTGGTGCTCGGTTATTTGGGTGTCCCCGTGATTCGTCTGCTCACCTGGCTTACGCGTAACATTACGGTTCGTCCCGCTCCCGAGCAGGACCCCCTCGCCGGGGAAGGGCTCGGCAACCCGGATCGACAGCTTTGGCCCGAGACGCAGGTTACGGATGCCGGGGGAATTCCCGATTCCGTTTGGATCGGGCTCCTCATTCTCGCCATCCTTCTCCTGCTCGCCATTCGCATCAAGAACCGTCGCATGAACGAACGGGATTCCGCTGCGCCGGTGCAGGTGCAGATCAACCGCACGCCAGCCGTTCAGACAAGTGCCAAGCGGCTGAAGTACTCCACAAGCGGGAAAGGCATTCGCGCCGTATACCGGGAACTGCTCGGCGGAATGGAGCAGAAGGGAGAACCGGTGCGCGCTCACGAGACGGCGCGCGATTATACGCGGCGCATCGCTCTTGATCTGCCGCCTGGTCAAGTGACCCCCGCGGAGCTCGACGAGCTGGTGGAGCAATACGAGCAGGTGCGCTATGGAGGCGACCCGCTCTCCGCACCTGCGAATCCCGCTGCAGAGGGCAGCGCCGAACGGCTGCGGCGGGCAGAGAACCTGGTCCAGCGACTCGTGTCGCTCTTCCCGGCGAGAACCGTCGGGAAGGACGAAAAGCCCAAGCTGGACGGCAAGCCCAAGCCGAGCGGCAAGAAAAGCCGCTGATCCAGCGGGTGAGGGGATACAACCGGCGATGGATGCGAGAAGAGAGGAGAACGCTGCATGGCCCGAATAAAGGAAACCGCGTCCGAGCTGCCCGCCGAGCTGTCTCAGTTCGCCCTCCCGGACTTTCAATATTCGTTTCATTTCGGCGGGACTCACTGGCGGCGGGTTCATGAGGGGTGGTCCTACCCTGAGCACAACCATCTGCTTTTTGAGTTGAACATCGTTCGGGAGGGGGAGCAGATCACCACGCTTGAGGGCGACGGAGAATACGGGCAGAGGAAGGGAGACATCTTCTTCATTCAGCCCGGATGCCTGCATTCCAGCCGAATCGGAGCCGCAAGCAGCATGACCTACTTCAGTCTTCATTTCGACATCGATGATCCCGCCATGTATCGGCAGCTTTCCTGCCTGGGAACGACCCTGTACGAGAACGGCTCTGAGCTTGCTCGATTGCTGGCCCCCTTTTTTGATCGCTTACTGGCCATGACGGGAGATACCTTTGAGGAGGGATCGGGCAGCGATTACCGCCTGCGGGCGACCGTGCTCGGGTTGATCCTGCAATTGTGTGATTACGCGGCGGAGAACAACGGGAAACAAGACGAGCAACCTCCCGAGTTGGAATCGTGGGGGGCTACTCATCAGCTCCGGGAAAAGCACCTTCTGGAAAAGCGAATTCAGGATGTGCTGGAAGCGCCATTGGAGGGCTCGCGGCTCCAGGACCCGACCTTGTACCCTCGATTTCGTTGGGTGGGGCTCTTCTCGCTGTTGATTCCCGAAAGGAGCTTTTGGACCAAGACGGAGCGTTTTTTTGTAAAGCTGTTCCTCGACGAGCTTCTGTCGGAGCTGGGGGTCCCCGTCGTCGTCATCGGCAAGCCGCTCGCTACACTGGTCCTGTTCTCCGATCGCTTTCACGTTCCCCCTCTGGAGGAATACGCGGTACGGAGCAAGGCCCAGCTTGAGAAGAAGCTATCGGTTGCCATTCAGCTCGGCTTCGGCGGAATCTCCCATACGGTGGAAGACATCGGGGGCCTGTACCGGCAGAGCCTGCTTCAGCTGGATCTGGCCAAGCCGACACCGGGCATGAAGCCCAGCTATGACCTCGTCAGCCCCGTCATTCGCTCCGCCTTGCTCATGTTGGAGGCGGACTATGCCAACCCGGACCTGTCCCTTGCTCAGCTTGCCAGGACGCTCGGCTTGACCCCCAATTATGTTAGCGGCCTTTTCACAGCGGATACGGGACATCCCTTCACCTGGCACCTGTCCCGTATCCGCATGGACCGCGCCAAGGAGCTGCTGCGCGACACTAACGGGAAGGTGTTTCAGATTGCCAGGCAAGTGGGATACGCTGACCAGGCCTACTTCAGCCGCTCCTTCAAAGCCGCCATCGGAATCAGTCCGTTGGAGTTCCGCAAGCATGTGCAGACCTCCTAGAGCGCAGGAAAATGCAGGCAATCAAGCCGTCGCTGTGCAACAGAGCACCTTCATTGAAGAGAATCCTTATCGTAAGATAAGGGCACATTCGATGCGGGTGCTTTTTTCTTTTCACTCGGACGGAAACCTATTTTTGAAGGCATTGAACGATTTGCGACCCTGGCGACTCTAAGGAGAAGAGAGAGAGGTGACAGCATGGAGCAAGCTCGCCTGGTGGAGAGAGCGAAGAAGGGGGAAAAGGACGCCTTGTTGCAGCTGATTATGGCGGAGAAGGATGCCTACTATCGTCTCGCCTTGGCCTATATGAAGAACGAGCACGACGCCCTGGATGCTTTGGAGGATATGATTGTGACGCTCTATGAACAGATCGGGCGGTTGAAGAAGAACGGGAGCTTCTCCTCCTGGAGCAAGACCATCCTCGTGAATCGCTGCAAGCAGGCGCTGCGCAAATCCAATCGGATGCAGCCGTTTGGGGAAATGCTCGGGGACAACCACGAGAGTGGGCACGTCGGACAAGCACAAGGGCTGAATCTGGCGGACCCTCGCCGGGTGGAGGAACGGATGGACCTCCAAGCCATGCTGGATCAGTTGAATGAGGATCAGCAGGAGGCGATACGCCTGAAGTACTATCACGATCTGGACGACCGTACGATTGCTCAGATGACCGAGGTATCGCTCGGGACTGTGAAATCACGCATTTTCTATGGCCTGAAAAAGCTGAGGGCCTTATCCGGGAGGGATGGACATGAAGGAACTCACTGAACGCTTGGAACTGCAAAAGTCGAGGTGGGAGGACGTGTTGGCGCCGGAGGAGATGGAGGAACGGCTGCGAGCGGCACTGGATCGGGTTGAGCCTAAGCCCGTCAGGCGCCGGATGGTTACGCGAGGCCGGGCTGCAGCGGTGGCTGTGCTTGCTTTTAGCCTTTTTGCAGGAAGCCAGTATCATGCCCTTGCGTATTATGGAAAAAAACTGCTTGGCTTCGATGATATCGGGAGTGGAACGCTGCAAGCCCTTAACGAGCAGGGACTCGGTCAGTCTGTGGAGGAGCGAGTGATTCTCCAGGATGGGACGGAGCTGATTCTGGACGGCGTCATGTCGGACGCCAATCAATTTATTCTGTATTACACCTTGAAGAATCCGCGTGGACTAACGGACGAAAGCGGCTCGCTCTTTACTCCGGGGAGAATCACGGGCTTCTGGACGAACGCATCGCTTGCCACCGGTCAATACCGGTTGACCGAGGATAAGACCGAAATCAAGGGGATCTACACGTTCGACCCGGTCAGCCCGCTAGCCAAAAAGCTAACCTTTACCTTCTGGGACGAAGGGACGACAGCCCAACGGCAGGAGAGAAGCGTGACGTTCCCTTATCACCCCGAAGAGGCGATGGAAACGGCCCTCAAGCAATCCATCAACCGAACGCTCAAGGCAGGCGGAAGCAAGCTTACGTTCCGCTCGATTCAGGCGACCCCCACCATGACCTTGATCGAAGGGACGTTCCAAACGGATCGGGAGCGAGTGCTGGAGCGCTCCATGGACGGGGTGGAGCTGATGGTGAACGGCAAGCCGATGGAGGCCCAAGGAACGGGAGTCTCGCATACGGCCAAGGGCCGCCTTTTCGAGGTGAAGTTCGACGCCTTGCCTAGCGATCTAAAGTCGCTCCAGATCGTGTTGAAGGACTTCCTCACCTACGAAAAGCTGAACCGCAAGCTGACCTTCGCAGAACTCGCTCAGCCGCAAGCCTTGGCAGGCGAGGAGCTTCGGCTGCTGGAGACGAAGCACGGCGCGGAGGGGCTTGAAGTGACCATTGAAACCAGCGAGGAAGTCCGCTTCGATGATGTTTCGCTCGGAACGAAGGAGGGAGAGCGGGTGCCGCTCGAGGCCACCATTAATCAGACGATCGAAGCCAAGGAAGAGGGCGGCCCCTTCTATAACAAACGAACCCTCGTGTTTAAAACAAAGGGAGAGCCGGACTTCCTGCAGCTCGGCGGGATGTACTACCGCAAAGCCTATAACGAGACAATCGATATTCCGATCCGCTAGGGTTGCCGTCTATCGGTAGTGGAGCGTCAGGTTGTCGCTGTCGAAGTAGACAACATCACCGCTTTTCTCATGCCAGACCGCTCTCATGCGAGTAGGCTGCCGGATGCCGTCTACCACCTTGAAGTTGTCCATAAGAGCAGACCATCGCACCTGCCGGCTGGTGCCGTCCGATTCCACGACATAGCGATCATCGGTTGTGAAGGATACCGATTCCCCGCCTTCCCGAAATTGAAACCAGCCGCTGACCGACAGGCCATATGCCGAGAGTGTTGCTTTCACTTGGGTATCGTCGATCGGATTCCACACAATTCCACTCTCCAGGGCGGCGCTTGGAAATAGCAGCACCTCCGACAGGTAGGTGACGAGGCTAGCCTGATCGAGTTCTTGACTGTGCTGATCGAAGAGAGGGAAGAGCTTACCCAAGACGCCCTTCATGCCGCCTTTGCCTGCGAGAAAGGTATCCAGCCCTTCGAAGGGAACGCCGGCAAGTGAGGTATCAATCCAGGCGATACGTTCTATTGGTTGAAGAAAATTATACTGGGTGTAGTCGATCGTCAGGGACTTTCCGGACAGCAAGAAGGGGACATCACGAAACTCTGCCTTCATCGAACTCATTTTGGGCTGTCCGGTAAATCCAGAGGATTCAAAGTAGGTTCGGACCGACGGAGGGAGCGACTCCCAATCGGAAGCCGTGAATACTCCCTCAAGCGGGCTGGAGGTGGAGAGTCTCTCTTCAGCCAGTAGGTGGAACTTGGATTTCGTTTTGGAATAGGGGAGATGAAAGAAAGTCAGCGTTGCCCCAACGAGAATAGCGATTACAACCAAGGTGAGAATCATAGGCTTCCTACTCCTTTTCCTCATGAGAGGCTGAATCCTCCATTCGGGCGATGTTTTCGGCGAGCTTAACCAACCCGCGGTAGAGTCCTTCGGTGAGGGCGGGGTCGAAATCATGGAAGAGAGCGTCCATAAAGCGAGCTTCCTTCCCGTCTCTCGCAGCAAAATACTCCATGCAGTGCTCCGTCAGACGAACGCGCAAAATGCGGGCGTCCGAATCATCCCGATTGAGGGCGACGAAGCCTTGCTTTTCCAGAAGAAGCACCAGCTTCTTGACGTTCTGCCGTGAGCTGCCGAGTCGATCAGCCAGCTCGGTCAAGGGGAGGGAAGATGCTCCGCTCTTTAACAGGACCGCGATGGTCAGCCACTGCTTTAGGGTAACCCGCTCATCCAGTTTGTCACCCAGCACCTGCAACCGATTGACCAAAACCAGCATCGTACCGAAGCTGTACGCTTGTTGTTCTAGGGAATCCATCGATTGTACCTCCTTCTATCATTATGTAACCTGTTACCTAATTGGTCATTAGCTTGATTATAGGTAATAGGTTACCTTTTGACAAGGCCTGCTCTGCTTCTTCTTTCCACCTCGCATCGTACGCATGGTATAATGTCGATAAGTTGAAAGGAGTCGAGAACCGTTGGTTGAACGGATGGACATTCCGCTTGCGAGCCGAATGGGCACGAACAGCGAGCTGATCTATTATTACAGCGGACATGATCGCTGCTCCCCGGATCACAGCTGGGGCCCCGGACTCCGCGATCATTACGTCGTTCATTATATCATCAGAGGCCGAGGAAGCTTCACCTTGGGGAACCGCAGCTACCCGCTGGAGAAGGGACAGGGCTTCGTCCTCTTTCCGGAGGAGCTCGTCTATTACCAGGCGGATTCAGAGGATCCCTGGTATTATGTCTGGATCGGCTTCAACGGGCTGAAGGCTGGTGAATTCCTCCAGCGCGCCGGACTGGATGCGCATCATCCTGTGTTCGATTACCCGGGGCTGCTTCTCGCCCCGGAACGGCTGGAGCACTTCATGAAGACGGATCGTCCTGAGCCGAACGACGACCTGAAGTGGACTGGACTTCTCTATCAGCTCCTCTGGGGGATGGCCGAATCGGGACGACCGGTCCCTCCCGAGGAGCAGAGTGCAGCCGACGGTTACGTTCTGCGCGCCGTGGAATTTGTCCACAAGAACTATTCCCGCAAAATCTCGGTTACGGACATCGCCCGTTACGCGGGAGTGGACCGCAAGCATCTGCACGCCATCTTCAAACGCAAGCTGCAGCTCTCCCCTCAGCAATTCCTCATCCGCCATCGAATGGAGATCGCCACGGAGATGCTCCGGCTGACGGAGCTGCAGATTGGCGATATCGCACGCTCGGTCGGGTACGAGGACCCGTTCTTGTTCTCACGCATGTTTCGCAAGACAAAAGGGGAAGCCCCCGCCAAGCTGCGGCAAGCGCAGCTCGGTCACGTTGCCTCCCCATTGGAAGAGTCATGATGAGAATGAGCCTCCTGAAGCGCGATTGCTAACACGCGCCAGGAGGCTCTTTCTTGTTTAGAGAACCAGAATTCGCACATCGTAGGGAGCAAGCTCGCATTCTCCCGACAAGACCTCTCCGCGGAGCAGCTCCTCCTTCGGTTCGGTAAGGGTGATGCGGGCCGGCTCATTGGCATAGTTGAGCAGGAAGGCGTACGTGCGGCCATCGCCCTCCCGCAGCGTGAGCTCGACCGTGGAAGGCAGGCGCAGCCAATCGGCAGCGGGAGAGTGAATGTTAAGGCGGTCGAGGATGCGACCCGCCGATTCCTCATGGAACACCGCACCGAAATACCAGACTTCGCCTTCGCCCAAGCCACGCCGGGTGACGGCAGGCTGTCCCTCGTAATAATCGCCGGCGTATACGGCTTCCACCGTCACGTCCTCCGCCTCTACGCGGAGCACCTCGTGAAATTCGTCAGCGCGGGTGAGCGCTTGGTTTCCATTTTCCTCCGGCGAGGAAACCCACCGAATAGGGACAGGCTTGCGCGTTCCCTTGATTCGGGTGAAGTCGTCTACGGTGATGCCGGTCAACGCGGCGGCCTGCCCTGGGAAGGGAAGCATGTAGCAGTGACCGCGCTCATCCTTGTAGCCGGTTCGACAGCCGAAGATAAGCGTCCCCCCTGCCTTCACATAGTCGGTGAGGAGGTGGGCGGTGTCTTCCCGCATGATGGCCGGGTGTGGGTAGACGAGGACGGAATAACGCAGCAGCTCGGCCAGGGTTGTCGTCGGGCGCAGGTACAGGATGTCGTTCGGAATGTGCCGGCGCTGCATCGCCTTGAACCAGGCTTTGCCGCTCTGCCACGAGAAGGGGCCGTGCCAGATGTCGTATTCGCCGTCCCACTCGTTGTCGTAGTCCCGGACAATGGCAATGCTCGCCTGATTTTTCTTGCCAGCGATGCGTTCTCCGATTCGGCCGAGCTCCTGGCCGATCTGGGCTGCTTCCCGTACACGGCGGTTCGGCCGGTTGTCATAGTCGTGGATGCCGTGCCAGTAGATTTCATTGCCGACAGTAGCGGTCCGCCAGCGGAAGTACAGCACCATGTCCGCTCCATGGGCGATGGACTGGTAGGTCCACAGCCGCATTTGACCGGGGCGAGGAGAAGGCATGTCCATCCGGTTTACCCAGCCGCCTGCACCGGATTGCTGCTCCATGATGCAGAAGTTGGGCGAGATGGAGCGGACGGCTGAGAGGGTGAGGCTCCAGTTGCGATCGAGAAGGGGATCTTCCTCGGTGTCGCCGCCGATGGTAGAGAACTGCGGATAGGAGTCATAGCTGAAGAAATCCAGCTGTTCTTCGGTCAATCGGTGGCTGTCCAGATGACCGAACAAGCCGTTCGTGGTGATCCAATGATGCGGGACCAGCTCCCGGAGAATGTCGGCCTGCCGTTTGGCGAACGCAAGCGTGCTGTCTGAGATGAACCGCTTCTCATCAAGCGCCAGATGCGGGTTGGGCTGGCCGGGGGCTGCCGTCGGCCGGGTTAAGTACACCTGCTGCCAGTCCGTATAGGTTTGGCTCCAGAAGACGGTGCCCCACGCTTCGTTAAGCGCTTCCAAAGTACCGTACTTTGCTTGCAGCCAAAGACGAAATGCGGCATGGTCCGCCTCGGAGTAATACACGCTGATCTCGCAGTTCAGCTCGTTGTCGATCTGCCAGCCGATCACCGCCGGGTGGCTTCGGAAATGAGCGGCCATTTCCCGGGTAATGCGGGCACAGAGCTCCAGAAAGATCGGGCTCGTATGGTTGGTATGTTGGCGCATGCCGTGATGAAGGGTGACTCCGTCTCTCGTGACGTTCAAGGCTTCCGGGTACTTTTGCGTGAGCCAGGCGGGCGGCGTGGCGGTGGGAGTGCCCAGAATGACCTTCAAGCCGTGTGCATGGGCGGCATCCAGAGCGCGGTCAAAGAGAGCAAAATCATATCGGCCTTCCTCCGGTTCGAGGATCGCCCAAGCGAATTCCGCCATACGGATGATCGAAAAGCCCAGTTCTTTCATACGCGCGAAGTCATCGTTCCACATCGCTTCCGGCCAATGCTCTGGATAGTAGCAGACGCCCAGCATGGAGGGCGGGGGGACTTGGGTTCGGGTCATGAGGATACAGCCTCCCTGTTGATGGATTTGGGTCGCAGCCGCCGGATTTGCGGGATGGTGAAAGGGCTTCCGGTCAGGCTACCTCCATTGTATAGGATGTACGGACAACTTGTCTTCTTTTTTCGAAAAGGAGGGGATGTTCGTACGTACCTTTTCATAATCCTTGCCTTGTCACCGCCTCGAATTTGCGCTAAGGTGAAGGAAGGATGGACCCGGACAAGACGAGTGGATGGCAGCAAAAGCCGATTCGTTTGCATGTTCTGGGAAACGCTTTATTTGACATGGATGATTCAGGAGGTCGATCTATACAATGGAAGAATTGCTTTGGCCGAACGGCGCCCCTTATGCCACGGGAAGCGGCGGGGAGGACAAGCCGGCGGTTACCCCTTACTTGGTCTCAGGCACGACAGCATCCCCTCGTGCCGCGGTGGTGATCTGTCCAGGCGGAGGGTATGAAATGCGCGCCGACCATGAAGGGGAGCCGATTGCGTTATGGCTTAATTCGCTGGGCATCTCCGCCTTTGTTCTCCGTTATCGGGTGGCTCCCTATCGCGAGCCTGCGCCTCTCTTGGATGTGCAGAGGGCCATCCGCTATGTTCGCTTCCGGGCGGACGAGTGGAACATCGATCCAACGCGTGTCGGCGTACTTGGATTTTCCGCTGGCGGTCATCTGGCGGCTTCGGCTTCCACGCTCTATGACCGGGGGGATGCCAGTGCGGTGGATCCCATCGACCGCTTGTCGTGCCGCCCCGATCTGTCTATTCTCTGCTATGCCGTCATCAGCATGCGCGACGGCATTACCCATGACGGCTCCCGGGAGAAGCTTCTCGGCATCAAGCCGAGCGAGGAGTTGCTCGCTCGCTACAGCGCCGAGGAGAACATCACGGCGGATACGCCGCCCGCCTTCCTTTGGCACACCTCGGAAGAGGGGC
The DNA here is from genome assembly GCF_039888655.1 of Gorillibacterium sp. CAU 1737. NCBI lineage: Bacteria > Bacillati > Bacillota > Bacilli > Caryophanales > Paenibacillaceae > Gorillibacterium > Gorillibacterium sp. CAU 1737. Next base: position 21,432 of record NZ_JBDQQO010000014.1, read on the forward strand.
TTGTGACGGTGCTGAACAGCTTGATGTATGCGTCAGCTCTTAAACGGGAAGAAGTCCGGTTTGACCTGCATGTGTATGAAATGGGACACCACGGCCTCGGCCTCGCAGAAGACCAGGAGCATGTTCGCCACTGGACAGGACAATGTGCCAGCTGGCTGAAGCAGCGTGGGTTCTGCAACTAACTTCAAGCAGAGACTTGCCCTTCCTGGGCGTAAGCCCAGACCCCCGGAGCGCTGCCGGAATACGATGTAGGCAGCCGCACATCGGGGGGAGAGTCTCTATGAATCGCGAGGAATGGGTGCTCGTCGTCTTGGTCTTGTTTCTCCTGCTCGTTCTGCTCCTGCTGCTGGTTGAGTAGAATCGTATTCGCTTCTCTGCATCGGAGCCTCTTCGTCTACTCTTTTTTGTCTGTCTCCAGAAGAGGCTCACCCGCATGACCATCACGCTGCCGGCGCGACAATGTCCGGTTTGAAAGGAGTTTCTGACCCATGAATACCAAGGCGGATGCTTATCTTGGCGATTATCAAGGAGAAAAAGCAGTCTGGCTGAAAGCAGGGCGTTATGAAGCAGCCCTCTTGCCCGAAATCGGCGGCAACCTCATCGCGTTCCGCGATACGGAGAACGGGTATGCCATTTTGCGTGAGCCCGCATCGGACGAGATGGATGCCTTCAAGGCGAACCCCGGCGTACACGGGATCCCGGTGCTCTTCCCTCCGAACCGCTTCGAAGATGGCAAATTTCCATGGAACGGGCGCGTGCTGCAGCTTCCCGTCAATGAGACCGATCGAGGAAACCATCTGCACGGCTTTTTGTATACAGCGGCATGGAATGTGGACCAGGTTGGCGTAAACGGAGAGGAAAGCTATGCGGTTATCTCGATTACGGTGACAGAAGATCACCCGATCTACCGCCACCTGCCTTTCTCGTTCACCTTCCAGCTTCGCTATACCCTGCACCCGACTCTTGGATTGGCTCAGCACGTGCTCATCCGCAACCTGGGAGACGAGCCGCTTCCTTGCTTGCTGGCGTTCCATACCGCCATCAACGCGCCGTTCGTTCCGGGAAGCTCGGCTGATGATTATAAGGTCAAGCTGACCATTGGCGACCGCTGGGCCATGACCGAGCGGATGCTGCCGACGGGAAGCTTCCAAGCTCTCGCTCCTGAGGAAGAACAGCTTCGGGATAATGGCGTGTATCCCTATTTTGCTTCGATGGACAACCATTACACGGCCAAGCCTCAAGGCGGCCGCAACCGGATGGAGCTGACCGATGCCCGAGCCGGAATCAAGCTGGTCTATGACGCAGGAACCGCGTACAAGCAGTGGATGATTTGGAACAACGGAGGCGAAGTCGGGTTCTTTTGCCCAGAGCCGCAGATGAACCTCGTGAACGCTCCGAATGTCGATCTCCCCGCAGAAGAGATCGGGCTGATCAGCCTGGCGAAGGGCGAGCTGTTCGAAGAGACGAGCCGTCTGTACCTTCTCAGCAACGACTAACGAGTAAAGAAAGAGTAATCCCAGAGCTCCCATGCCGGGAACCGTCGGAAATCGGTTCAGGCAGGGGGGCTCTTTTTGTAAAAAGAAGGAAAGGGGTGTAAAGAAAATCACTGTAAGAGAAGAGCAGATTGCGATAATATTGATAATGAGATTCATTATCAATTAACATTCGAAGGGTGAGAAAGCCTTGGCGATTCAAATGGAACCTTACTCCCTTGATTTCAGTCGATTCACCGTTCAGCTCCAGGATGCGGAGTTGAAAAGAATCGGTCGCGACCCTTACCTCGGTCTTACTCAGGAACTGCTCGTCCATCCAACCTTTCTCGTCCTCCTGGAAGGCTCTTGTCAACTGAGGCGGGGGAGCCGCGTTTGCGACATGAAGACGGATACGCTTTACATATGCAAGCCGGGAGGGACCATCTCCCTTAACTCGGACCGGGAATCCGCATCTGTGGCTGTTTTAAGAGTGGGGATGTATCGGCCCTCAGCCGATTCCAAGGGGCATCTGGAGCCCATCAACGGGCAAGGCGCCTTCCCGTTTCCGGAGGAAGCCCGATTGCCGCAGCCGGTGAAGCCGACGGAGCGCTGCCGAGCTATCTGCAGCTTATGCAGCTGTGAAGATCCCATTCTCCGCTGCCGAGCGCAGATTGAGACGATGGAATTTTTGCTGGAGGTGGCGGAGGGACATTCGGGTCAAATGGAGCCTGCTCTCGATCCTATCGAAGGCGTGAAGAACTACATGGAAGAGCATCTCGATGAACCGCTTACGACGGATCGTCTTGCTGCGATGGCCGGGCTCACCGCCAAACGCTTCACCTCTCTTTTTCGGAAGCGGTATGGGGCTAGCCCGCATGATTACTTGACGCGGACTCGCCTTCACCATGCGGTTCGCATCATGCTTCGTCCATGTCAGAAGCTGAAGGACGTTGCTCACGCGGTAGGGTACGAGGATGAATTTTATTTCAGTCGTTTGTTCAAGCGCGTCTACGGCTTGTCTCCATCCCAGTATGTCATCGAACGGAAGCATCGCACCGCCGTCTATGGCAGCTCGGCAGGAACCGGCTATCTGCTCGCACTTGACGTCATTCCGCAGGCGGCACCGCTGCATCCCAAATGGTCCGGTTATTACCTGGAGAACTACGGAACGGATATTCCCTATCCTTTGGAAGACCGGCGAATGGAATCGACAGTCGACTCCAACCTTCACCGCTTGCGGGATGCCGAACCGCGACTGATCGTTTGCCCATCGGATCTGACCGGACAGGAGAAGGAGCAGTTGGAGAGCTTGGCACCGACCTTTCTCCTTCCGCCTGAAGAGAACGAGAGCTGGAGGATCGGCCTTCGCCGGCTGGCCGAGCTTCTGGGAGTGGAAGCGAAGGCGAAACGGTGGATTCGGGAATTTGAGGAGCGAACAGCTCATGCCAAAGCACGGATTAAGGCAGCTTCGGGAGGAAAAGCCCCTGCTGCGCTGTTCATTCGCATGACGGCGGAGGGGATGTTTGGTCTGGGCTCTCCTGGAACGTTGGATTATGTCTACCGTCACCTCGGGATTAAAAGGCCGGATATGGCTCCGAGGGATGGGGACGAGGAGGAGCGGGTTACCCTGCAGCAGCTCGCCTTCGCAGAGAAGGAGCACCTGATGATTCTTGTTCGCCAAGATACGAGGACCCTGATGGAATGGAAAAAGCTCCTCCGAACCCCCGAATGGCAGTCGCTTCCGGCCGTTCGCTCCAATCGGGTGCACTTGTTATCCTCCAGCCCGTGGCGGGAATACTCCCCGATTGCGCTGGATCGGATGCGGGAAAACCTGATCCATTTGTTCGATGCTCATTCAGCGGGATCAGGGGCATCGGTGAGGCAGTTGGGGGGATAGAGGCAAAATATCCATGCCGAACGGGAATTTTGTCTATGGAGATCAGCGAACATCCTTCCTATGATAGTAATTGAGAATCGTTATCAATTAAAAATTCGGAAGGGGTTCGAAAGAGAAATGAAACGGTTAACCTTTAGCTTGATGTTGGTCCTTGTGCTGGCGGTAATGGCTGGCTGCAGTTCGAAGAGCACCACGGCCGAGTCGCCGTCGGCATCGCCGGCTTCGACGGAGCAAGCCTCCACCGCACCGTCTGCCACCACGGCTCCAACTACGGAAGCCTCTGCCGCCACGCACACGATCAAATACCTCGATAAAGAATATGTCGTACCGGTCAAAGCCGAGCGCATTGTCATCGCGGGCGCGTTGGAAGCGATGGAGGATTCGGTCCTGCTCGACGTTCATCCGGTAGGAATGGTCTCCTTCTCGGGTAAATTCCCGGCGCTCTATGCTCCGATCGCAGACAAGGCGGAATCCATCGGGGAGAAAACAGAGCCGAACTTCGAGAAAATTTTGTCTCTTAAACCGGATGTCATTCTCGGCACCTCCAAGTTTGATGAAGCCGTGATTCAAAAGCTGGAGCAAATCGCGGTGACCATTCCTTATTCTCACGTTTCCACCAACTGGGATGCCAACCTGAAGCTGCTGGGCGAGCTGTCCGGCAAGAGCGATGAGGCGACCAAGCTGATCGATCAATTCAAAGCCGATCTGGATACAGGCAAGACCAAGGTCGAAACATCTTTGAAGGACAAGAAGGTCGCGATCGTTCGGATTCGGCAAGGCGAAATTTGCATCTACGGACCGAACCTGTTCTTCAATCCGATTCTCTACACGGATCTCGGCGTAGCGGCTCCCGATGTAATCGCTGCGGCGAAGACGCAGGAGACGCTGTCTGTCGAGAAGCTGGCCGAGATGAACCCGGATGTTCTCTACATTCAATTCTCGGAAGATGAGAACGCCAATTCAACGGATGCCGTCGACAAGCTGAAGGCAAACCCGATCTTCTCCAGCATCAATGCGGTGAAGAACAACCAGTTGTTTGTCAACGTCGTCGATCCCTTGGCACAGGGCGGAACCGCCTACAGCAAGGTTCAATTCCTGAAAGCCTTCCTTGCGAACGTGCAGTAGGGTTGACGGAGAGCTGAATGATGCGTATAACCAACCGATTGCCGGCGTTAATCCTCGGATTGACGCCGGCTGTTGCTCTATTGCTCGTCGCCGCCTCTGTCCTGTATGGAGCGAAATCCATCCAACCCGCCGATGTGTGGCAAGCCATCGTCCATTTCGATCCCTCGAATGTGGATCATCAGGTCATCCGTCACTCCCGACTGCCGCGGGCATTCGGCGCGTTGCTCCTTGGGGCATGCCTTGCTTTGTCCGGTGCGGTTATGCAGAGTATCACCCGCAATGATCTTGCTTCCCCCTCGCTCATGGGGGTGCTGGACGGCTCCGTATTTGCGGTTACCGTGGCCATGATCTTTTTCCCGACTAGCGGAGGGCTTGGTCTGATCGGCTTCTCCCTCGTAGGGTCCGCCCTTGGCGCCATTCTCGTCTTCGGGTTGCTTCGGCTGATTCCCGGGAAGGGAGATCCGGTTACACTCGCCATTCTCGGGACCTTAACCGGTATGTTCCTGAATGGAACCGCGGATGCTCTGGCGCTCTACTACCACATCCCGCAAAAAATCAGCTATTGGTACAACGCCCGCCTCTACCAGTTGGACCCGACCCTGATCAAGCTTTCGCTGCCTTTTGCGATCGTTGGATTGATCATCGTTCTGCTTCTCTCTCGCTCGATTACGCTGCTGTCGCTCGGGGAAGAGCAGGCGGAGGGGCTTGGCGTTCGAACGGGCCTTGTAAAAGTGCTGGCAATGATCGGTGTCACGCTGCTGTCCGGAATTACGGTGGCCATTGCAGGGAAGATCGCCTTCATCGGCCTGATTGTGCCGCATATGGCACGGAAGCTGTCCACTCGGAACTCCCGGCTCGTCCTGCCGCTCTCGGCGGTTCTGGGCGGCTTGTTCCTCGCGTTCTGCGATATCTTCTCCCGGTTCCTGAACGCCCCGTTCGAGACGCCGATCGGTGTGGTGACGGCGCTATTCGGGGTGCCCTTCTTCCTCTACCTCATCAAGAGAAAGGGGGGACGGACATGAGGGAACAGGGACAACCGATAAATAACCGGAAGCCGGTCCACGACGAGAAAGCTGCTTTGACTAAGAGAGTCCCGCTTCTGCGAAGAGGCTCTCGCTTCCTTCCCTATGCCGTAACCATGGCGCTGGCGGCACTTCTGATCTACCTCGGGATGACCAATGGCGAATTTGATCTGAGTGTTTCGGAGGTGATGAAGACACTCCTCCGAATCAGTCACAACCCAGATTTCGAGCTGGTTGTCTTTCAATTCCGGCTCCCCCGCATCGTGCTGGGTGCAATTGTCGGCTTTGCGCTCGGCATGGCCGGTGCCGCCGTCCAGAGCCTGACGCGCAATCCCCTTGCCGATCCGGGCATCCTGGGCATTCACAGCGGGTCGAGCTTCTTTGTGATTTTGTTCATGTTCGCCTTTCAAGGGGTCATCTCCCTTTCGGGCAAGTTGGCGGTGATGGCGATGCCCTTGTTCGGTCTGATCGGCGGGCTCCTGTCCGTCATCTTGATCTACACGCTCGCCCAGAGCCGCGGCAGCTTCGATCCGCGCCGGCTCATCCTGGTCGGGATCGCGATCAGCTCAGGGTTCGGGGCGATGACGATGTACCTCTCCCTGAAGATGAACCCGCGCGATTTCGAAAAGGCAGCCATGTGGCTCTCCGGCAATCTGAATACGGCCAACTGGCTGTATATTCAGACGACCCTGCCCTGGGTGCTGCTTCTGGCGCCGATTCTTTGGGCCAAGTCCAGGAAGCTGGACCTGCTCCGCCTGAACGACGACAGCCTGATCAGCCTGGGCGTGCCGCTTAAGCGGACGCGCAATGGCCTGCTCGCGATCAGTGTCGGCTTGACGGCAGCAACCGTTGCGGTCGCCGGAACCATCGGCTTCGTCGGCTTGATCGCGCCGCACATCGCTTACCGCCTCGTCGGCTACCACAACCGCCGGGCTCTTCCGCTTGCGGGACTGCTCGGCATGGTGCTCGTGCTGGCCGGAGATTTTATCGGACGAACGTTCTTCCTGCCGGCGCAGCTTCCGGTCGGGGTCGTCATCTCGGTCATCGGCGCGCCTTATTTCGTCTACTTGCTGATTCGGCGGAACAAGCCGCGAGCAGCTTAATCACACCGGCTAGAAAAGGAGCACATCCCTCATGAACGCGCAATCCACTATGGAAGAAAGAGAATGGAAGGGACGCAGGCTTACGGTGTACCTTCCCCCCACCTACGCATTGTCGGAGAGGGCCTATCCCGTCGTCTATGTGCAGGACGGGGGGAAGCTGATGGGGGCCTGCTATCGCTATATGGAACGGTTGTTCCGCGAGGAAAAGGCGGAGGAAGTCATCGTTGTCGGCGTCCATTCAGACTGCCGCAACGATGAATACACCCCTTGGCCGACGGAGGCGGTAACGGCCGGCCGCCCTTCCTTCGGGGGAAGGGGCCGGGCCTACCTCGACGAGTTGGCCGACTCCATCAAGCCCTGGATCGATTCCGCCTATCGCACGCTGACCGGTCCCGAGCATACGGGACTGATGGGCGGGTCCCTGGGCGGCCTGATCTCCTTGTTTGGCGCCTATTGGCGGCCGGATACCTTCGGCCGCTTCGGCCTATTGTCCGCCTCGCTCTGGTATGAGAACGTGCTGGAGAGCCTTCTGGAATGGCCGGCTCCTGACGCGGGACAGGCCTTCTATGTCTCCGTGGGCAACCGGGAGGGAATGGGCAAGGAGAATCAGCAGCGGAACATGGTCCCGACCACCCTTGCCATGTGCCGGGAGTGGCGGGCGAAGGGCGTTTCGCCGAAGGCGCTTCATCTGGAGATTGTCGATGGAGCGACCCATGATTTCGTCTTCATGGCCCGACAGCTTCCCGAAGCGCTCGCCTGGTTGTTTCCTCCGGTCGATCGGTATGCGGCGCGCTTTCGTACGCCGGCCGCAGTACCGCCCCTGATGACTCCGCTGCCCGTGCAGGCGACAGAGCCGTTTCACGCGGCTATCCCGTATGCCATGCCGGGTACGGAGCAGTTCGATCTCATCTCCGGCATCACCGGCCTGCCTTACCGCATCTTCGTCCACGTGCCGCTGAAGCCGCCGCCTCCCGGCGGATACCCGGTGCTCTACGCAGTGGACGGCAATGCCTACTTCGGCTCGCTGGCCGAAGCGATGCGGCTCGTCACCCGCCATCCGCGCGGCTTGCCGCCCGGTGTAGTCGTCGGCATCGGCTATCCCGCCGAAGGCCCGTTCGTCTCCGAGCGGCGCTTCTACGACCTCACCACGCCGGCGGCGAGGGGAAGCCTGCGGCCGGACGGTTCATCGTGGCCGCTCAACGGCGGGGCAGACCGCTTCCTCGCCTTCATCGAGGGCGAGCTGATGCCCCTCCTCGGCCGGCGCTTCCCGATCGATTCCACCCGGCAAGGGCTGTTCGGCCATTCGCTCGGCGGCTATTTCACGCTGTATGCCCTCCTGACGCGTCCGGGCTTGTTCCGCTCTTATGTGGCGGGAAGCCCGTCTCTTTGGTGGGATGATCGAATTCTGTTCCGCAGGCTTCCTGAATTCGAAGCCCGACTCCGCTCGAAGGAGACGGAGACGGATCTGCTGTTCACAGTCGGAACGGAGGATGACAAAATCTTTGAGAACGCGAAGGCGTACCATGAGCGGCTGCTCCCCTACCGGGAGCAAGGGCTCACCCGCCTCGTCTGGCGAGAATTTGCCGAGGAAGGGCACATCTCGGTGCTGCATCCTCTCATCAGCCCCATGCTCCGCTTCCTCTTCGCGCAGGAAGGCGAGGAGCTCTGCATCTGATCTCATTGCAACCCGTCTAGCCGGCACCACCGGCTCGACAGATCCAGCAACGCACCGGTATGAGCGTGCTCGTCGCCCCATAGGAACCGATGGTCTTTCATCGGGTTCCAGAACGGGGAGGGCGAGCACGCTTTTTTCACGGGTCATAAAACCCTCCCAAATGTTCCATACTAACCCAAGCGCCCGATGAATAAAGGGGGGTTCCCATGGAAAATTGGTATGTCATCGTGTGGCGCTCCCTATCGGCGGTTGTGATCCTGTTCGTGCTGACGCGCATTCTCGGGAAAAAGCAGATCTCCCAGCTCACTCTTTTTGAATACGTGCTCGGCATCACGCTCGGGGAATTGGCCGGCTTCATCTCCACAGATGTCGAGGCGCATTACCTGCACGGGGTGATCGCGCTTCTCATCTGGTTCCTGGTTCCGTATGCCCTTGAGCACATCACCCTGCGAAACCTCCGGATTCGAAACTTTCTGGAAGGAAGCATGACGGAGGTGATCAAGGACGGCAAGATTCTGGAAAAGAATCTGCGCAGGGAGCGGTTCTCTCCGGATGATCTTATGGAGGAGCTAAGGAAGAAGGATGTCTTCGATGTGAACGAGGTGGAATACGCTGTTCTCGAAGCGGGCGGGGACTTGAACATCCTGCTCAAAAAAGAGTACCAGCCGCTTACCGCGAAGCTGCTCAACATCTCCATTCCAAACGAGAAGACGACGGAGTCGCAGGTCATCATCATGGATGGAAAGGTCGTCCCGGAGGCGCTTGTACAGGCAGAGAAAAGCGAGCGCTGGCTGCATAAGGAGCTCGACAAGCGAAAGGTGAAGCCGGAGGAGATTTACCTTGCCCAGGTGGACGGAGACGGCGGGCTCTATCTCGATCTCTTTGATGATCGCCGTGAGCTTCCAGCCGGAGAAAGTCCGGTTCTTCTGACGAGCCTCCTCCGCAAATGCCAGGCCGACCTGGACCTGTACACGCTGACGGCAAAATCGGATAAGGAACGGGAGAGCTACCGGCGATGCTCGCATGATCTTAAACAGGTACTTCGCGAGCTTTCTCCGCTTCTCAAGACGTAAGAGACTGCGATGGATCAGCAAGAAAGGGTGAATGGGACATGGCCAACAACAAGAAGAAGACCACACCGACCCAGGCCAACTATCAGCAGCTGGCAAAAGCGAAGGAGCCGCCGCGCCGCATTGTGCGCAACTGCATCCTCGCCTTCTTGGTCGGCGGGCTGATCTGCACGTTCGGAGAACTGCTGCGCAAGCTGTTTCAGGAATGGGGGTTCACCGAGAAGACAGCGGGAGACCCCACCGTCGCGGTACTCATTTTGCTCTCTTGTATCCTGACGGGACTCGGGGTCTACGACAAATTCGCCCAATGGGCCGGTGCTGGAACATCGGTGCCCGTTACTGGCTTTGCGAACTCGATGTGCTCTGCGGCGATGGAGCATCGCAGCGAAGGGCTCGTCTACGGCGTAGGAGGCAACATGTTCAAGGTGGCGGGAGCCGTCATCGTGTTCGGCACGGTGGCCGCCTTCTTTATCGGAATTCTGCACGGCCTATTTGCGTGAGGAGGGACAGCATGCTACAAGGAAAACAAAGCTGGCGGTTCGATTCCCCTCCGGTCATTTTGGGCTATGCGTCCGTGGTAGGGCCGGAGGAGGGCAAGGGGCCGCTCAAGAACGAGTTTGATCTCATTCACGAGGACATGCGGCTTGGGCAAAAGAGCTGGGAGCTCGCGGAGCAGCAATTTCTGGAGCAAGCGATTACGCGTGCCGTGGAAAAGTCGGGCATTGACCAGAATGCGGTCAATGTATACGTTGGCGGGGATCTCATGAACCAGATCACGAGCACGAGCTTCGTGGCCCGTACTGTGGGCTTGCCCTATCTCGGGGTGTTCGGGGCCTGTTCCACGTCGATGGAAAGCTTGGCGGTTGCCGCGCAGCTCATCAGCTCCGGAGCTGCTCATTACGCGATCGCGGGCACGTGCAGTCACAATTGCACGGCGGAAAAGCAGTTCCGTTACCCGACGGAGTACGGCTCCCAGAAGCCTCCGACCGCTCAATTCACGGTCACGGGCGGCGGGGCATCGGTCCTCGGAGCCAGCGGAAGCGGTCCGCGGATCAAGGGCGCGACCATTGGCAAGATCGTGGACATGGGCATCAAGGACCCGTTCAACATGGGAGCCGCGATGGCGCCGGCTGCGGTGGATACGATCACCCGCCATCTGCAGGATTTCCAACTGGAGCCTTCCTATTATGACCTCATCATCACCGGAGATTTGGCCGAAATCGGCCATTCGCTTGCCCGCGATCTGTTTGCCGAGAACCAGGTGCCCATCGACCAGACGGTGTTCTCCGATTGCGGCCTTCTGATCTTCGACCGTGAAAAGCAGCAGGTCCAAGCCGGAGGAAGCGGCTGCGGCTGCTGCGCGACGGTCACCTACGGCCATCTGCTCAACCGGATGAACCGAGGGGAATTGAAGCGCATTCTCGTGGTGGCAACAGGCGCGCTCTTGTCCCCGTTGTCCTATCAGCAGGGAGAAAGCATTCCCTGTATCGCCCACGCCGTAGCCATCGAGGCGGAAGGAGGAGGAAACTGATGGACTACGTATGGGCCTTTCTCGTGGGGGGAGCCATCTGCCTGATCGGGCAGATCATGATCGACGGCTTCAAGCTGACGCCTGCGCATACCATGGCGACACTCGTCGTCGTCGGCGCCATCGTGGATGGACTCGGCTGGTATGACCCGCTGATTCGATTCGCCGGGGCGGGCGCTACCGTGCCGATCACCAGCTTTGGCAACTCGCTCGTCCACGGAGCCTTGGTGGAGTTTGACCAGAATGGCTGGATTGGCATTCTGACCGGTATCTTCAAGGTGACGAGCGGCGGTATCTCCGCGGCGATCATCTTCTCATTCCTGGTCGCGCTCGTCTGCAAGCCGAAGGGCTGATGGCTTGTATCGGTTTGCTCTTCTTCGCCAGGCGGTTCTCCCATGGAGAACGCCTGGCTTTTTGCTGTGTCGCCGTTCGGTTCTTCCTCAGGAAGAGTTTTCTTCAATTAGAAGAGTGGGAGCCTTGTGTGGACTCTATCAAATCCTGTAAACTACCTTTATGGATCTTGTTCGTTTGCAAAAGATCAATCATTTTGTCGAATACCGCACTTATCACCCCACTACTGGAGGCTAGCATATGGAGGGAATTCGCAAGGAAGAGATGGCATCGATCGAACGCTTGAAACGTAACCTGGAAGCTTGTATCTTCGGAAAAAGCGAAGAGATCGAGCTTTTGCTAACCGCTTTCCTGTCAGGCGGCCATGTGCTGCTTGAGGACGTCCCCGGCACCGGGAAAACGGTGCTGATCAAGGCATTGGCCCGCTCCATCCGCGGCCAGTACCGCCGCATTCAATGCAACCCCGACCTGCTGCCAACCGACATCACCGGCGTATCCATTTTTCACCCGAAGGAAGAGGAGTTCGTCTTCCGGCCAGGACCGGTGATGACCCATATTTTACTGGCGGATGAAATCAACCGCGCGACCACCAAGACCCAGGCCGCTCTGCTCGAAGCGATGGAAGAGGGCTTCGTGACGGTGGACGGTGTCGCTTACGAGCTGCCGAAGCCCTTTTTGCTGCTCGCCACCCAGAATCCGATCGATTTTGAAGGCACGTATGTACTTCCCGAAGCTCAGCTTGACCGCTTCATGCTGAAATTCTCCCTCGGCTACCCGGACGAGGCGACCGAGCTTCGCATGCTGGCCATTCAAAGCAAGGAGCACCCGGTCACCTCGCTCGAACCGGTGATTGAGGTGGAAGAGGTCCTTGCCCTGCAGCAGCGGGTTCATGAGATTTACCTGGAAGAGGAGCTCGCCAAATATATCGTGGGCATCGTGCGCCGTACCCGGGAGCACCCGTCCATTTTCCTCGGAGCGAGTCCCCGCGCCACGCTCGCGCTCAGCCAGGCGTCCCGTTCGCTTGCCTTCCTGCGCGGCCGCGATTACGTTCTTCCGGATGACATCAAGCTCCTTGCTCCCCGCGTATTGAATCACCGCCTGCTGCTTCATTCCGAAGCCCGACTGGAAGGCCTGACCATCGAGAACGTCATGAATTCCGTGCTCGAGCAGGTCAAGGTTCCCGTCCGGCTCGCGAGGTGACGCGCGTTGAAGGGGATCCATCGGCGCGAGAAGCCGAAGAATGTTCGCTTTTCCATGAGGTACGGCCTCTTGCTGGCTTTCTTTTTGGTGAGCTTGGTCTTTCTGCTCTTCCAGGGCGGCAAGTTGGCTTACATGATTTTTGTCATCGTCGCCATTCTCTGCTTGTATATCATTCTGGGACGTTGGAGCGGAGTTGCCCGGACGGAAGGGAAGCGGAGCGTAGAGGGGGCCAGCCAAGAGCTGCTCAGCGCGGGAACCTCTCTTTCGGTCACGGTTCAGGTGCACATTCCAGGTTTTTGGCCGCTCCCGTATGTTCGCATCAAGGATACGCTTACCCACCACGGGGCCGGCGGGACGACCTTCGAGTCCGTCTTCATCCCGGACTGGAAACGAAACGGGGAGATCCGCTATCGGACGCATCCGCTCCGCCGCGGCCATTACCGCTTCGAAGGGACGGATTGCTCGACGGGAGACATCTTCGGGGTGTTTGAGCACGGGGGACGAATCGCGCTCCCTCATTCCTTCCGGGTGCTGCCGGAGACGGTGGCCGTCTCCGAATGGACCGGGCTTCAGCAAATGATGAGAGGCGTCCAGCATCATTCCATCACGACTCGCGCCCAGCGGGAGACGACCCAGATTAACGGTGTGCGGGAATACAACTACGGAGACCGGCTGTCCCGCATTCACTGGAACGCGACGGCCCGCACCGGTACGTGGAAATCGAAGGAATTCGAGCGGGAATCCGAGCTCAGTACGCTGATTATTCTCGAGCGCAACCGGGACCGTTACGTGGACCGGGAAGCGTTCGAGCTCGCGGTGTCTGCGGCTGCCTCCTTGCTGGAATTCGGAAGAAAGCAGCGGTTGTCGATGGGGCTTCTGTCCGTAGGCAGGGAAGCGACGTTCATCGAAGCAGGTTCTGGTTCTCTTCATTATCGCTCGATTATGGACCATCTGATCGGGGTGGAAGCGGACGGTACCCATCCCATCACACGCGTGTTGGAAGAGCACGGGCGGAATTTCATTCCAGGGATGCTGGCTGTTGTCGTCACGCCGGAGCAGAACGGAGACGCCTGGAAGGCGCTTAACTGGCTTCATCATAAACAAGTAAACGGCTGCCACGTACTCACGTCAGCGGATTCGGAATCGGATCGAAGATCTTGGGTGAAGTTCATGCAGACGAAGGGCTTTCTGGCCTACCCGATCACCAATCTGCAGGAGCTTCCCGCACAGTTAGGAGGGCGAAGCTGATGGCGCAGCGTGTTTGGAAAACGACTCCTTCAGCAGGTACTTCCTCTGGTACATCCGTGCGCCGTATCTCCGTCGATTGGCTGAACCTGTTTGGTATCCTGTTCAGCGGGCTGTTCCTGGTTTCATTCATTCATTGGTTTAGCGAAGAAGACGGCGGATTCCTGCCCAAGACGGTGCTGCTGCTCTATTGGACGCTTGGGATTGTCTTCGTAACCGAAGCGGCACGGGCTCGGAACCGATTCCTTCACCGAGTCCTGCAGTTTGTCCTTCTTCTGGTCTTTTTTGGAATCGCCCTGGGGTATACGCCCATCTGGGAGAAACCGAAAACCGTCGGTCAATTCGGCCAGCTTTTTCTGGAAAATGCCGAGCAGTTGTATCCTTACTTGTGGTTCGGAATGGGCACCTGGATTTTGTATCTCTTCACCATCTGGTGGATGAAGAGCAAGAAGCGAATCGCCATCGCCCTTATCCTGGGGGTATTGGCCATGGCGCTCCGCGACTCCTTCAGCCTCGTCTATCTCTGGGACGAAGCGGCTTGGCTCATTCTGTGCGGCCTGTTCCTGCTCGTCATTCGGCATTTCGGGAGCTTGCGGGACAAGAGCCCGGACAACTGGGGGTATATCGCGGATTACCCGATCTCCTCCATCACGCCCATCGTGCTCTTGCTCACTATTACGGTAGGGGCGGGTACGCTCGCTCCCGACGTGAACAATGTGCTCACCGATCCTTATACGCTGTACATGCGCTGGGAAGGCGAGCCGGTGACGGTTCCCGGCAAGCTCAAGGAGCTGGCGAGCCCGATTCTGCCAACGACGAGAGGATTGTCCGGCTACAGTCGAGACGATTCCGGGCTCGGCGGCGGCTTCGACTATGACTATGCGACGGTCTTTACGGTCGAGACGAGCCACCGCAGCTACTGGCGAGGAGAAACGAAGGAAGTCTATACTGGATCGGGCTGGCAGGACAGCCGGGCCACCCGAACCGCGCAAATGCTCGACATCTCAGGCAAAGAGGATGCGTTTGTGCCTGATTCCCGCCTCGACCTGTCCAAGCGCAAAACCGTCGAGGTCAAGCAGACGATTACCTTCCTGGAAAAGTCGCCGAAGTACGATATCGCATTCGGAGCCTTTGAGCTGAGCTCGCTGACGAGCGTGAACAACAAGGATACGGGCTTTGACGCGGCCTGGCGAAGCCCCTCTGCGGAGCTTTTGTGGGGAGAGGGCGGAAGGCCGAAAACCTACACAGTGACATCCGAAATGCCGATTCTCGACGAGAACGGCCTGCGCAAGAGCCCGATGACGTACCCGGAAAAGGCGCAGCTCGGCACGTACCTTGCTGTTCCCGACAGCTTGCCGGAGCGCGTTCGGACCCTGGCCGCCGATATCACCAAGGAGGCAAGCGATCCCTACAGCAAAGCGAAGGCTTTGGAGACGTACCTGCAGACGACGTTCCCGTACAACAACAAGCCGGACGAGAGCAACAGCAGCAGCAAGGATTTTGTCGATCGCTTTCTGTTTGAAACGCTTCAGGGCTATTGCGACTACTACTCGACCGCGATGGCGGTCATGGCCCGAACGATCGGCCTTCCGACGCGTTGGGTGAAGGGCTATTCATCAGGGGCGAGCCCCTTCGATGAAATGACCCCGCAGGAAATCATGGGCCGGCTTGGCGAACGCGATCCGAATGGAGCGGGAACCTATACGGTGCACAACTCCAATGCTCACTCGTGGGTGGAGGTGTACTTCAGCGGGTATGGGTGGATTCCTTTCGATCCCACCTCGGGGTTCGTGGTTCCTTATGCAGACGACCCTTCGCAGCCAACCAAAGAGCCTGTTCAGCCTGAGCAAGCTTCAGAGCCTTCCATTTCCTCGACAAATGATTCGAGTGGCATCTCGTTCGGCGGGTGGACATTCGCCGGCCTTGGTGTATTGGCAGCAGCGGGTCTCGTCTTCTGGTATGCCGCGGGCATTCGTCGTGGACGTTGGACTCCCGTTTGGCTGAAGCGGATGATTGCCGCAAGCCGTCCCGAGCCCAATTATGACCGCCTTCTGGTGAAGGAATTCGAGCGCGTGCTGCGCGTCTTCCGCCGCCGGGGCTTCCCGGTTCTCGAGCATGAGACCGCACGGGAAACGGTGGATCGCTGGCGGCAAAAGGACTCCTGGCTATCGAGCGACCTCGAAAAGCTGCTCGCTCTGTTCGAGAAGGCCAAATACAGTCCCCGCAGCGTAACCGAGGAAGAAGCGGCTCGAGCAGCCGGCCTCTCCCGCAAGCTGCGCAAGGATCGATGACCCGTCGAATACGATCCGATGAAACCTGGATCATAAGCAAGCCGTTCGCCTTATGCGGGCGGCTTTTTGCCTGCAGTCGACCGTGAAAAGTTGATTTTGCGCGGAATTGGACTTGTATGGTATAGTTTGGTGTACTATGAAGCATTTGAGGTGAACGGATTGTTGAATAAACTGGTTCCCCGGCAGCAGGTCGCGACCGTCTATGAACTGGTCCTGACCGAGCTGTGGGAGAGGGGAATCCGAGGAATCATCACGGATTTGGACAACACCCTGGTAAGCGCCAGGACTCCGCTCGCGACTCCGGAATTGATCAAGTGGCTGAGCGAGCTTCAGCAGCTGGGTTTTAAAGTGGTGGTGCTCTCCAATAACGGGGAGGCGAGGGTGAGCAAATTCGCCGCTCCTCTTGAAATCCCGTTCGTATACGGCGCCCGCAAGCCGCGGATCGCCGCTTTTCATCGCGCGCTCTCGATCTTGAATTTGAAGCCGGAAGAGACCGCGGTTCTTGGAGATCAGTTGCTTACGGACGTGCTGGGCGGCAACCGGATGGGGCTCTATACGGTTCTGGTGCAGCCGATCGCTCTGCAGGAGGAAGGCTTCTTTACCCGCGTCAACCGTGTAATTGAGAAGCTCATCCGCCTCGTGAACAAAAATGCATGAGGAGAGCTGCCCGCCGCAAGCTCTCGAAAGGAGTACCCCATGACAAACCATAAAGGAATCCCTGTACCCTTGGGAAGCCGCGAATCCTTGAGATGTGAGGGCTGCGGAGTTAAGCTGCAGACGGAAGATCGCACCAAGCTGGGCTATGTGCCGGATCAAGCGCTCGACAAGGAGCCGGTCATCTGCCAACGTTGCTTCCGTATCAAGCATTACAATGACCTATCCGGAACGACACTTAACCAGGACGATTTCCTGGCCATACTTGGAAGCATTGCCGCCACCGACAGCCTGGTCGTGCACATCGTCGATCTGTTTGATTTCCAGGGGAGCCTGATCCCCGGTCTCCAACGGTTCATCGGGAACAACCCGGTGCTGCTTGTCGTGAACAAAACCGACCTTCTTCCGAAGGCGACGAATCTGAACCGTCTCCGCAACTGGGTCCAACGCGAAGCGAAGGAATTCGGGCTTCGGACGGTGGACGTCGTCCTGGTCAGCGCCAAGAAAAATGCGGGCTTCGATCAGCTCCTGGAACGGATGGATGAATACCGCAAGGGGCGGGATGTCTACGTTGTCGGCGCGACGAACGTAGGGAAGTCGACGTTGATCAATCGCTTGATTCGCGACTACAGCGACCTGGAGGCCGAGCTGACGACTTCGCCTTACCCGGGCACGACGCTGGGGCTCGTGCACATTCCCCTCGATGACGGCAAGTCCATCATCGACACACCGGGAATCGTCTACCGCCATCGGCTGACGGAGCTTGTGAACAAGCAAGACCTGCCGGTTCTTCTGCCAAGCGGCGCCTTGAAACCGAAGGTGTACCAATTGAATGAGGGGCAGACGATTTTCTTCGGAGCGTTTGCGCGTTTTGATTTCGTAAAAGGTGAGCGACAATCGTTCACCTGCTATATGTCCGAGGCCCTCAAGCTGCACCGGACCAAGCTGGAGCGGGCGGATGAGCTGTATGCCGAGCACAAAGGAACGCTGCTCGCCCCGCCGGTCCTTGAGCATCTGGAGGAGCTACCTCCACTCACGAAGCATGCGGTGCGGATTCCGCAAGGGGCCAAGATGGATGTGCTGCTCTCCGGCCTGGGCTGGATTACCGCAACAGGAACCTTTGCCGCCGATTTGGTCATCTGGGCGCCAAAGGGCGTTAAGGTCGCCATTCGCCCGGCGCTGATTTAAACGGACAAGGCAAAGGCAAATGTACCCGATAAGGGAGAACATGGAGCCAATTGCTCCATTCAGGAGGGATACGTGTTGAACCGCATGCTTCCGCAACCGATTGATGCACACACCGTCCTGTTCGGGGTGTTTGGAGACCCGGTGGCGCATTCGCAATCTCCGCGGATGCTGAACCGGGCTTTTGCCGAGACGGGAATCGGCGGGGTCTACGTCGCCTTTCACGTTCTTCCGACGGAACTGCCCAATGCCGTCTATGGCATTCGTGCGCTGGGACTTCGCGGGGTGAACGTAACCATCCCGCATAAGGTCCACGTGATGGCGCATCTGGATGAGGTGGATGAGAGTGCCCGGGCGATCGGAGCCGTCAACACCATCGTCAACCACGAAGGCCGCCTGATTGGGTACAATACCGATGGGATCGGCTATGTTCGCTCGCTTCGCGAAGAGGCGGGCTTTGACCCGGCCGGCAAACGGATCGTGGTGTTGGGCGCAGGCGGTGCCGCACGAGGAATCGTCTGGGCGCTCGCCCGCGAACAAGCCGCCGAGATCGTCATCGTGAACCGCACGGCGGAGCGAGCGGTCGAGCTGGCGGAGAGCTTCGGCGAGCCCGAGCGGGTAAGAGGCTGCGGCTCCGACGGAGCGGAGGCTGCGCTTGCCGGGGCCGAGCTCGTCGTGAATACAACACGCGCGGGCATGCATCCGGATGTCGAAGAGAGCCCGCTCACGCGTTCGCTGCTTCATCCGGGCCTTCTCGTCAGCGACATCGTCTACAATCCGCGTGAGACGCAGCTGTTGAAGGACGCGCTCGCCGCGGGCTGCCGCGTCCATGGCGGCCTCGGCATGTTCGTGCACCAAGGCGCGTACGCCTTCGAGCTGTGGACGGGGGCACAGGCTCCCGTGCAAGCGATGCGCGACGAGGTGGAGGCCGCGCTCGCCGCAAAAATCAATGTTATTTCAAAAGAATAGAGGGTAAAATCATGTTAACCGGAAAACAAAAACGCCACCTGCGCGCACTCGCGCATCACTTGACTCCGATCTTCCAGGTCGGAAAAGGAGGCGTCAACGATCACCTGATTCGTCACATCGCTGAAGCCTTGGAGGTTCGCGAGTTGCTTAAAGTATCCATCCTGAATAACAATTCAGACGATGCTCGCGAGATTGCGGAAGCGCTGGCTTCCGGCGCAGAAGCGGAGCTCGTACAGGTGATCGGGAAGACCATCGTGCTGTACAAGGAATCGCGCGAGAACAAAACGATTGAGCTGCCGTAAGGCCGGAGGGAGTCTTGCATGAAGATCGGAATCATGGGGGGAACCTTCGATCCCATCCACATCGGCCATCTTCTGGCCGCGGAACGGGCGGGGGAAGCCGGCGAACTGGATGAAGTCTGGATCATGCCGGCGAACGTCCCGCCGCACAAGCCCCATGCCCCCCGCGCGGACTCCCGCCACCGGCTTGAAATGACCCGTCTGGCGGCGATGAGCAACCCTCGCCTGAGCGTCACGGATTTCGAGCTGGTCAAGGGAGGTACCTCCTACACCGTCGATACGATGAAGGAGCTGGCTTTGCGGAATCCGCAAGCTGAGTTCTCGTACATCATGGGTGCGGATATGATCATGTACCTGCCCAAATGGCATCGCATTGACGAGTTGGCACGGATCGTGCGCTTCATCGGTGTGGCTCGGCCTGGCTTTGCGCTTCGGGTAGATGAGCTTGATCCTTCCCTGCAGGAGAGGATCACCATTGTGCCCATGCCGCAGCTCGACATCTCGTCGACGGAGATCCGCGCCAGGCGGCAAGCGGGGTTGTCGGTCCGTTACCTGGTCAGCGATTCGGTGTTGGATTACATGGAGGTGAACCGTCTGTATGAAACGTGAAGAGTTGATGGAGGCTGTCCGCCGGGAGCTTCCGGCCAAGCGTTGGCAGCATACCGTAGGGGTCATGCAATCGGCTCGGGAGCTGGCCGAGAAGTACGGCGCTGACCCTGACAAGGCGGAGCTCGCCGGACTGCTCCATGACTACTGCAAATACTGGCCCACGGAGCGCCAGCGGCTGGTGATCCTGGAGAGCGACCTGTCCAATGACCTGCTGCAATACGACAAGCCGCTCTGGCATGCACCGGTCGGGGCGTATGTGGTCAGCAAGGAATTTGGCATTGACGACGAGGATGTGCTGAATGCCATCCGTTACCATACATCAGGCCGAGTGGGCATGACCATGCTGGAAAAGGTGGTCTGTCTGGCCGATTATATGGAGCCGGGAAGGGATTACCCAGAGGTAGCCGCCATCCGCAAGCTGGCGGAGACGAGCGTGGAGCGGGCGCTTGTGGCAGGCTACGACTCCACCATTCGCTATCTGCTCAGCAAGGGAGAAAAGATCTATCCCCTTACTTTGTTATCAAGAAATGCCCTGATCGAGGAGATCCGGGACAGGAGGAACAATCGATGAATGAACAACAACTGCTGGATCTCGTCTGGGAAGCAGCGGACAGCAAAAAAGCCGTGGATTTGATCGCGCTTGATCTGAAGGGGATTTCCCTCATTGCCGATTACTTTGTAATCTGCCACGGGAATTCTGAGACGCAGGTACAGGCGATTGCTACTGACATTCGCAAGAAGGCGGAAGCCGCCGGCGTTCGCGTGCGCGGACTCGAAGGAATGGACAAAGCACGTTGGGTGCTGGTCGACCTGGGCGATGTCGTTGCCCACGTCTTCCATCGGGACGAGCGGGAATACTACCGTTTGGAAAAGCTCTGGTCGGACGCGAAAGCGGTTGAGCGCGTATGACCATGGAGGCCGGACAGGTACTCACTCTGCGGGTCGCCAAAGAAGTACCGCCTTACGGGTTTTTCGTCACCGATGGAACCCGTGAGGTGCTGCTGCATTATACGGAGAAGACCCGGAACATCAAGCCGGGAGATTCCGTCGAGGTGTTTTTGTTCTATGACACCGAGGATCGGCTTGCCGCCACGATGAAGAAGCCGTTGATCCGGTTGGATGAAGTGGCCCTGCTGGAGGTGGTGGACATCCACCCGCGCATCGGCACCTTCCTGGACATGGGGCTCGGCCGCAACCTGCTCCTTCCTTTCTCCGAGCAGCCGGAGATGAAGGAGCTTCGTCCGCAGAAGGGCGACCGGGTTTATGTCGCCCTGCAGCATGATCGCCAGGGCCGGCTCGTCGCCAGGCTTGCTGGAGAAGCGGAGCTCGTTCCCCTCGCCATTCCGGCTCCATCCACTTGGATCAACCAGTGGATGGAAGCGCGCGTGTATAAGCCGCTGCAGCTGGGAACCTTTGTGGTGGTCGATGGCGGAGTAGCGGGCTTCGGAGCAATCGGAATGATTCATTCCAGCGAACGCACACGTATGCTTCGCGTCGGGGAAACAGTGAAGGTTCGCCCTGTTTTCATCCGCGAGGACGGCCGCGTCAACCTGACGATGCGGGAATCGAAGGAAAAAGGACGCGAGGAGGACTCCACGAAAATTCTGGACTTCCTGCTCGCGCGCCCGGGCGGTGCCATGCCGTATTCCGACAGCACGCAGGCGGATATTCTCATGACGAAGTTCGGAGTCAGCAAGGGAGCCTTCAAGCGGGCGCTCGGCAAGCTCATGAAGGAAGGGCTGATCGAGCAGCGCGAGAACTGGACCTACCTGACCGAAGCAGGCAAGAAGCTGGGCGAGAAGGGCGATCCGGAGAGCGAGCAATAAGCGAATCGCATCATAACTCGTCTGAGGAAAAAGAGTATGGATGTCACAGGCCGTTACGCGCCATCGAAATCGCCAAGAGATTCGTTTCAGAGGTCGGCAAGCCGAAAGGCTTGGCGTTGCTCTGCGAGCGGTAGCGGCGAGTTCAGCGCGTCGCGGCCTTTTTGGTTAGGCTAAGTAAGGGATGGAGGAGGAAGGCAACATGGCTTACGGACATTTTGCAGCGGTGTATGATCGGTTGATGGAGGACATGCCCTATGAAGATTGGTTGTCCTTCGTGGAAGAGAGCTGGCGGCTGCACGGGCTTAAGCCTGTACGAGTCGTCGATCTGGGCTGCGGCACGGGAACGATCACCCTTCCGCTGGCGCAACGAAAGTATGCGATGACCGGGATCGACCTGTCTGCCGATATGCTGACCGTTGCCAGGAAAAAGGCGGAGGACGCGGGGGAATTCGGCATCACCTGGCTGGAGCAGGACATGCGAGACTGGGCGCTGCCGAATGCCGCGGATGCCGTCATCTCGCTGTGTGACTGCCTGAATTACCTCACGGAGGAAGAAGACATTCGGGCGGCGTTCCGAGCCGCTTATGAGGGGCTGGCCCCCGGAGGCTTGTTCCTGTTTGACGTCAACACCGAGCACCGCTTCCGGGTGTATGCGGAGGAGCAGCCGTTTCTACTGAACGAGGAAGATGCCGCGTACATCTGGTACTGCGACTTCGAAGAAGAGACCTCGACCATCGTCCACGACCTGACGATCTTCGCCAGGGAAACGGCGGAGCGCTATCTTCGCATCGAGGAGGAGCATATCCAGCGCGCCTATTCTCTTAATTGGCTGAAGGAAGAGCTGAGCCGGGCGGGATTCGTCCGCGTGGATTGTTATGGCGATTTTACCTGGAATCCGGCTCATGCTGAAACCGAGCGCGCCTTTTTTCTTGCCGTTAAGGGTGATCGGATCTCCTCCTGATTCGGAAAGCATTGACAACGACACGCGTGTCATTTTATTATAATGACATGCGTGTCGTTATTTTTAGAGGAGGAAGAGCAGCATGACGCCCAAATTATCAGAGGATCAAAGGGAAGACAAACGCAGGCAGATTTTGCAGTCGGCTATCCAGGTTTTCAGCAAGCGCGGCTATAAGAGCGTGACGATGAAGGATGTGGTGGAGGAGTCCGGGTTAAGCCGCGGAGGGGTTTACTTGTACTTTTCCAGCACAGATGAAATGCTGCTTGCCATCCTGGATGACATCGACAACCGGGATGAGCAATTTTTTCAGCAGGCGGGGGAGAATGTCGGCTCGTGCTGGAGTGCTATTGTCCAATTGCTCGGCGGGATGGCGGCTACTCAGGAAGAAGACTCGCTGGCGGTTGCCTTGATGGAGTTTTTTCTGGATCGGGAAAAGGTGGAGGAACGTCGCCAGATTCAGATTGGACGCTATGAACGGGTTCGCGCTTTTGTGGAAACCTTTCTTGCCAAGGGCACGGAACGGGGAGAATTTCGTCCGCTTCTTCCTCTGCCTACCCTTGCGCGCATGATCATCAGCTTTACCGAAGGCGTCCACATCGACAGCTTGCTGATCGGGCACGAGCCGCTTCACGTCCAAGAGCAAGCGGAAGGCTTCCAGATGACGCTTCGCCATCTGCTGCAGGTTCAGAATCCGGAGGAGGCTAGCTGATGAAGGAGCTGTTTCGCAATCGCTTGTTCGTTCGCTTGTTCCTCGCTTCCTTCGCCTCCCAACTCGGAACGACCGTCGGGAATATGGCGTTCGCCTTCTATCTGCTCGACCGTTTTGCAGCTCAGCCGGGCTATGCCTCGCTTGCGGAGCTCATGTATTCGCTGCCGACGCTCTTCGTCTTCTTTCTTGTAGGGGTAGTGGCCGATCGGTATGATCGTCAAAGGATCGCAGCGAACAGCGCCTGGATTCGCCTTGGACTTACCGCTATTCTTTTTGGCTCCATCTGGCTAGGCGTTCTTCCGCTTATCTTCGCTGTTCTGTTCTTGCGCAGCGCGGTAGCGAAATTTTATGCACCGGCAGAAACTGCGTTGCTGCAAGGCATCCTTCACAAGGAGCAGTACATCTCGGCCTCCGGTTTGAACCAGATGCTGTTCGGGGTGTTCATGTTGTTCGGAGTAGGGATTGGCGCGATCGCTTATACGATGATCGGCATCTATGGAGCGGTTGCCATCGACGCTTTCGGCTTTCTGACCGCAGGCTGCCTGCTGCAAACCTGCTCTTTTCCGAAGGGAGTCCGTAGTCCTGGCAAGGGAGAGGCTCAGCCTGATGAAAGAATCGCACGGTCTGGCTTGAGTTTAAGCCGTATGGTGGCGGATTTTCGGGAAGGACTTCATTATATCCGGCAGCGTCCGCTGCTTATGGCGCTCATTGCAGGTTTTTTCCTCTTCGGGTTCTTGAACGGAGGCTTTGCGATTTTGCCCATGTTCACGATGAAATACAAGCTGGCCCCCGATGAATACAAAACCTTTTCCTCCCTGTTTGCTCTCTTTCTTGGAGCAGGACTATTCCTCGGCAGCGGGATTGCCCCCACGATCGTGAAACGATGGAAGCCGCACGGAACCATTCTTGCAGCCCTGCTCTTATCCGGTATCTTGATGACGGTGCTGGGCTTCGTTGATCAGCCATGGGTATACTTGGGTCTTGTCTTCGGCTTAGGCTTTCTGATTGCCCCCCTCAACGTCGCTATCGGCGGCTGGATTCCGAGTCTGGTGGACCCCTCCATGATGGGAAGGGTGACGGCCTGGAATGACCCTGTGCTTATGCTCGGCCAATCGATTACCCTCGGGCTCGTGACCCTTCTGTACCCGGGAACGTTGTCCCTCCTGGCTTTGTATTTGGCGCTTGCCGGTCTCATGCTAACGGCCTTTCTCCTCTTCGCCTTCACCTTGCCCCGTCTGTCTCGCCAAGCCGAAGCCGCTGCTGAAGCACCCTCGACTGTCATGGCTGACCCTTCGTCCCTCTCTTCAACAATTGTCGATTAGCGCGCAGCCTTCGCCTCAAGACCATTCCTTCTTGTCCGTAAACCAGATGTCGCGGAAGCGAACCCAGCCCAGGGATTCCAGCGTGACGCCGCGAATGGACGGATGGAAAGCGGTTTTGAGGCTTTTTCGATAGAGAAAAAACAAGCTGCTCCGCTGATCGAGAAGCTCCTCAATCTCCAGAAACCGATCGATGCGGCCCTCCGAATCGGCTTCGTGCCGGATGTCGCTCATGAGCTGCCTGAGCTCGCGGCGAAGGGGGTCGTCGGCGTGTTCGCAGATGCTGGTGAAGAGGTCGATCAACCGGAGCTCCCGCTGCTCGTCAAGGGTAACGGCAAACAGCAGCAGGTCCGCTTCGAACCGCTTGTCAGTGTTGAACTCTTCTGCTGCGAGCAGCTGCAGCTTGATCTCAATCCCGCTCTCCGCGCATACCCGGGCGACCAGTCTGGCATCTCGTTCATATTCCGGGATGGTGATGAGGGTCAAGGGGGGCAGGGGAGAAGCAGTCGAGGCATTCCCCTTCTCCAAGGAGTCCTCCAGCCGGTCGTCCCCGCGATCGAGATACGGCATCGCTCCTTCTCCCATGGTGCGAATCGGCCAAAAGCTGTCCACTCCGTCCACGACGTCCCCGTCCAGCAAAGCGAGAAGCCTCTCTCGATTCAGAAGACGACGAAACCGGATGCGATCCGCAACGCTAACCAATGCCCCGCCCGGCTTATGCGGCGCCGTGAGAAACTTGCAGGTCATCCCGGTCTGCCGAATCTCCTGCCAGCTTCCGGCCTCCCGATCGGGCAGGCGTACATTGTGCATGAGCTGAAACGGCGGCATGGTTTCCCGCGCCTGCTCCACATGCTCTTCGGCGATGCTCCACACCTCTATCCGATCCAGAAACCCTCTACCTTGAAAGTAATCTGCGAAGGCATCCAAAATCCACACCTGTCCCGCGCGTTCGACGAGCCGGTAAGGTCCGGTACCTACCGGCTGCTCGCCAAAGCTAAGGCCCAACTCCTCGCACCGATCCATCGGGACGATCGAAGCCCGGCTGCTGGCAAGGAAAGACGGGAACAGCTCGTTGGGCTGCTCCAGCTCGATCTGGACGGAATACGCATCCGGAGTCTCGATCCGCTTGATGCCGCGGTACACCCAATTGAACAGGCCGTGCGGCGCCAGCGCAAGCAATCGCTCCAGCGTATACCGAACATCGGCCGAGGTGAGCTCCCGGCCATGGTGAAAGCGAACGCCCTTGCGCAGGTAGAAGGTCCAGCTCGTGCGGGCTTCGTCCGCTTCCCAGGCATGAGCGAGATGAGGATGCAGCCCGCCCTTGCTGTCGCATTGAATGAGCCCGTCGAAGAGCTGCTGAACGAGGTGGGATTCGCCGGTGAAGTGAATGCGGGCCGGATCGAGGCTGTGAAGAGTCTGCGGCAAAGGAAACCGCAGCATATCCGACCGGCGCTGGCCGCGTCGAACGGTCTGGACCCCGAACTGCCGGGTCAGCCACTCCCTGGAGAGGGAGGAGGTGTCCAACTGGAACGAGCGAAGGAGCTCAATGGCCGCGAACAGATCGTTTCGTTCGGCGAGCTCCTCCGCTTCCTCCACGGCAGCCCGGGTTAGCGGGACGTGGAAGGTAAGCTCCGAACGGTTCGCTCTCCCTCGTTTCGGCTGCCAGGTGAGCCAGCCCTTCTCCTGCATGCGGCCGATCAGGGTGATGATCGTGCGAGGGGTGCAGTCCAGCACCTCGGCGAGCTCGCCGGTGGTTACCTCAATGGCCTCAAGCGGAGCCGATTCCGCGAACGATCCATAATGGCGGCATAGCTCCAGGTATTGCTTGCGAAGCTTCATGTCGGACCTCCTTTTGCAAAATATGAAATTAATAAAATGAAACTTGCACTTTTTCTTCTTATTTTACAGGTTACAATGAAAGGAGAAAACCCCAATCGGTACCGTTTCGAAAAGGAGAGGTCCACGATGAACGAATCGATCCAGGCGAAAGCCAGCGTCCCGTTGTGGGGACTGCTTGTCCTGCTCTTTGGTGTGCTGAGTCAGTACTTGCTTGTTGACCGGTCTCCGGGAATCTCGGTCGCGGTCCTGCTTCTGGCCTATTATGGACTGCTGTTCTTCTTTACCCAGGGGAGATCAGAGACCGGGAAGGGTTTCCTTCTTCGTCCCTGGCAGCTTTGGCTCCCGTTAGCGGCCGCTCTCCTGCTTGCGCTATCGTACACCCTGTTTGCGAATAGCGTATTCCGTGTATTGAACGTTCCGGTGCTTGCGGCGCTGCTGGTCTACCACTCGCTCTTGCTGCGGCAGGACGGCTTTCTCCATAAAAAAGGATCGAAGTGGCTCACCGCTCTCCTCTATGCAGGGATTGGGGCTCCGATTAGGCGCCTGCTCGTTCCCGCTCAGTTGATCGGCAAACGCATTCGATTCGGCAAGAAGGAGAACACCTCGGCTTCGCAGGCACGAAAACTCCTTTTGGGGCTGGCGCTTGCGCTTCCGGTTCTGCTGTTCGTCCTGATGCTGCTCGCCTCTGCGGATCCGGTGTTTGATTCATGGCTCAGCGCTTTTCCAGAATGGCTCGGAAGGCTGTCTCTTGGAGAAGGCGTAGGCCGCTCGGTGTTCGCCCTCGTGATCGCGTGGTACCTGTTCTGCTTCTTCTGGGGACTTGTCCTGGAAAAGAGAACGGCCTCCCTTGATCCCGAAGCGGAGCACGCGGATGGGCAAAAGACAAAGCAGGGTCAAAAAGGAACTCTTTTCGAAGAAGAGGCTCACCTGCATGACGGACTTGGTATTCCCAAGCTCGATCCACTGGTGGCGGCGGGCTTTCTCGGCGCGGTGAATGTGCTCTACCTGCTGTTCGCCATTGTGCAATTCGCCTATCTGTTCGGAGGGGCGCAGGGGCTGCTGCCGGAAGGGGTCGTCTACGCCGATTACGCCCGGCAAGGCTTCGCGGAGCTGGTGCTGGTCGCGGCGATCAACCTGACGATCCTGCTGGCGGGCTTCAAGGTGATTGCTCCGGGAAGTCCCGTCATGGATCGGGTGCGCCGCCTGCTGTTTGGCCTTCTCGTCTTATGTACGCTGGTCATGTTGATATCCGCTTATACTCGATTGTCGCTGTATGAGGATGCTTACGGATACACGATGCTCCGACTTTTGGTGCACGGATTCATGCTGTATCTCGGTGTGTTTTTTCTGCTCGCGTTGGCCCGCATCTGGAGAGAACGTCTGGAGCTGTCCAAGCTGTTCGCCGTGACGACCTTGCTCGCCTGTCTGGTGATGACCTACGCCAATCTGGATGAGCGGATCGCCCGCAACAATACAGACCGTTACGAACGCACAGGAAAGATCGATGCGGCCTATCTTGGCGGATTGTCTTCGGATGCTTACCCGGTTCTCTCCAAGTTCCAGGCCGAGCATCCCGAGATTGAAGGTCTCTTGCAGGCGGTGCATGAGATCAAGCAAAGAGCCCAAGCCGCCACTCATCAAGGCTGGCCTTCCTGGAATTACTCTCACTGGAAGGCGGCAAAAGGAGGGACCGACGGATGATCATATGGCTGAACGGTGCATTCGGAGCTGGCAAAACCCAGACGGCTTATGAGCTGAAGAGGCGACTTCCGGGTTCGATGGTTTATGATCCGGAGGTAGCGGGAGCTTTCCTGCAAAAGGTGATCCCGAAGGAAGCGGCAACCGGCGATTTTCAGGATTATCCGATGTGGAGAGAAGTGACCTACTCCACGCTGGCCTATTTAAATAAAAGCTACAAAGGTATCATTCTTGTGCCGATGACCATTACCGAACCATTGTACTTCTGGGAGACGATTGGCCGTCTGCGTAAGGAAGGGATCGATCTTCATCACCTCACCCTTCGCGTCTCCCGTGAAACCTTGGCGAAGCGGCTGCGAAGCCGGGGAGAAGGGGGCGATTCGTGGTCGGTCGCCCAAATGGATCGCTGCCTGGAAGCGTTGGAGGCCGAGCTGTTCGCCGAGCATCTCAACACCGACGAGCTGACGGTATCGGAAACGGCAGAATCCATCGCGGCCAGATTACAGCTGCGCCTGCGCAAGGACGACCGAAGCCGGTTCGGGAAATTCCTTACTCGCTGGTTTGTACAGCTTCGAAATTAATGTCGAGAAGGGGTTCATTCGATAGGGTGTTTCTTGACAATTCCTCGGAGACTTTCTATAATGTCAGCAACAAGGCATTGAAAAGGACCAGTAATTCGACAAGCGCTTTCCCAGAGAGCCGGTAGGGTGGGAACCGGCAAGTGCGACGGATGAACTCGCCTTTGAGCCGAAGGATGAACCCGACAAGCGACGATCACCAAGAGCGAAAGCTCCTGACCGGTCAGCCCGGAAGTAGTCCGACCGTCTCGCCCGCGTTAAGGGTGTGCAAAGTGAGCCGGAGGCAACGTTTGTCCGGTTAACTAGGGTGGTACCGCGGGAAATCAACCTCTCGTCCCTAGCTTAACAGCTGGGGCGAGAGGTTTTTTTGGCAGTTATGAGTCGAGGAGGATAACCATGACGCAGGAAAGTAAGCAAAACGAGGGGCGCGAAGGGACGGTCGGCTACCATCCCCAGGCGCTCGAGCCCAAATGGCAAGGCCGCTGGGATAACCAAAAAACCTTCAAGGTGCTGGAGGACAACGACAGACCGAAGTTTTATGCCCTGGATATGTTCCCCTACCCGTCGGGAGCGGGTCTGCATGTTGGACACCCCGAAGGCTATACGGCGACGGATATCATTTCCCGCTTCAAGCGGATGCGCGGCTTCAACGTACTCCATCCGATGGGCTGGGATGCCTTCGGCCTTCCGGCCGAGCAATTCGCCATCGATACGGGAAATGACCCGCGCGACTTTACGAAGAAGAACATCGACAACTTCCGTCGGCAGATCAAATCCCTCGGGTTCTCCTACGATTGGGACCGCGAGGTCAGCACGACGGACCCGGAATACTACAAATGGACGCAATGGATTTTCATCCAGCTCTATAACAAAGGCCTCGCATATGTCGACGAAGTTCCCGTAAACTGGTGCCCGGCCCTCGGTACGGTGCTGGCGAACGAGGAAGTCATCGACGGCAAGAGCGAACGCGGCGGCCATCCGGTTATCCGCAAGCCGATGCGTCAATGGGTGCTCCGCATCACGGAATATGCTGAACGGCTCTTGGAGGACCTGGAGGAGCTTGATTGGTCCGAGAGCATCAAGGACATGCAGCGCAACTGGATCGGCAAGTCGAAGGGTGCTGAAGTGAAGTTTGCGATCGAGGGCCATGCCGACATGGCGCTTACGGTCTTCACGACACGCCCCGACACCCTGTTCGGCGCTACTTATTGCGTGCTTGCGCCGGAGCATGAATACGTCGATGCGATTACGACGCCGGAGCAGTTGGATTCCATCCAGCTGTATCGCGAGAAAGCCTCCCATAAGAGCGATCTCGAGCGCACCGACCTGGCCAAGGAGAAGACCGGGGTCTTCACCGGAGCTTACGCGGTCAACCCGGTGAACGGCGAGCGCACGCCGATCTGGATCGCCGACTACGTGCTGGCGGGCTACGGCACCGGGGCTATCATGGCGGTACCGGGTCACGATGAGCGCGACTACGAATTTGCAACGGCCTTCCAGCTTCCGATCAAGGAAGTGGTGAAGGGCGGAGACGTGGCGAAGGCTGCCTATCCGGGAGACGGAGAGCATGTTCAGTCCGGCTTCCTTGACGGACTGAAGAACGAAGAAGCCATCGCCAAGATGATCGCCTGGCTGGAAGAGAACGGCAAGGGGCAAGGCAAGACCACCTACCGCCTCCGCGACTGGCTCTTCAGCCGGCAGCGTTATTGGGGCGAGCCGATCCCGATTCTGCACCTGGAAGACGGCACGATGAAGACGGTTCCGGTGGAAGAGCTGCCGCTCATGCTTCCGAATGTGGATTCGGTGAAGCCTTCCGGAACAGGAGAGTCTCCGCTTGCGAATGTCGAAGACTGGGTCAACACCATCGATCCGGAGACCGGCATGAAGGCACGCCGCGAGACGAACACGATGCCGCAATGGGCGGGAAGCTGCTGGTATTATCTCCGGTACATCGATCCGCACAACGACAAAGAGTTTTGCTCGCCGGAGCTTCAGAAGAAGTGGCTTCCGGTTGACCTCTACATCGGCGGGGTCGAGCATGCGGTCCTTCACCTCCTGTACGCCCGCTTCTGGCACAAGGTGCTCTATGATCTCGGCTTTGTGACGACCAAGGAGCCGTTCCAGAAGCTCGTCAACCAAGGGATGATTCTCGGGAACAACAACGAGAAGATGAGCAAATCCCGCGGCAATGTCATCAACCCGGACGAAATCGTGAGCAAGTACGGGGCCGATACGCTCCGTCTGTATGAAATGTTCATGGGTCCTCTGGAGGCGACCAAGCCATGGAGCGAGACCGGGGTCGAAGGGGCTTACCGCTTCCTCAACCGGATCTGGCGCTTGTACGTCCAGGAGGACGGTACGCTGAACCCGAAGCTGACGAAGGACGAGGCGGCAGGAAGCGCCGAATTCAAGCGTGTATGGCACCGCACGATCAAAAAGATCACGGAGGATTACGAGGGCCTGCGCTTCAATACAGCGATCAGCCAACTGATGATCTTCGTGAACGAAGCGTACAAGACCGAATCGCTTCCGATCCAGGCGATGGAGCATTTCGTGCAACTGCTCTCGCCGCTCGCTCCGCATATCGCGGAAGAGCTCTGGGAGCGCCTCGGCCATACGGAGTCGATCACCTACGTTCTGTGGCCGGCTTATGACGAGGCGATGACGGTCGATGACGAGGTGGAGATCGTCGTGCAGGTGAACGGCAAGATTGCCGATCGCGTGAAGATCGCCGCCGACCTGTCACAGGAAGCGATGCAGGAGGCTGCTTTCGCACTTCCGAAGGTGAAGGAGCTGACAGAGGGCAAGTCCGTCGTCAAGGTCGTCGCCGTGAAGGGCAAGCTCGTTAACATCGTCGTGAAGTAACAAGAAAGTAACAAGAAAGAAACAGGAGCATTCAACGAGGAACAGCCATATAGGGATAAACCGCTCCCTCAAAAGAGAAGGACCTTGCTGCTGCGAGTAATCGCAGTCGGCAAGGTCCTTTTTGATTAATGGCGCAGCCGATTTGTTAGGTGCTAGTGCTGGGCGCAGAATCAGAAGCGGATGGTGAATCCCATCCCGCGAACAGTTCCGCCACCTTCTCCGCATCCTCGCGGAATTTGGCGTGCGTCACCTCGATGAGCCGCTCGAAGGTTGAACCGAGCTCTTGATCCAGCAGCTTGAGCGCGCCTTCCGTAATTCCGCCGGGAACCGAAACCCGGCGCACGATATCCTGCGGGCACATGCCGCCTGAGGTCAAGAGCATACCGGTGCCAAGCAGCATCTCGCTGGCCATGCGTCGGGCTTCCTCGCGGTCGATGCCGGACACTTCAACGGCTGCCGTGATGAGCTTGTCGAGCAAAAAGGCGAAGAAGGCCGGCCCGCAGCTCGACAGATCCGAGCTGATGCGGGTGTGCTCCTCCCGTACTTCCAGCGGCCGGCTGATGGGAGCCAGGAACTGCTCGAACCGCTGCCTGTCTTTTCGCCCCACCCGGCTGCCATAGATGCAAAGTGCCGCACCGCCGAGCACATAGTTGGTTACGCTCGGGATGACCTTCGCGACTTTGCCGGGGAGCCGTTCTTCCAATTGGTCGACCATAACCGGGCTCGTAATGGACACCACCCACTGGTCTTCCCGGCAGAAGGGGGCAATTTGATGAAGCAAATGAGGGTAATCCCCCGGTTTTACGCAGAGGAAGAGGATATCGCTTCTTGAGGCAGCCTCTGTAACACTCTCCGCGAGCTGAAGGCCGGGAAAGCAGCGGGCTAGCCGTTCGGCCTTGGACGGAGTCCGGTTGACCGCTAGAATCTCCTCCGGAAGCAGCTCGCCGGAGCGGATGAACGCTTCGATCAGGATGCTTCCCATGCTTCCGGTCCCGATAAAGCCAGTCAACACCTTTCGTCCCTCCTTATCCATGCTCCTATGTCGCAGAGCGGATATACCGATTCCATTCACTTTATGTATCGGGTTGGGATTCTATGTATTCTTTTTAGCCTCACGTTGATGTTAACGGAAAGCTTATCCAATGTGACGAACATCGACAAAATGCGCTAATTGACAATTATTCCAAATAATAGTAGCGTAAAAGTCGTAGTCCCGCTCTACCATTTTATTGGAAGGAGGATGATATCGTGCATTATGTCGTCATGCCTGCTACCAAGATGAGCATCGGGTATTGCTACAGCTGCAGCAAAAAGGTTTGCGCCCAGGTCTGTCATCACAACTGTACCATTGTTTGCGCTATTGACTGCATTGTGAACGAAACCTAAGGGTTGCGAGGTGGAAGAGGATGAAATATGTCGTGAAGCCGATCCATAAGAGCGGATTCGGGTACTGCTACTGCGACCGGTGCTCAGATTGTCACGATCTGTGCGGAACCCAATGCGGCGTCAAGTCGAAAAAGTAGAAAGGAGGAGTGGCATGTCCTACGTGGTCCTTCCGAGGAATAGGTGGGTGCAAGGCTATTGCTTCTGTCGAAACTGCAACAATTGTACCTCTCGCTGCTCCAACAAGTGTGATCCCTATTATTATTGATTGATGATTTAGGAGGTTGGTCGATGGAATACATCGTGAGGCCTGAAGCCAAAACCAGCGGCTATTGCTTCTGCAACCGTTGCGACAAATGCGATTATTGCACCAAATGCAGCCCCAAGATCGTCGTCTAGTCCGATTATGGAAAGGATGAATGGCATGCATTACCTGGTACGGCCTGTACGAGGCTTTGTAGTTGGCTACTGTTATTCGACGAAGTGTAACGAATGTCATCGCTGCGATGTGTGCAGACCCAAGTACGTATGAGTACGTTTTTTTAAGCGATTAAGTGATTTTCTTCACTTAATAGAAGCGATGGAAAGGAGGTGAATCCACCATGACCTTCGTCGTGCGTCCTGCCAATCGGTTTGAGCTTGGCTTCTGTAATGCGTGCAGCAAGAACTGCCACAATGACTGCGGTAAACAAACGGGCTGCGGGTATGACCCCAACTCCTGCGGCGGCAAACGCTAATCAGCATGTGAGAACAGGCAGGTCTTTCATAGTAAAAGAAGGGAGAGAGGGTTATGCAATTCGTCGTGCAACCGAAAAACAAGTTTGAAGTGGGCTTCTGCATCGCGTGTAAATCGAACTGTGACAATCGCTGCAAGGACCAATGCGTCATCCTGAAGTAATCGGCATTCATTCTGTAAGGAGAGAGGTGGACCTGGTATGACCTACATAATAAGGCCTCAATCCAAAACCGCAGAGGGCTACTGCCTCGTCTGTGTTCATCAATGCCACAACGACTGCACCAAACAGTGCGGAATGTATCATCCATCTCCATGATCCTACATCCGGGATAAGTCCCGTCTAGAAGCGGCTGTACGGCGCGAATGCGTACGGATGCACCCGCTTTGCGCCCAGCCGTCTTCATTCTGTGACGGAACATACCAATTTAATCTTACGGGGGGA
This sequence comes from Gorillibacterium sp. CAU 1737, assembly GCF_039888655.1. NCBI lineage: Bacteria > Bacillati > Bacillota > Bacilli > Caryophanales > Paenibacillaceae > Gorillibacterium > Gorillibacterium sp. CAU 1737. Next base: position 55,483 of record NZ_JBDQQO010000014.1, read on the forward strand.
AAAGGCGAATGAAGGTATCCAGGTATAACATGTTTTGGACGCTGGAGGATGGGACAAAGCTTGCCTTTAACAGCATGACCTGTGCTCTCGCAGAGGTGAACGAGGATTTTCTGTCTATGTTGGATCGAGCACCGGAGCTTGATTATGAAGGGCTCGCGGGCGAGGAGAAGGATTTGGTCGATCAGATGCTCCTCGGCAACTATATCTTAAAGGACAGCTTTGACGAGTTGAAAGTGATCAAGTATCGTCATTTTGCCGGTAAATTCAACTCGGACAGTCTCGGGCTCACCATCGCTCCAACCTTGAGCTGTAATTTTGGTTGTCCCTACTGTTATGAGAATCCGAAGAACGGCATGATGAGCCGAGAAGTACAGGATGCGCTGGTCGAGCTGGTGAGCGATGCTGCCAAGCAGCGAAAGGAAATCAGCATCACCTGGTATGGGGGAGAACCGCTTCTGGCTAAGGGAATCATCGCCGATATGTCCGAGCGAATGATTCGGGTCTGTGAAGAGAATGGGGCAAGCTACGGAGCATTTATCGTCACGAACGGATACCTGCTGGATGATGAGACCATCGCGCAGTTCAAGGAATTGCGGATTAACGGGGCGCAAATCACCTTGGATGGTCCAGCCCGAATTCACAACACCCGCCGCATGCTGAAGACGAGTGACAAAGGAACCTTTGACGCCATTCTGGCCAACACCCGCAAGTTGAAGGAGAACGGTATTCAAAACATCAGCATTCGCATTAACGTGGACAAGACAAATGTAGATTACATAGAAGAGCTGCTGGATATTTTGATTGATAACGACTTGAAAGACGTGGGCATTGGCCTCGGACATGTCAATGCTTATACCGATGCTTGTACTTCGGTGGCAGATGCCTGCATGAACACAGAGGAGTATGCCCGCAAGAATGTGAAGTATCAGGATATTCTTCATCGCAAGGGCTTCAGTGCAGGCGGCTATCCCTATTACCCGGGAATTAAAGCCAACTATTGCTGCGCAGATTCTACGAGCTCCTTTGTCGTTGACCCCGAAGGGTTCATGTATAAGTGCTGGAACGATGTTGGTTCTGTGGAAAAAGCCGTTGGACAAGTGCTTCGCCGTAATGAAGCGCCGGATGAGGATATGTACATGCGCAATGTGGATTACATCTTCTGGTCTCCTTTCGATTATGCCGAGTGCGTGGAGTGCAGCCTCCTCCCGGTTTGTATGGGCGGCTGTCCCTACAACGGGGCGCGCAATGGCTCCAAGCCCGAATGCGAGAAATGGAAGTACAACTTGGAGGACGTGTTGAAGCTGACCTATTTGCAAAAGAAGGACAGCCCGGAGCCCGTCTGCGTGGGAGATGCCTGCGGCTGTGAATGACCTCTTGGGGATTACCCTGACCGATCCTCGTGTTCTCGCTTATTTGGGCACGCAGGATCGTTGGATTCAGAAGATCCGGCTTCTGAAGGAGCAATTTTCCTTTTCGAAGCCGGTGGAGGTCATGCTGTTTGATGGCACAGAGGAGCTTGGCTGCTACCTGGGAATGGAGGTTCCGAATTGGGTGACGGGCACCTACTCCGACGGCAGGATCCTCATGCTGGATTACCCCGCCTGGGTGGATAAGCGGTCAGGGGAGTTCGGCCAGATCGTCGTTCATGAATTGACGCATGTCATTGTAAATGACAGGACGGCCTCCCGCTGCCCACTCTGGCTTCACGAAGGTCTCGCGCTCCACTTTGCGGAACAAACGGCCTCCATGTGGATTGAAGAGGATTGTTTCTCCAAGGAGGATGCCTATCAGCTCGATTATGGAGACGAGCACCTATACAACCTGTGTGGGGCATTGATCGATTCCTTGATTGGCACATACGGACTGAAAGCCATTCTGTCGAAGCTCTCTCCAAAGACCAACTTCCAAGAGGATGATTGGCTGGGAGTAGAGGCAATGAAGGGCGTAATAAGGCAGTTAAAGCAATCGGTGACGGGAGGGGCGATTTCAACATGTCATTTGCCATAAGAACAGCCGTACCGGATGACCTGCCTTTGGTGGCCGAGCTGTGGAGGAAGCTCTCGATCGACCAGTTGAGCAAGGATCCGTATTACAGGGGAAGCTTTGAGTTTTCCAGTGGAGAGGAGCAGTTCTACGAGGCGCTGCGAAACACAGATTGTCGGATCTTTATGGCGGAGGAGAACGGAGCGGTTATCGGCTTCATTGAAATATGGCTTTACCCGGGTGACTTTTACTTTTTTGCAGACGACTATGCCTACATTCTGCACCTGTATGTGGAGGAGACAGAGCGGTCCTTCAAAACGGCTTTTCGGCTTTATAAGGCTGCAGAGGAATGGGCGATGGAAAAAGGCAGACGCTACCTGGCCGCGGATGTGTTCAGCCACAACCAAAAGGTCGTGAAGCTGCTGGAACATGTTGGGCTCAGCATTTATCGGACGCGACTGGTCAAACCATTAACGGGTGGAGACGGTGAAGGGCATGAAGCAGCTGATTAAGCGGATGATCCAAATGATGAAGGCCTACGCATGGTGGGAAGGAATCGGCTTTCTTCTAACGGTGCTCTATGCGCTGTCCGCTTTTGGATCCCCGATCGTATCCAAGTTTCTGATCGATGAAGTGATTCCGACGGATTCGACGCATAAGCTCTATTGGGGGTTGGGGTTGTTTTTTGTGGTATGCGTGTCCCAGCCCATCGTCGGATATTTCAAGGATCGTATCTTTCTTACCATTACTGAACGCGTGACGTACGATATCCGGGAGAAGATGTTCAGCAAGGTTCTGCGCGCACCTATGTCGTTTTTTGATCGAACCCATAAGGGGGATATCGTTTCGCGCCTCCTGAACGATGGACGGTCTTCAAGCCAGTTTATTACGAACTTTTTTGTCGTATTTATCAAAAACATTCTGATGATCATCACCATCGTCGTGGGGATGCTTTATCTTTCTGCCTCTCTAACGATGATTGTGGCGGGGCTGTTCGTCGTGTTCTTCGGCGTAAACTGGATCATCAGCAAGCGGTTCAACAAGCTAGCCCTCGAGCAGCAAGAAAACTATGACCGGATGTGTACGAGCATCAATCAGATGGCAGACTCGATTTTAACCATTAAGGCCTTTAGCGTAGAGCCTGACATACAAGCTCGCTTTCAAGCCGTACTCACTCGATGCTATAAGGCGAACAAAAACATCATGGCCTTGAATATTCTCCTGAACAACCTGGCGAATGTGCTGGTGGTCTTGTCTCTGTGTGTCATTTACGGGCTAGGTACGTTATCGGTCATGCAAGATACGATGACACTCGGAACGGTAATCGGGATGGGACTCTACTTTCAGCTCCTGGTTCAACCGGTCTATGAGCTTCTCGACAACAACATCGAGCTGAATAAGACAATCCCCATCTTTGATCGAGTATTCGAATATATGGAGATGGAGAACGAAGCACTGGATGGCCGAGAGGACGGCAGAGTATCAGGGGATATTCGGGTACATGACGTCTCCTTCTCTTACAAGGAGGAAGGCTCGGAGGCTCTCCGCGACTTGTCGCTCGTCATCCCGGGAAAAGGGCTGAGTGCTTTTATCGGCCCGTCAGGCTCAGGAAAGAGCACACTCGTAAAGCTGCTTCTGAAGCTGTATGCCCCGAGCTCGGGGAGTATTCGAATTGGCGAAGAGACTCTCGATCAGATCGAGACGAGGAGACTTCGCGAAAACGTCAGCTTTGTGTCACAGGACATTGATCTGTTGAATGCCAGCATCCGTGATAATATCCGGTGTGGAAATGCCGCAGTCAGTGACCAGGAGATGGAGCGTGTCTGCCGCAAGCTAAAGCTTCATGACAAAATCGCCGCTCTCCCGGACGGCTATGACAGCATCGTTACGGAACGGGTTAACCTGTCCGGTGGAGAGAAGCAGCGACTCTCCATTGCTCGGGCGTTGGTCAAGCGGCCTTCCCTGTTCATCTTCGACGAGCCGACCTCCGCGCTCGATCCCGAGAACGAGCTGATTATCCGTGAAACGTTGGAGGAACTGGCCCACGAGCATGCGGTCATCGTCATCGCCCACAAAATGACAACGATTGTCCACGCGGACACCATCTTTGTCTTTGAGGAGGGGCGCGTCGTGGAATCGGGCCAGCACGAAAGCTTGCTCGAAACCAATGGGCGGTACGCCGATTTTCTCCGCAATCCCGAACCCAATCCCGAAACCTGCATCGCATGATGTCCGTTTTCGACAGGAGGCCCTTATGCGCATTTTCGGAAAGCTGGCCTGGCGCAACATCAAACGGAAGAAGCTGCGGTTTCTTCTCGTTTTCTTAACCTTTTGGCTGTCGGCTCTCACGCTGATGGCCGCTGTTTTCTTCCGGGAAGCCGCCATGGATTCGCGGCTCGCCAGCCTGCGTGATCAAACCTTGAACAGCCAACTGTCGATCGTGTCCGCGAAGGAGAATGATCCGTATTTCGCAGTAGCTGAGCCGCTGGCTCACCTGAACCAAATCCCTGGCATTGAGCAGGCGAGCGTTCGGATCGGGGCGGGAGCCGCCCTTGTCGGTCAAATGGATGCGGAGGAGTTGTCCGTCATTGGGATTGACTATGCCGAGCAGATGAAGGTATTTCCGTTCTCGTTTGTTGAAAGCCAGGGGCTGGAGCCCTTTGCTGGGAAAGCGATCATCAGCGAAGCGACGGCCCATCGCGTTCACCTTGAGCTTGGAGGACGGATGGAGCTTCGTGCCGGAGACAGGCATGCGGTACTGACCATTGCAGGAATTGCTCCCGACAAGGGCATTTTTCAATACGAGGGAATGGTCTTTATCGCACGGGAGGAGGCTTCGAACCTATTCGATCGCGAAGGGCAAGCGACCTCCATCGGGCTTACGCTGAGGGACCTGGAGGAGCTGGGAGCCGTCAAGGCGGGTGTTCAGAAGGGACTTGATCCGGCGCTCAAGGTCCAACAAAACTATGATCTCGACTACTACGAAGCCTATGTCGGAACGGTCAGCATGGCCTTGACCATCTTCTCTGCCTTTGCGGTTTTTCTCACTCTGTACCTTACGTACTCGACCTTCAAGACACTTATTCAGGAACGGATGGGCGAACTGGGTACTTTGAGGAGCGTTGGAGCATCGAAGAAGCAGATCGTCGGAGGGCTGCTTCTGGAAAATGCATGGATCGCTTCGCTTTCTGCTGCGATCGGAATCGCGGCGGGAATCCCCATGACTCGTTATCTTCTGCAGAGCGTGACCGGGGAGGAAGCGGCCATCGCTATTACTGGCTGGAAGGTTCTGCTCCTGTACATGGGCCTTGTTGGGGCAGGGCTCGCCAGCGTTCTCTCGTCCGCTCTTGCTGCTGTTCGATTGTCGCTCGTGGAGAGTCTGAAAGGAGGCCCGAGAAGAGAAAAGAGCGCAGTTCGTATGGGCAAAACGATCATTGGCGCGGGGCTCCTGATTCTGGCTGTAACCTCTCTATTCGCTTACGGAACGACGAAAGAGGGGTTCGTGTGGTTAATCGCTGCTCTTGTGCTATTTGTCGTCGGATTCGTTCTGCTGCTTGAAGTTCTGCACCGGATGCTGCTGACGGGGCTCTCCCCGCTTCTCGCCTTGTTCGGTGCGGAGATTCGGCTTGCCGGTAAAGAGCTTAAGCGCAGTTATGTTCGATCCGCCGAGTCTCTCGTGCTGATTTCTCTTGTCATCGGCATTGCCTTTTTGAGCTTTCAGACCTCAGCACTCGTCAGAGAATCCTCTCAGGGCGTTTACGGAACAATGGATGTTGCACTAGCTGGAAGTATCCCCGGAGCAGGGCTTGCTCCAAAGCTTCAAGCGATAGATGGGGTGGATAAGGTCATTTCGCAGACGAGAGCGACTCGCCGTGTGGAGGGAATCAAGGTTGAACTCGCAGGAATTGATCCCGCTGACTATGGGGCGGTTGCTTTTGAATCCTTTGGCAGCTCCCCTGCGTCACATGAGTTTGCAAAGCTGCAGAAGGATCGAAGCCTTATCATCACTACGACATTCGCCAAAGCAGCTCATAAGAAGGTTGGGGATGTCCTGGAACTTCCGGGTGCAGCTGGAGGCTTGTCGTATCAGATCGTCAGCATCTGCAGCAGCTTTGAAAACATGGGAAAGGTTTTGTTTCTGCCTCGCTCGAATCTGGAACGAGACTTCGCAGGGGGGGACTCCAGCTTCTATCTGTTGAAGGCAAAGGATGGAGTTTCACCAGATGCGATGGAGAACGCTGTTCGCGGTGCGATCCCCGAGCAGGAATACAGCTCGCTCACAACGATCGATAGGATGATGGAAGCGAATGATGAGCAAAACGCAAAGCTGTTTCTTATCGTGGACCTGCTCTTTCTCCTTTCGGCTGGGGTCAGTGTGATCGGTCTGAACAATAACCTGATGCTGTCCATTCTGACCCGCAAGCGAAGCTTCGCCATCGAAAGGACCATCGGCATGTCTCAAACGCAGCTGCTTCGCACGATAGTGGGGGAAAGCTTGCTCCTTTGTCTGGAAGGCGGCCTCCTTGGCCTGTTGCTTGGCTGGGGCATGAATGAATACCTCGTGCGCATTCTCGCCTATCGTATAGGGGATTTGTCTGGACAAGGGAATCCTGCTTTTCTCCCTCTCCTGCTGATCTGTGCCGTATTCCTTGGTGCCGTGAGTGCGATTTTGCCCTATAGAAGCTTGCGGCGTATGGATGTTATTCCATCAATCAAAGGTGTCGAATAGGAGGAGCACATGATCATACTGGAAGGAAAAAAACTAGAGAAGTCCTTCGAGCTCGATGGAGGAATGGTGCCGGTTCTTCGCGGGGTGGATGTTGCCATTGAGAAGGGCTCCTTCGTTTCGATCGTCGGTCCCTCCGGATCAGGAAAGAGTACTCTGCTCTATGTGCTGAGCGGACTGGAAAATTCAACTCATGGAGAGGTTCGATTCGAGGGAAGCCCCCTCTCTTCTCTGGGGGATGCTGCCATGAGTAAGCTGAGGAGAACCCGCTTCGGCTTTGTTTTTCAGTTCTACAACCTGGTTCCGACCTTGACGGTCGAGGAGAATATTGCCCTGCCTCTGGAATTGGGCAACATTCGCGCAAAGGCATACCGCGATCGAGTGAGCGAGCTGCTGGAGCAGGTGGAGCTGACCGATAAGCGCAAGCAGTTTCCATACCAGCTTTCCGGTGGCCAACAGCAGAGGGTTGCCTTGGCTAGAGCTCTTGCGATTGATCCAGCTATTCTTTTTGCAGATGAGCCAACCGGCAATCTCGATACAAGAACTGGCGAAGAGATTCTCCGTTTGCTGCAGACGCTTAGTAGAGAGAGAGGCATGACGGTGCTTATGGTGACGCATGATGCCCATGCGGCCTCTTTCGGTGATCGAACGATTCGTTTATCAGACGGAAGGATTATCTGCGAAGAGGCTTGTCGGCTGGTTCGGACTGGGGTATAATGGAAGAAATCAATTGTGATCGGCGGAAGCACCGCCTTCTTTTCCCGGCAGGGAAACGAAGGCGGTGCTTTGTTTTACCAAGGGGCAAGAGGAGGAGACGGAAGATGGGGACGATGATCTTGCAATACCGGAAGCAGCTTCTTGTCGCGATGGCAGCGGTGCTGCTCGTGGCGGGAGGATTTTGGCTCGGGCGTGCGACCGATCGGCCGCCAGAGGAAGCGAGCGGGTTTACCTTGATGAATAACCAGATGGAAGCAGCTCTGGCCACGCCGGTACCGGCTGCGAGTGGAAAAGGAGCAGAGGCAACCCAACCGGTATCACCGGAAAGGGAGTCGCCCTCGGCTTCATCGGTTGAAGGGAACAATGCCGAGCTTCCGAGCGCAGATCCCTTATTGCAGGATAAGGAGACCGAGCAGGGCGTGGCTGCTGCTGTGCCTGCACCAGCGGGGGAGGCCTCTGCCGACTCGCAAATACCGGCAGCGGCTGCCCCCGACACGGGCTTGATCGACCTGAACAGCGCCACGCTCGAAGAGCTGATGGAGCTCCCGCGAATCGGGGAGACGAAGGCGAAGGCCATCATCCAGTACCGAGAGGAGCATGGCGGCTTTCGAATGGCAAGCGAAATCACAGAGGTGAAGGGGATTGGAGAGAAAACCTATGCCTCCTTCAAGGATCGGATCACGGTGAGAAAATAGAGGCGGGCCTTCTAAGCAGGAGGACGCGGCCTTCCGCTTCCCTTTTCCCGTGAGGTGTGAGAAAATAAGCACAAATTGGGAGTAAACCGCAGCAGGAGGAACTATGGCAAGAAAAAAAGATTGGGATACCTACTTTATGGATATCGCCTTCATGGCGTCGACCCGTTCTCAATGCCCTCGTCGCCATGTGGGGACTGTGCTTGTACAGGGCAAAAAGCTGTTGGGCACGGCTTATAATGGAGCGCCGATGGGCGTGCCGGACTGTAACGATGCGGGTTGCATGCTGACCGAGGAGTACGAGGTTCAGGTGGTGGACGGTGAAGAGAAGGTGGTCAAGAAGCAGCGCTGCATTCGGACCATCCACGCAGAGCAGAATTTGCTGCTCTTCACCGACCGGGCCGATCGGGAAGGCTCCACCGTCTATGTGACCGACCAGCCCTGCTGGACCTGTGCCAACATGCTGGCAAACAGCGGGATTAAGGAAATCGTCTATCATCGGTCTTATCCGAAGGACATGGACAAGGTGTCTCGCCTCATGGATACGAGGGGCATTGTATTTCGCCAGCTGGCGAATTACGAGCCTCCAGAAAACACGCTCACCGATATCATCAATTAAGAGAACACTCAAAATCGATTGCTTCACTTTGCAACGAGGGAAGAACCCCGCCTGAAGAATAGGCGGGGTTCTTTGTATGAGGACGGAGATTTATGAGGATGGAGTGTGAATTTCGATGAAGATCAGTCCATTGGTAAAGGGGACGCTCGCACTCCTCGCCGGATATTCAGCAGCAGCCCGATTCGGACCCGCTCCATCAGCGGGGCTGATGCTCGGCGTGTCCCTTCTCTTGATTGCGGGGTGGGGAGGAATTCAGCTCGTTTCCCGCAAGCGATTGCCGGCACAAGGCCATGCGCTTCGACATGGAAGAAGTCCTATTCAGTCGATGCTTCCTATACTATTGATGGTGATGGTATCCTTCCTGTATTACAGCTGGTTTGACTCGGCCAATCAAAGCGACCTGCAGGAGAAGACAGCGGCTTCGCTCGATGGAGCGACGATCGAGGCGACCGGAACCCTCCTCACTCCGGTCGAAGTGGATGGGGATCGTGCCTCCTTCTATTTGAAAGGGACCTCCGCATCGGTGCAGGGAGCGCCGGAAGTGGAGGTCGAGGAAAAGCTTCGGGTCACCGTCCGCCTCCTGCGCGAGGAGGAGCAAGCCGTTGCGGCTGCTTGGAGACGGGGAGACCGGGTTCATTTGACCGGCACCTTACGGAAGCCGGAGCCCGCCCGCAATTACGGCGGGTTCGATTACCGTTCTTATCTGCGGCGCCAGCACATTCACTATCTCTTAAGTGTAAAAGGGACAGACGGGATCGTTCAGTCCGGCAAGGAGGCCGGATGGCTCTCCCTGCTGCCCATCCAGCGAGCCGTTGATGAACTTCGAGAGAAACTCAGCGGCTCGATCGAAGCGGTATTCCCGGAAGACCAGGCGGGGTATATGAACGGTTTGATCCTTGGGATCACAGATGGAATTGAACCTGATCAGTATGAACAGTTTTCCGAGCTGGGGCTTACGCATCTTCTGGCCATCTCCGGCCTCCATGTCGCGGTGTTCGTGGCGGCCTTCCTCGGCCTTTTTCGGCTTCTCCGTCTGCCCCGGGAAACGGCTCAATTGATCGTGATGGTGCTGCTTCCGTTCTACGTCTTGCTAACCGGCGCGGCTCCCTCCATCATGAGGGCCGGACTGATGGCGATGCTGGCCTTGTACGCCGCTCGCAAGAACCGCCTCAAGGACGGTCTCCATCTCGTATCCCTAACCGCGCTCCTCATGCTGCTTGTCCATCCGTACTACTTGATGGATGTAGGCTTTCAGCTGTCCTTCCTGGTAACCGCGGGGTTGATCCTCGGTGTTCCTTCCTTCTCTCGTCTGCTGCCGGTGAAGAATCCTCTCCTGAATGGAACCCTTTCGGTGACGCTTGTCGCCCAATTGGCGTCCTTTCCTCTAACCGTTTATTACTTCAATCAAGTCTCGTTCTTGTCGCTTCCTGCAAACCTTTTGCTCGTCTCCATCGTCAGTTACGTAGTGACACCCGGCGGGACGCTGGCCATGCTGGCCGTACTTGTCTATCCAGCGGCCGGTGAATGGATCGCTTGGCCGGTCGCGCTGGTGAATCGGGCTTCCTTCCGCCTCGTATCCTGGATGAATCAGGGCGCGCATGTTCGCTTGATCTGGCCTTCTCCCCCTGTCGGCTGGATCCTGTTCTATTACGCTGCCTGCGCCTTGCTGCTCGCCGCACTGGCGAGAGAGCAGGCCGCCCGCCGCCGCAGAAAAGCGGGCATTCGGCTGCCGGAGCGGTTCGGAAGCGGGAGAGGGAGAACAGGCTTCCCTCTCTCCCGGGTCCGAAACGCTTCCGCAGCGCTGTTCGTGCTGGCTCTCGGCTGCGGAGGCATCCTCCCTGGAGGGGAGCGTGCACAAGCGGCGACCGTCTCCTTCCTGGATATTGGACAAGGCGATTCCATCCTGGTGACGACGCCTGCGGGCAGGCACCTGCTCATCGACGGGGGAGGCGCCTTGACCATCAAACGCGCCGGAGAGGAATGGAAGCAGCGCCGCGATCCCTACGAGGTAGGGAAGAAGACGCTCGTCCCGCTGCTCAAAAAACGAGGCATCGGGATACTGGATGCCGTATTCGTTACTCATCTCGATGAGGACCACATCGGCGGCTTAATGGCGGTGGTCGAGCAGCTCACTGTGCGCAAACTTGTGTTTAATGGTACTCTGAAGAATAGTCCGATGGCCGAACGGCTTTTTCGAACCGCGGAAGAACGAGGAATCCCGCTCTATCAGGCTGGGGAAGGTTCTCGGTACCGCCCGGATGACGACACGGAGCTCGTCTTTCTAGGTCCCCCCGCTCCGACAGGCGAATTGAAGCTTGCTGCAGAGCAAAATGAAGTTTCGCTCGTCTTTCTATTGAAGCTCTACAATCGAACCTTCTTGTTCACCGGCGACATGGGGCAAATAACAGAGCGCGAACTGATCGCCAACCGGAACGTTCTTCCGACTGGAGGATATCCCATCGATGTGCTCAAGGTCGCTCACCACGGCAGCAAGCATTCTACCGGAATCGGGTGGTTGTCTTATTGGCAGCCCCGCTTTGCTGTGATCTCCGTGGGTAAATCCAATTTATACGGACATCCCTCGGCGGATACGCTCACCCGGCTGAACGAGGCAGAGGCCTCTGTCCTCCGAACCGATGAGAGGGGAGAGGTCCGGTTTCGCGTCACGCGAGAGGCGCTTCATGTGGAAACAAGGCTGCCCTAGAGCAGGTATGCAAACACGTTCTAGAACGATTTTCCTACAAAGCTGCTTTGAATTTGTGGAAAAGTGAGCCCCATGGCAGGGAATCGGGCCTTGGCGGAGAAATAGAAGGAGGGTGCTTGCGCCCATTTTGGTGAATCAAGAGGAGTTCCCCGATTTGAAATAAAAAAATTGCAACCTTTTGAACGCATACTCCGTCTGAGAGTTTGCAAGAGAGGAGGACCTCCGTGGTAGCGCCTGAAACGCTCAAGGCGGCACAAGCGGGAGACCGCGATGCACTCATCACTCTTTTGCGGGAAATTGAACCGCATGTCTATAAGACGGCTTACTATTTGTTAAACAATGAGCAGGACGCCATGGATGCCTCCCAGGAAGCCTTAATTCGGATTTATCAGAAGATCGGCACCTACGAGGAGCGAGCCCTGTTCAAAACGTGGGTTCAGCGCATCGTGACCAATATCTGCATCGACAAATTTCGTCGGACCAAGCCCTCCGTCTCCATTGATGAACACGAGATGGTGTTTGCGTCGGGGCAATTTGTAGAAGATGAGGTTATGGCCGTCTTCGCCCAAAAGGACATTATAGAAGCCATCGACAAGTTGCCGGTCCAGCATCGGACCGTTATCGTCTTGCGCTATCTGCATGATTTCAGCTATGCCGAAATCGCAGATTCGCTGCAGCTGCCCATTAACACCGTCAAGTCCTATTTGTTTCGGGCGAGGCAGCAGCTGCAGCAATACCTCCAAGATTATCAGAAGGGTGGTGTTCGGGGATGAGTTGTTCCGAAGTGATGGAACTCATGCAGAGATACCTGGATCACGACCTGGCCGAGATGGAACAGCAGCGCATGGTTTCGCATTTCAACCACTGCCCCGAATGTGCGTCCATGTTCGAACGGCTGCAGCAGCTCTCCGACGGGCTTGAGTCGCTGCCGGACGTTCGGCCTCCTTTCAGCATCGTGGACTCGATCCTGCCTCGGCTGGATGAGCTCGAAATCGAGAAGCCGGTTCCCGCCGCTTCTCCTGTACCCCAGGAGCCTCACGAGAAGGTGCTTCCGCTGCGCAAGCGGCGGCCTCATCCTCGATGGGTGTATGCCGGAACGGCCGCAGCGGCTCTCTTTGTCGGTGCGTTTTTGTTCCAGACACTGGGGCCCGGAGGGAACACCAACACGAGCGGCAAAACCGCGCTCGATGTCGTGACACCTCCGCCGGTTGCACAGGTGGAATCCAAGGGCGGAATCGTGCTGCCCGACAAAGTGTCCGACGAATCGGGGAAGGAGAGCAAGGCCAGTCCGGCTCCTGCTGAGGCAGGGAATCAAGGCGCTCAAACCTTCCTGATGACCCCGAGCACGGCAGATTCTTCGCCGTCGTCCGAGAACCTGAGCATAGGAACTCAATCCGGTACCCCGGATTCCGAAAGCTCGGATCTCTTGAGAAAGGGAATGCCGACGTCGCAGGAAGATTCTCCAAAAGGAATCACATCTTCGATCGCCATTAACCGCGACGAGAAGGCAGCAGACGATACCCAAAGCCAACCGCCTTCGTCGTCCCTTCCTTCCGGGAATGCTTCCTCCGGGGCGACCAACTCTGGCACGGGAACGTTTATCCAGCCAGGGGAAATCACCCAGAATGATTCGTTGGGGGAGAAGGAGTCGTTCGGCTCGAATTCGGGCGGCGGGTTGTTCCTCGGCGGCAACATCGATGTATCCCGCATCGCTTCCCCCAATGCGAAGTACGTGGCTGTGGTGGAAAGCCAGCGGGTCGTCATTCGGGACAGCAGCGGAGGGACGGTGTTCCAGTCTCCGGTTCAATGGGAGGATTCCGATTCGGTCCAGTTGACGGAGTGGGCCAACAATTATCAGTTGCTCTACGTTGTGAGCAAAGGAAACGGAAGCTACTACGAGTACATGATCGACCTTGCACTCAAAAAGGAATTGACCAAATAATCTTCCGGGGATAGGCTTCCGGCTGCATCATTTGGCCATGGGGAGAATATGCTAGCGTAAGTGGGAACAGGCCCTCGGCAACCCGCCAAGGTGTTCCACCCCAGTTCCCGTGTTTCTAGGGCTCGGGCGGGGTGTTCTCATAAAGGGGCGGCGTGCCGGAACAACGGCACGCCGCTTCTTTGTGTTATAATGAGCCTGATGGAACGGATGTGCCGAGAGTGGCAGAGGAAAGTTCCGTGCTGGTTTGCTACGGCACAGAAAAGTTTTTGAAGGACGAGTATATAAGTCGGCAGATGGAGAAGTGGGTAGACCCGGAGCTTCGCGATTTTGCCCTTATTCGATATGATTTGACGGAGACCTCGCTGGACGAAGTGCTGGATGAGGCGGAGACGGCTCCGTTTCTTGCGGAGCGGAAGCTGATTCTTGCGAGCTCCGCGCTGTTCTTCACCGGCGCGAAGGATACGTCCAAGGTGGAGCATCGAACTGACCGGCTGCTCGCGTACTTGAGTGCTCCCGCGCCGTATACGAAGCTGATTCTGACCGTCGATGCGGAGAAGCTGGACGAACGGAAAAAGCTGGTGAAGACCTTCAAGGAGAAGAAGGCGATCAAGCCGTTTGCCCCTTTGTCGGCAGAGGAACTGCCCGGCTGGCTGGAGCAGCGAGCGAAGAAGCATGGTGTCACCTTCGAGCGGACAGCCGTGGAACGCTTCCTGCTGTTTACCGGCGGCCAATTGCAGGCGATGGACGCGGAGTTGGCCAAGCTGGCCCTCTATGCGGGAGAAGGAGCGTCGATTGATGTCTCCACCGTGGAGAAGCTCGTCGTGAAAAGCGCGGAGCAAAATGTCTTCCTGCTCATGGAGGATATCGTACGCCGCAGGCTGGACAAGGCGATGGATCAACTGCATGAGCTGCTCAAGCAAAAAGAGGAGCCGATCAAGCTGGTGATGCTCATGGCTCGTCAATTTCGGCTGATTTTGCAGGTGAAGGATCTGTATGCCCAAGGATACTCCCAACAGCAAACGGCGACTCATCTGGGTTCGCATCCTTATCCGGTGAAGCTTGCAGCCGAGCAAGGGAGATCTTATCATCAAGATCAACTGAAGCGGATTTTAACCGAGCTGGCCGATCTCGATTACGCCATGAAGACGGGACGAGTCGACAAGGTGTTGGGGCTTGAACTGCTCTTGCTCAAGCTGGCAGCTTGATAGATGCTTCGCTTATTTTGCTAAGAATATCCGTAAGTTTTTCCATCTCACTGGAATAGGAGGGGGCAGCCTTCAGGCTCGCTCCCTTTTTCTATGCTGAAACGCAAACGGACCGCCCGAGGGCGGTCCGAACCGGTGGTGATGAAGCTTACGCTTGAGCATTCAGAGCGTTCAGTTTCTTAGCCAGACGGGATTTCTTGCGGTTGGCGGTGTTTTTATGGATCAAGCCCTTCGTAGCGGCTTTATCGATCTTCTTCGTCGCCTGTACCAAAGCTTCTTTAGCGGAATCCACGTTACCGGTGCTGGCGGTGTTCTCAAAAGTCTTGATAGCCGTACGCAGGGCGGACTTTTGGGAAGCGTTGCGCAGACGGCGGGAATCGTTCGTCTTTACGCGTTTAATAGCGGATTTAATGTTCGGCATCACGTTCACCTCCTACTCGAAAAACCATACCATTTGCATATGGTTGACAACTTTAAATATTTTATCATGGCCCATTTCAAAAAGCAAGAGTTGGAATGAAAGCAGGTATAACTCCCTTGCGATTTCACACACTAACGGCATGTAAACCCAAGGGAGGGATCGGGATGGAAAAGGACATCATCTACATGGGCAGTACGGACCTCGCCCTGGAGGCCAACGAGCTGGCGGCCCGGCGCAGAGGGAACGCGGTGCCGGGGATCAACCAGCACGTGCACGAGGAGGACGGGATCAAAACAACGGTCCTCGACATTGAAACGGCAGAAGCGGGCCGCTCCATCGGCAAGCTTCCGGGTCATTATGTAACATTGGAAGTTCCCGGCCTCCGCCGAAAGGACTCGGTCCTGCAGGATTTGGTAGCCACCCGCTTCGCTGGGGAATTCGGAGATTTTCTGAAGCGCATCGGCATCGATCCGGATGCCAAGGTGCTTATTATCGGATTGGGCAACTGGAATGTCACGGCCGATGCCCTTGGCCCCATCGTGGTTGAGAACGTATTGGTCACCCGTCATTACTTTCAGCTCATGCCGGGGCAGGTGGAATATGGGTATCGCGAAGTGAGTGCGATCGCGCCCGGCGTGCTGGGGACAACGGGGATTGAGAGCAGCGAGATCGTCCAGGGCATCGTGGAGAAGACGAAGCCGGACTTGATCATCGCCATCGATGCGCTCGCCTCTCGTTCGCTCGACCGGGTGAACACGACGATCCAGATCGCCGATACCGGGGTACATCCCGGCTCTGGCATTGGCAACAAGCGCAAGGGGCTCACCAAGGAAATTCTTGGCGTTCCCACCATTGCCATCGGCGTTCCCACGGTGGTGTATGCCTCCACCATTGTGGACAACAGCATCGACCTCATGGCGGCCCACTTCCGTAAGGAAACCCAGAGCTCGGATAAAATCCTCGGCATGCTGGACAAGCTGACGGACCAAGAGCGCCTCCTGCTTGTCAAAGAGGTGCTGGACCCGATTGGACAGGACCTGCTCGTGACGCCGAAGGAGATCGATCAATTCATCGAGGACATCGCCAACATTATCGCGAGCGGGCTGAACGCTGCCCTCCATGCAGCAGTGGATTCCGACAATGTAGCGGCCTATACGCATTGACAGACTGGCTCTGCAGGAGGCCGGGAGTGCAGCGGAGAGCGCTTCTCGCCTCTTTTTTTTTGAGCGTCAGTTTGATATAGTCAGGAGAAAACCAACCGGTCTTCGATTAGGAGCTTGTCTGCAACCCCCATGAAGGGTTCGAATATCAGGTTTGCAGACACGTTCTTGGAGCACGGATAGAGAGAGGGGGCGCGAGCATGTTATCGCAGAACATCCTGTTTGACATGGACGACACGCTCAGCCATTGCAATATTTACTTCGATATGGTCATCGACCAATTCAGCGACCAACTGACGACCTGGTTTGCCGCTTATTCCCTTACCGCAGACGCGGTCAAAGACAAGCAATATGAGCTCGATACGGCAGGGGTTATTCAACAGGGGTTCACGGAAGACCATTTTCCCATCTCGCTGGTGGAAACCTACCGCCATTTTTCCAAAATGACCGGTCGTCCCGAGAGCGAAGAAGAGGTGGAAGGACTGCTGGCGTTAGGCAAGTCCGTCTATGACCGGAACGTGGAGCCTTACCCTGATATGGTGGAAACCTTGACCGCCCTTCGTGATCAGGGACACCGGCTGTTCTTGTATACGGGCGGGGTGGAGTCGATCCAGAAGCGCAAGGTGGAGACGTTAAGGCTGGGGGATTTCTTCGGGGAGCGGATCTTCATTCGCCAGCACAAAAACTCCGCTGCGCTTGAAGCCATTCTGAGCGAGAACGGCTTTGACCGCGCTCGAACCTGGATGGTGGGGAATTCCCTGCGCACGGATATCTTGCCTGCCCTGGAAAGGGGCATTAAAGCCATCTATGTTCCCGCTATCCGGGAATGGGATTACAACATTGTGGAGCTGACGACCAAACCGCCGGGCGCTTATTTTACGGTGCCGACGCTGAAGGATGTTCCCGGTACCGTCGAGAGCTACTTGAACGGTGATGCCGAACTTCCGGCATCGGCGAATGTTCCGGTGAAGTAAGCCGATTCTTTTTCTGTTTTCCTGCATGAGCAGACTTCGTCGCTTCATTTACTAGGCGCTTGTTCTTCAAACCCCGGCTCTATTGCGGTGTGTTCGAAGAAGAAGCGCCTTTTTGTCATGCGCGGCAGGTTCTATTCGATAGAAGAGATTCATAGAGTCTAGTAAACAGGAAGAAGCGACTCTCCCTGAAACTCTCGATCGGAGGCTCCCCCATGAAATGGACTTCCTTTACCCTCGACCTCAGCCGAATCCGAAAAGGATGGCAGCGCTTCTGCGCGATGCTGAGGACCATGGGCACCCTCGTCCTGTGCACGTTCGTCTTTTTTCTATTGGTTGGACTGGCCGCTATGGCCAGCAGCAAGGTGGACCGCGCCCCGGTGTCTCCCGTGAAGGGATGGGCCGCTGCGATCTCCAACGCTTTTTTCATCGACGCTATCGGACAGGAGATCCCCCATCTGCAAAAAGACGCGGAAGCCTCCTCCTTCAGCGGATCCAGCATGATCAGCTTCGCCTTCCGACTCTTGACCGATATCAATCCGAAGGACCCCCGAACCTTTCTGGCGAGAGAAGTGCCCGGTCTGAACACAGACAAAGCCATCCTGCTTCGAAAGTCGACAGGGGGCGCGGACGATCTGAGCGGTCCCGAGGATTATACGCCTTCGCAGGGAGCAGGCGATGATCATGGAACGGATGCTCCTGACCCGTCCGGCTCTGCAAGTCCCGTAGAGCCTTCCGATGCGCCAACGGATCCCGCTCCGTCAACCTCCACTCCGGCACCAAGCGAGGCTCCAGCGAAGACCGCCTCTCCTCCTGCGGAGACCAAGGAGGAGCCTTCTACAGATGAAAAGCTGGTGCTCATCTATTCCTCTCATAACCGGGAATCCTATCTTCCCAATCTGCCCGGCGTTAATGATCCCGACAAGGCTTACAGCTCCAAAACGAACGTAACGCTTGTCGGAAAGCGCCTTGCAGCCCAATTGGAGCAGCGCGGAGTGGGAGCCGTTGCTTACAATACGGACTACAGCAGCGTGGTGAAGGATTTCAATTATATCTACTCCTACAAATACTCCAACAAGACGGTCAAGGAAGCCTTCGCTGCCCATCCGAACATCCAATTTGTCTTTGATATTCACCGGGATTCACTCAAGCGGGAGAAAACCACGGCCACGATCGACGGCAAGGATTACGCTCAAATCTACTTCATCATCGGACAGCGCAACCCCCATTGGAAGAAAAATGAGGAATTTGCCGCGCAGGTCCATTCGTTGCTTGAAGAAAAGATGCCGGGGCTTTCACGCGGCATATGGGGGAAGACTCCGCATGAGGGGAATGCCGAATACAACCAGACGCTGTCGGAGAACAGTGTACTCGTCGAGATCGGCGGACCGTACAATTCGCTGGAGGAATGCTACCGCACGGCGGATGTGCTCGCAGCAGCGATCTCCGAGATCGCGAAGAGCGCAGTGAAGGCCGATGCGCCGCAATCCTCAAACGGCAAGGAGGGGTAACAGATGCGCAGATGGGGAAAGACAGGCTGGATTCTGCTGCTCATCGGCTTCGGCATCTTTTTCGGCATCGACCAAGCTGCGAAGCAGCAAGGGGAAGACCCGGCAGCGGTGCATCAATCGTACTGGCCTCGAGCGGCCGGTGAGAAAGCAAATGGGCCGGAGGAGCCGAGCATTCCGGCGAATGCGAGCCGTCTTCCAGGCGAGGGCTCGTCGGGCGGGAGCGGCTCCGCTGCTGAGAACCGCCCGACGACCCAAGAGCCGCCGCGATCGACTGGAACAGCAGCGAACGGCGAAACGGTGCCGATCCGGGCAGCGGCCGCGGGCCTCAGCCCGGAAAAGGCGGAGTGGGGGGAGCCGACCCGCCTGGAATCCCGTTCTTCGGATTCCTTCCTGAACCGGCTCGGCAACAAGCTTGGTGAAGCGGTGCGGGGATTCTTCTCCGCTGTCGTTGGGTGGATTGTCGACTTGTTCAACCGCTTGCTCGGTTGATAAGCCTTGCAGGCCACAGCAACAGCAGAGTGGGAAGGACCAACCCGTTTGTAAGATCCCACAGGGTCCAATAGGGATCAAAAGTAAACAGGTAATACTGGATACTTGGGGCAAAGAGCACGGACAGCCCGAACAGGATCATCCCGATCGGGAAAATCAGAGGACGAAATTCCTTGAGCTTGAACAGCTGCGCGGTTCCTAAAGCAGTGGCATAGGAGTAGAGAACGCTTTTGAAGAAACTGCTAATGAGCCAGGCCCCCGTCAACATGGCTTCGATGCGTTGTAGAAAGTTTCCAATGTTGATTTTCTGTGCGAGCACATAAGAGGTGTAGATGGTGCTTTCGGTGTTAAAGGATCCGAGAACCAGAAGAGAGAAAAGCAGCATCATGCCGATTAAGGCGCCGCCCATCGCTGCGGAGAGGATTATGTCTCGACCCAAGTGCGGCTGACGGTTGACGAACGGGAGAATCATGCTGATGACGACCGCCTGCCCGAACGGGTAAGAGACCACAACCATGATGGCGTGGATCAAGGGAAGCGAGCCTCCTTCAAAGACGGGGAGCAGGTTTTCCGCTTTTACCTGAGGGAGCAGGCACAGCCATATGATCAGCGTGGACAGCAACAGCAGCGGGAAGAGAATTTCGGCGGTGCGGGCGATGACTTCAAGTCCGCAATAGATCCCCCATAGCAAGAGCGCAATCAGCAACATATGAATGGCTCTCAGCGGTGTGTTTGTAAAATATTGCGTGGCCAGAAAATCCCCGGTCTCTCGAATGAGAGCAGAGGTCGTTACGTAGAAGAAAAAGAGATACCACACGGACAACAGCGTTCCACCCCATTTTCCGAGGGTCGCTTCGATGATCTCCAGGAGGGTCTTCCCCGGGTGCTTGAGCAGCAAGCGATAGTAGATCCAAATTTGCCCCATCCCAAAGGGAAGTCCGAGAAAAGCGGCAATCCAGGCATCCTGCTTCGCGATGTTCGCCAATACGGTTGGATATAGAAGGATGCTCTCTCCTACAACGACCAGAAAGATGAGCACGGCGGCTTGCCGGGTACTAATGCGTCCTCGCTCCATCCTATTCAGCCTCCCCAAGTTGGAAGCAATCGGCCAACCCATTGACTTATAGGCTCATAGAGCCATTTGATCAAATAAAGCGGCGACAGGTTATCCGCCAGAGCTAACCCTTCGAGGAACAGCCAGGTGCCAACTGCTAGAAGAAGGACAAAGACTGCCGCCTCTTTGCGCAGCTTCTTTCTCACCAGGCTGGGCAGGTGGATCATGGCGATCACCACGCTGGTCAGAAGAGAAGAAAGTACTTGCATGGTGTTCATGGGGGCACCCTCACTTTCCGATAAAGCTTTCGCTTGTATTTCCAATTCGTCGGACCTGATTGTCCACTTGATAGACGACTTCTACGTCGGGAAAGAGAGCCGGCCAATTCTGCGCCATGCTCTTCCACGCTTTGGGGTTTGTTTCATGGATCAGCTTCCCAAAGCCGAAGATGTCGGCTTGAAACCGCCTTTGTGCGGCATCTTGTGCTTTTCTCATTACAAAGATGGTGCGTTCGTTGCACTTTTTTTCAAGCTTCGCGATCTCTTCGGGCTTACTCAAATCCAGCGGAACACGAAGGATCTCAGTGATCGTATCGATCATCTTCACACGAACATGAACCACAGGAGTCTTTTTGGACAGGGAGACCTTTTTTTTCGTTGTCGTCCGGAGCACCCTAAGGGAAATTAATCCGTTATTCTCAAAGGTAACGTGGCCCGTGCTGCTCTGGACCAAATTCATGATGTAGTTGTAGCCCCTGCTCTCCTGCTCATTCAACCAACCGACCAAGCGATCGCCTTTTATGACCCCTAGCCCGGTTAACTTTATAAGAGGAGGGCTCCGGGAATCCTTCTGCTGCAGCTCGAGGGCCGGAAGAACCGGTTCGACGCCCTCCGTCGCAAGCTGCTGAGCCAGTTTATCGACGGTAACTTTGGCGGAGACGGCCCAATTATCCGTTGTAGTCAGAAGGTTCGAATAGAGGGAGTTGGCGGGGACGCTCTCAAGACGGGATGGAACACGCAGCAATTCTTCCGCTCGATGTTCCTTCGCAATGGCAATGAAAAAATCGCTCCGGACGGAAGGGTGTCTCGTCAGCATTTCCACACTCTCGGTAATGCCGTTTCGTGCATATTCCTCGCCAAGAATCAGCATCCGCAGCTGGGAGATGTAAATTTCACGAGGACTCGTTTGCGAAAGCTTCTGAATGGCTTCAAAGAGAGTAGGGGCAGTAGAGGTGTAAACCACCACTGTATTCCCATTGTTGCTTTGTTTTGATTTGACGCTTGACGGAATCACAACCTGTGCAGAGACCTTACATTGATCCTTCTCCTGATCAATCCCAAGGGCAAGGACGAGGCTAATGGCGTTTAACTCGCGGCGATCCCAGCAACCGGCGGCAAACAAAGAAGTGAAGATAAGAACCAGGATCAAGAGAATCATTTGGCCCGGTCGGCTCCCTTTTCCCATCCCGTTTACCTCCTTCTCTTTCTGAATAATTGACGGCGAGTATTCTGCACCTGGTTAGAGACGGGACGCATGCTCATGCGAGGCCAATTGATTCGAAAGATCGTGTCCTTCAGATCCTCTTTGATAAAGGGCCCTAACGGGCTCATATAGGCGACACCGAATGAACGAAGCGAAGCCAAATGCATCGTTAAGGCGATGATTCCCATCAGGATCCCCACGATTCCAAATGAGGCGGCAAGCAGCATGAACACGAAGCGCAGCATCCGAACCGCAATGGACATGTTGGCTTGCGGAATGACATAAGTGGAGATGGCGGTGAGGGAAACGACGATGACCATCGCCGCTGAGACAATTCCCGCCTCCACGGCGGCCTGTCCAATGACCAGAGTCCCCACGATCGAGACCGCTTGACCTACCGTTTTGGGAATGCGAATGCCCGCCTCGCGCAGGATCTCATAGGTAATCTCCATGACCAGTGCTTCAATAAAGGCGGGAAAAGGGACGCCTTCCCGCTGCGCGCACAAGCTGATAAGCAGATTGGTGGGGAGCATCTCCTGGTGATAGGTGGTGATCGCGATATACATGGCGGGAAGCAACATCGAAATCACAAACGCCAGGAAGCGAATGATACGGAGCAAAGAGCTGATATCCGCCCGTTGATAGTAATCCTCAGGACTCTGAAAAAACTGAGTGAACAAGGTAGGGACGAGCAGGACAAAGGGAGTTCCGTCTACGAGAATGGCTACCTTCCCCTCCAGAATGCCCGCCGCCACTGAATCGGGTCTTTCGGTATTGAAGATGGTGGGGAATGGAGTGAGGGTCTGGTCCTGGATTTCTTCCTCGATGTAGCCGCTCTCGAGAACGGAATCGATGTCGATCTGCTCCAATCGCCTTCTCACTTCATTGACCAAATCGGGATTAGCCAGATGGCTCAGATAGAGAATGGAGACATTTGTCTTCGTCACGCGGCCGAGCTGCCTGTTCTCTAACCACAAGCGAGGGTCTCGGATGCGTTTTCGAATCATGGATACGTTCGTGCTGAGGTTTTCCGTAAACCCCTCCATCGGCCCTCTCACAACAGATTGTGAGGATGGCTCTGTTACATTCCGTTCCTTCCAGCCCGAAGCGTCCACCCACATGGCTTGGGTATGCCCTTCCAGGAGCAGGATAGCGTGGCCGCTTACCAATTCATGGAGCAAGTTGTCCATGGATGAAAACAGGCCGGTCTTTGCCGCCACCAGTACTTGTTCGTTCAGAAAGGCCCAGGAATTGGAATCCTGGCCGCCTTGCTCCTGAGGGAACCTTGCCCCGAGAAGCGAGGTCAGAATGGAATTGTGAAGGCGATCGTGGTCCACGAGGCCGTCCATATACAAGAGCATCAACGGCAGGGCTCCGTTGTACTGAATGGTTCGATGAACGAGATCGTGGCTGTGTCCGAGTCTCTCGTCGATGACGGCCAGGTTCTTTGCCAACTCTGCTGAGATCTCGTCAGGAGAGGGGGCAGGGGAGTCCTTTTCGGGCATATTGCATTCCTTTCCCTAGAAAGAGTAGAGGTATGTAATTATTGGGTATGATGGGGTAAATCCCCGAACAATATTCGTTAGGAAACGGAAAGGGGGGCGATCCATTGCTGTCCCTCGTGCAAACTGCTATACTTATTCTACTTGTGACTTTTTCGGAGGCTTGAGGATGGCAGATATTCGGCAACGACAGCAAAAAATCAGAAACTTTTCGATCATCGCCCACATTGACCACGGCAAGTCGACGCTTGCTGACCGCATTCTGGAATTTACGGGAGCGCTCTCTACCCGCGAGATGCAGGAGCAGGTGCTTGACCAGATGGATCTGGAGCGCGAACGGGGCATCACGATCAAGCTGCAGGCGGTGCGCCTGACGTATAAAGCCGATGACGGCGAGGAATATCTACTCAACCTCATCGACACGCCTGGACACGTCGACTTCACCTATGAAGTGTCCCGCAGTCTGGCTGCCTGCGAAGGAGCGCTTCTAGTTGTCGATGCCGCTCAAGGGATTGAGGCGCAGACACTTGCGAACGTGTACCTGGCGCTCGACAACAACCTGGAGATTCTGCCGGTCATTAACAAGATTGACCTTCCGAGCGCGGAGCCGGAGCGCGTGAAGAACGAGATCGAAGAGGTTATCGGACTCGATGCGAGTGAAGCGGTGCTGGCATCCGCGAAGGCGGGCATTGGCATTAAGGAGATTCTCGAGCAGGTGGTCACCAAGGTGCCGCCTCCAAACGGAGACCCGGACAGCCCGCTCAAGGCCTTGATCTTTGACTCCCACTATGACCCTTACAAAGGCGTAATCGTCTATGTCCGCGTGATGGACGGCTCAATTCGTTCGGGTTCCAAAATCAAATTCATGGCAACCGACAAAACCTTCGAGGTCATCGAAGTTGGAGCCTTCAAGCCGCGCATGACCGTCGTAGATGAGCTTGCGGTTGGCGACGTCGGCTTCATCGTTGCTTCCATTAAGAACGTCAAGGATACACGGGTAGGGGATACCGTCACCGACGCGAACCGTCCTGCTGCCGTAGCGCTTCCCGGCTATCGCCGCATCAACCCGATGGTGTTCTGCGGATTGTATCCAATCGAATCGACGGACTACAATGACCTCCGCGACGCCCTCGAAAAGCTGGAGCTGAATGATGCTTCGCTCCGCTATGAGCCGGAGACATCGACGGCGCTGGGCTTTGGCTTCCGCTGCGGGTTCCTCGGACTCCTGCATATGGAGATCATCCAGGAGCGGATCGAGCGGGAATTCAACATCCCGCTGATTACGACCGCGCCCAGCGTTATCTACAAGGTAACGCTCACGAACGGTGAAGTGATCGAGATCGACAATCCCTCGAACTACCCGGAAGTGGGCCGGATCGACCATGTGGAGGAGCCGTACGTCAAGGCCGCCATCATCGTGCCCAATGACTTTGTCGGAGCGATCATGGAACTGTGCCAAGGCAAGCGCGGCGAGTTCGTCAACATGGAGTACCTCGACACGAACCGGGTCACCTTGACCTATGAGATGCCGCTGTCCGAAATCGTCTACGACTTCTTCGATCAGCTCAAGTCGAGCACGAAGGGCTATGCCTCCTTCGATTACGAGGTATCGGGCTACAAGACCTCGAACCTCGTCAAGATGGACATTCTGCTTAACAACGAGCAGGTGGATGCCTTGTCCTTCATCGTCCACCGCGACCGCGCCTACAACCGCGGGCGGATCATCTGCGAGAAGCTGCGGACGCTCATCCCCCGCCAGATGTTCGAGGTGCCGATTCAAGCGGCCATCGGGCAGAAGATCATCTCCCGTGAGACCGTCAAGGCGATGCGCAAGAACGTTCTTGCGAAGTGCTACGGCGGCGATATCTCCCGGAAGCGGAAGCTGCTCGAGAAGCAAAAGGAAGGCAAGAAGCGCATGAAGCAGGTCGGCAGCGTCGAGGTGCCGCAGGAAGCGTTCATGGCCGTGCTCAAGATCGACGAATAGGCGATGGAGGGGCGGACTTTGCTTGCGGACCTTGTGCGCTAAACAGGGTGCGGTAAGCAGCACAACCCCGCATCGTTGTGGAGAACCCGCAACCGATGCAAGCTGGATAGAACTCCCCAAGGAGCAAGTGCCATTCCCGCGTTCCTCGCTTGCCGTCGATGAGACGGTTCGTGCGGGGCATGGGGATGGACCGGCTCCTTTTTTGACGAGAATGGCGAGAGGGAATGGTAAGCGAATCGAAACCGAACAGGAGGAAGCGACATGACTTGGCCGGAGATGACACCGGAATCGGTGTATTTGCATATTCCGTTTTGCACGAACAAGTGCCACTACTGTGATTTTAACTCCTACGTGCTGAAGGGTCAGCCGGTTATGGACTATCTGGACGCCATGGAGAGGGAAATGGAGCGAACGGTTCGCGCCATCCCCCCTGGCCGGATTCGCACCTTCTTCGTAGGCGGCGGTACGCCTACGGTGTTGACCCCGGAGCAGATGGAGAGCTTCCTGAAAAGAGTGGCGGCGTACTTCCCGGACCGAACGGAGGACGTAGAGTTTACGATGGAGGCGAACCCGGGGACCGTTGACCCGGACAAGCTGGCGGCGATGAAAGAAGGCGGCGTCAATCGCGTGAGCTTCGGCGCACAATCCTTCGACAATGCGCTGCTGGAACGAATCGGCCGGATTCATGAGGCGGATGATGTCATTCGCAGCATCGAAAACGCTCGGGCAGCGGGCTTTGAGAACCTGTCGATCGACCTCATGTTCGGGTTGCCGGGGCAGACGCTGGAAATTCTGGATCGTTCCCTGGATACCGCGTTGTCGCTCGACCTGCGGCATTATTCAATCTACGGATTGAAGGTAGAGGAGAACACCCTCTTCCATACCCTGTACATGCGGGATCGCCTCCCTCTGCCTGCCGAGGAGGAGGAAGCCGCGATGTTCGGCCGCATCATGGAGAGGCTGGGAGCGGCGGGGTACGAGCAATACGAAATCAGCAATTTCGCCAAGCCGGGCTATGCGAGCCAGCACAATTGCGCCTATTGGGAAAACCGAGCCTATTATGGCATTGGAGCAGGGTCGCACGGGTATGCCCGCGGGGAGCGGCATATGAACATCAAGGGAGTCAATCCTTACATCGAAGCGAGCAAGGAACGTCTGCCGAGGCTGGAAACTTCCTCGGTATCGAAGCGCGAGGCCATGGAGGATTTCATGATGGTGGGGCTCCGCAAGCTGGCCGGTATTCGCGATGTTGATTTCCGCGCTCAGTTCGGGGAATCGTTCCGGGATGTCTTCCGTTCCGCGATCTCCAAGGAGGAGACGCTTGGGAGACTCGTCGCCACCGAGGATGGGTATCGGCTGTCGGATCAAGGAATCTTCCTTGGAAACGAAGTGTTCGCCGAGTTCATTGGCGAGTAAGGATTAATGTACAAATATTCGACCTAACGAGGATAGAAGGCGGTTCTTGCTCATGCAAGAATCGCCTTTTTGTAACATGACACGACGTGAAAAAAATCATAAAAAACCTGTTGTTTATCCATACATGATGATGTATATTTATTCATAACCTTTACGAAGCGGTGGTGATGGCCATGACGACGAGTACCGTCGCATGCAGACAGGCGTCGGAGCAAGATCTGGATCAATTGGTGAACATTATTGAGGGGTATGCCCGCCAGGGGATCATGCTGCCGCGAACGAAGGAGATGCTGCGTGCCTCGCTTGACACGTTCGTCGTGGCGGAGGTAGATGGCAAGCTGATCGGCTGCGGTTCCCTGTGCCAGCTCGGCCCGGACCTGGTGGAGATTCGTTCCCTTGGCCTCTCCGACGGGTACAAAGGGCAAGGCATCGGACGAAAGCTGGTGGAGACGCTTGTCGAGCAGGCGAAGGCGGCAGGCATTCCGAAGGTGATGGCCCTCACGTATGAGGATGAGTTTTTCCAAAGAGTCGGCTTTGAGGTTGTGGAGAAGGAGATCTTTCCCGAGAAAGTCTGGAAGGATTGCGTGCACTGCTCCAAGCAGCATTGCTGCGATGAGATCGCTGTGCTGAAGTCGTTGATATAAGCGCCATTTGGGAGGAGAATTGCGGGAAACGCCTCCTCCCTTTGACTTGACAACCGCCCTTCACGGGTGGTATTTTTGTATTGTTGATTAGCACTCGTTGTTTGTGAGTGCTAACGAGTCGAAGGCGCACAGCGCCCGACTTACCTTTTCAAGGAGGGAACCCGAATGTTGACGGAACGCCAGCAGTTGATTTTGAATGCGATCATTGATGACTACATCGGTACGGCGGAGCCTGTCGGGTCCCGCAGCTTGT
Organism: Gorillibacterium sp. CAU 1737; assembly: GCF_039888655.1. Taxonomy (NCBI): domain Bacteria; kingdom Bacillati; phylum Bacillota; class Bacilli; order Caryophanales; family Paenibacillaceae; genus Gorillibacterium; species Gorillibacterium sp. CAU 1737. The sequence goes on from NZ_JBDQQO010000014.1 coordinate 82,958, forward strand.
CGAAGAGGGGCGACATTAAATTCAGCCCGGCTACGATTCGCAATGAAATGGCGGATTTGGAGGAGCTGGGGCTTCTGGAACAGCCGCACACGTCGGCTGGCCGGATTCCATCGAACAAAGGCTATCGGTATTACGTCGATCATCTAATGAATTATGGAGCTCTTTCGAGCCATGAGCTTTCGGTTTTGAGATCCTTTTTTGCCGACCGGATGTCGAAGATGGAGCAGATCATTCAGCAAGCGGCTTCGATCTTGTCGGGACTGACCAATTACACCTCCATCGTCCTTGGACCCGAGGTGTTCAATACGACATTAAAGCATCTTCAGGTCGTGCCGCTGAACGAGCGGACGGCGGTGGCCATCATCGTCACGAATACGGGGCGGGTGGAGAATCGCACCGTCGAGATTCCGGAGGGCGTCCCGATCGGCGAGATTGAGAAGGTCGTCAATCTGTTGAACGACAAGCTGCGCGATGTGCCGCTGCTTCATTTGAAGTCGAAGCTCTACTCGGAGATCGGAGCAGAGATGGGACGCTACGTGAACGGCTATGAGGAACTGCTCGGCCTGCTGGAGAATGTCTTCACTTCCAAAGAGGATGAAGATCGCATTTTCCTAAGCGGAGCGACGAACATTCTCAATCAGCCGGAATTCAAGGACGTCGACAAGGTGAAGCATATCTTGGATCTGCTGTCGGAGGCGCCGATCCTCATGAGGATGATCTCCCCGCAGACCGAGGGCATTCAGGTGCGAATCGGCTCGGAGAACGGCCTCGCGGCCATACGGGATTGCAGCTTGATCACTGCCACCTATTCGCTGGAAGGCAAGACGATTGGAACGATTGGAATCCTGGGACCGACCCGGATGGAATATGCGAAGGTGATGGGCCTTCTGGACCACCTGTCCAAGCAACTGCCGACCGTTCTCGGTCGCTGGTACGCTTGAGTCCTGCAAGCCGGAGAGGAAGAGAAACGTTCATGGATGCAACGAAATCGGGCGCTCGGGACGGCGATGAGCGTTTCGCCGCCCTCCTCAACAATGCCTCCGCGATCCGAGCGGTCTGCTCGGCCGTTGAAGGCACGCTTGGTCCCAAGGGACTCGATACGATGCTGGTCGGCCCGGACGGCGACGTCCTGATTACGAACGATGGGGTAACCATCCTCGAACGGATGGACGTGACCCATCCCGCGGCGCGTCTGCTCGTGCAGGTCGCTCGCTCCCAGCAGAACGAGATCGGCGACGGCACGACGACCGCCACGGTCCTTGCCGGAGCGATGGTGGCGGAAGGCGCTGCCCAGGTCGTGAAGGGCGTACCGGTGGCGAAGGTCGTCGCCGGTATCGAAGAGGGGGCACAGCTCGCGGCGGAATGCATCGAGGCGAGCGCCGTTCCGGTGAAGGGCCTGGATGATCCGATGCTGCATCGGATCGCATACATAGCGGGAAGGGAACAGGCGGACCTCGCCCGCCTCGTCTTGGAGGCAGCCCGCCTGGTCGGTACGGAGCGGCTCATGGACGATCGCTTTCGCTTGGCCGCTGCGGTCCTGCCGCTGGTCGGGCGCAGCGAGGTCGTCCCGGGCCTGCTCCTCGCCAAGAAGCCGGCTGGCTTCTACGGCCGGCAGGAACCGGCGGGAGAGGGCGTCCTCATCCTGATGGACGCACTTGAGCCGGAGAAGTCCGCCGAGGAGTCGCTCGGCACCGAGGCGGGCTACCGCGAATACGCGGAAAGCCGCGAGCGGTTCCGTGCCGAGCTCCTGCGGCTCGCGGAGCTCGGCGTCGGCCTCATCGCGGCCGACCGCGGCGTGGACGCGGAAGCGGAGCAGTTCTGCGCCGACCGCGGCATCATGGTGCTGCCGCGGCTCCCGCGCGCCGAACTCGCGCGGCTCGGCGACTACGCCGGCGCCGTGCCGGTGCGCCGCGCCGCGCTCGCGAAGTCCGCGGCCGACCTCGGCCGCGCGCTGGGCCGCGCCCGCCTCGCGTACGACCCGGCGCATGGCCGCGTGCGCGTCACCGCCGGCGCCGGACGCCCCGCGGTGACCGTCGCCGTCGGC
>NZ_JBDQQO010000015.1:0-71813 GCF_039888655.1 Gorillibacterium sp. CAU 1737
TCAATTCTTCCGTATACGACTGGAACTTCTGTCCTTTTCTCGCCATAAAAAATGCACCCCCTAGATTTTCATCGGATTTTCCCAGGGGGTTTTTCCAATGTCTATTCTAAGGGGTGCACTTCACAAGGGGAGTCCGGCTTTTGCTATGCGGGAGAGCGCGGCCTCATGGCCCGCCTCCCTGCTTCGCTTACTTGTCTTCGTTCGGCTCGTCGTTCGAAGCACCATCCGTGCCCCGGCCGATCTCGCCAAGCTTGTTGGCTTCGTTATCTTGATCCTGGCTTTGGATGTTCACTTTGACATCATCGGCACTGATCGAAGTTTCCTCCGACGTCGTCGATTCTCCCTCTGTGAGGCCATCGTCGCCTTCGATAAAGCCGTTCTCGATCAGCTGAACGATCTGCTCCTTATCGAGGGTTTCACGGCGAAGCAGCGTCTTGGCGACGAGGTGAACCTTGTCACTGTACTCCTGCAGAAGCTCGCGAGCCCGCTCATAGCAACGGCGGATCATGACTTGCATTTCCTGATCGATCTCATAAGCGATGGCGTCGCTGTAGTTCTGCTCATGACCCAGGTCGCGGCCCAGGAAGACCTGCCCGCCTTGGGAATGGCCGAACTGCATCGGCCCCAGCTTATCGCTCATGCCGTAGTCGACGATCATGCGGCGGACGATGTCAGTCGCCTTCCGGAAATCGTCATACGCTCCGGTGCCGATCTCTCCGATGAACAGCTCCTCGGATACGCGGCCGGCCAGCAAGCCGGTCACTTGATCTAGCAGCTCGGTCTTGGTCACCACAAGCGGATCCTCTGCATCCTTCGGAAGCATCATAACATACCCGCCAGCACGTCCCCGTGGAACGATGGTGACCTTGTGAATCATATGGGCATTGCGTTCATAGTAGCCGATGATGGCGTGGCCGGCTTCATGGTAAGCCACCGTACGCTTGTCGCGCTCGCTGATGACGCGGCTTTTCTTTTGCGTCCCGACAATTACGCGGTCGTAGGCTTCTTCCACTTCCGCCATGGAGATGTCCTTCCGGTTGCGGCGAGCGGCGATCAAAGCCGACTCGTTCAGCAGGTTCTCCAGATCCGCTCCGGTGAAACCGGTGGTATAGCGGGCCAGCGTGTCGAGGCGAACGTCCTTGGCCAGCGGTTTGTTGCGGGCGTGTACCTTGAGTACCGCTTCGCGCCCCTTGACATCCGGACGATCGACGGTGATTTGCCGGTCGAAACGGCCTGGACGGAGCAAGGCCGGGTCGAGAATGTCGGGACGGTTGGTAGCGGCCACGATGATAATGCCTTCGTTGGCTCCAAAGCCGTCCATCTCAACAAGCAGCTGGTTGAGTGTCTGTTCGCGTTCGTCATGTCCGCCGCCGAGTCCGGCGCCGCGCTGACGACCAACTGCGTCAATTTCGTCAATGAAGATGATACAAGGTGCGTTCTTCTTCGCGTTCTCAAACAGGTCGCGAACCCGTGAAGCGCCGACACCGACGAACATTTCCACGAAGTCAGAACCGGAGATGCTGAAGAAGGGAACGCCAGCTTCCCCTGCTACCGCACGGGCAAGCAGCGTCTTACCGGTACCCGGAGGGCCGACGAGCAGCACGCCCTTCGGAATGCGGGCGCCGACAGCGGCGAACTTGCGCGGGTCCTTCAGGAATTCGACAACTTCCACGAGCTCCTGCTTCTCTTCATCCGCACCGGCCACGTCCTCGAACGTGACACGCTTCTTCTCTTCGTTGTACATCCGGGCACGGCTCTTGCCAAAGTTCATGACCTTGCCGCCGCCGCCCTGTGCCTGATTCATCATAAAGAAGAACAGGATGAAGATGATGATGAGCGGGAAGAGCGAGGTCAGGAACGTGAGCCAGATGCTCGTTCCTTGCTGTTTCTCGTACTGGTATTTCAAGGCTTTATTCGGATCGGTTACGGAATCGGCTGCGGATGCGACCAGCTTGTCGGTTTCATCCGTATTGGGAGCGATCGTACGGAAGGTTTTGCCCTCATAGTACGACCCATGGATGACATACATGCCGCCTTCCGGCTGAATGGTGATGGACTTGATGGTGTTGGCAGTCGACTGGTTCGCTATATTTTGCAGTTCATTTCGGAATTGACTGTAGGTCTTCTCCGTCTCCATTTCATTCTGGGTTGCAATGACACGGACGATTCCGATAATGATCAAAATAATTAGCAGATAAAAGCCGGTGCTGCGGAGGATTCGATTCATCCCCAACCTCCTCTCATGCTTGTTTTATTTTACCACAGCGCCAATTTGCTTCTCAACTGAACCGAAGGGGGGCCCTCCGGCGGCGCGGCAGGAATGAATCCAATCCTTATTCTCCCGAGTAGACGGATTCCTTGAGGATGCCCACATAGGGAAGGTTGCGGTACTTCTCGGCGTAATCGAGACCGTAGCCCACAACAAATTCATCCGGAATCTCAAAGCCCCGGTAATCCGGCTCCAGCGGAACGGTGCGGCGGGCGGGCTTGTCGAACAGAGCCACAACCTTCACGGATTTTGCGTCGCGCCCTTCCAGGAGATCAATCAGGTAGCTCAGCGTCATCCCGCTGTCGATGATGTCTTCCACGATCAGCACTTCGCGGCCTTCCACCGGTACATCAAGGTCCTTGATGATGCGAACCACGCCGGAGGAACGGGTGGAGGCTCCGTAGCTGGAGACCGCCATGAAGTCGAGCTCGAGCGGGATTGTGATCGTTTTGACCAGATCGGACATGAAGATGAACGCGCCCTTCAGGACACAAATGACAAACAGATTTTTCCCTTCGTATTCGCGGCTGATCTGTTCGCCCAGTTCCCGGATCTTCGCTTGAATCTGTTCTTCGGTGTACATGATTTCCTTAATGTCGTTTTGCAACCGTTGACCCTCCCACAATTATCCTATGAATCCATGCTGTGATGCATTCGAGCCGAGCGGTTCATCCTCGAACCCGATAAACGTCATGCAAAAGAAGAGCCTCGTCTTCTCTGTCACGACGGAATGCGCGGCTTGACGAAGGCCGGGAAGCCATAGAATGAGGCCGTTGTCCCCTTCAACAAGGGGCCAGACTTCACGTCTGCGGGCGGGGATCTTCTCATCAATGAAGATATCTTTTACCTTTTTGACGCCCTTTAATCCCAGCACCTCAATGCGATCCCCAGCTTGTCGGCTTCGAACTCGAAGCGGAAACTCCAGCGTCTCGCGATCGAATATAGCGTAATCCCGTCCGTTCCTGCCCTGGTTCGGAAGCTCCTTCCGGTCCCTCGTCGTAAACCCGACGAGTCGTCCTCCGGTCTCTTCCAGCCGAAGCGAAAAAGACCCTGCGTCATCCGCTCCTATATAATGAAGGAATGGATGCGGCTCGGATGGCGCCATAAGCTCCACTCTGTCGTATTCGCGACAAAGCTGCAGGTTCCCCGCAAGGTCGAGGGTGAAATTCGGGGGCCCCTCCCGCAGCACCGCCTCTCGAGCGAGCTCCGTCAAGGTGTAGCCGAAATCCTCCTGCTTATCCGTTCCGGTGGCAAGATAATCTAATAGTAGTTTAATCAACCGCCTTTGTAAAGCGAGATGGAGCCCCGCGAAAGCGCTCCGGGAAAAGGCAAATCCCCCTTTTGCCGGACGGACCAGCTCCGCAAAAGCGGCCTCTGCGGCTTTTGCCAGATAGGCATTCTCCGCCTGCATGACCTCAGCCAGTCGACCAAGGGTCTCCTCCAGTCGAGGATTATAAGCCGTAAGCGTCGGCATTAGCTCCAGCCGGAGCCGGTTGCGGGTGTAGACGCGCTTGAGGTTGCTGCTGTCGATTCGGTACGGAATGCCCTCCGTCTCGCAATAGCTGACAAGAGCGTCCTTGTTTATACGAAGGAAGGGGCGGATAAGTTCCACATTTGCAAAAGTTCGTTCCGCCGCCATCCCGGAGAGCCCGGCCGGACCTGCTCCGCGGAGAAATCGCATGAGCACCGTCTCCGCCTGATCGCCCGCATGGTGCGCGAGCGCGATCTTGGTCGCGCCGCATTCTCGGGCGACGGAGGCAAGATACCGATAGCGCTGCTCGCGCGAGGCCGCTTGCCCGTTCATGCCCGTCTCGCGGATGTAGGCGGGCATATCCAAGCGGGCCACGCGGCAAGGCAGGCCGAGCTCTGCGGCGCAGGTGCGGACGAGCAGCTCGTCCGCATCGGATTCCTCGCCGCGAAAGCCGTGATTCACGTGGGCGACGGTAAGCCGAAGCCCAAGCTCCGGCGCCAATCGAGCGAGCAGATGGAGGAGCGCCATCGAATCCGGCCCGCCGGAAACCGCCGCGACCACCGCATCATTCGGAACGAAGCTGCCCTCCCGGCGAATCCTTTCCTTAAGCTCTCGTTCCTGCATTGGGTTCTTCCCCTTTTCCTTACGGGCTTCACATCAAGTCTCGTATATATAAATACACCACCGAAAGAAATAGAATCGCAGATACGGCGATTCCCGTCTTGAAGCCCTTTCCGAGGGCGGAGCTTTTGCGCACGGGGCGCTTGTTCCACGAGTAGACCGTCGCTCGCCAATGCTCGCAGGCCTCTCGGCTGGACGAATAACCCCCGCCAAGCAGGCGGCGGAGGCAGGGCAAATAAGGACGGCAGGAGGCCGATGCCTCCGCCGCCTTCAAGAGCAGCTCCGGGCTGCGGTTTTGCGGCAGCAAATCACGCCGGAAGCACTCCTCGCCCGCCCCCAAGAGCCGCAGGCAGAGAATACCGAACGCAAACAAATCGTAGCCGGCATCCGCCGTCCGTGTCCCCGCGTTCCAATAGCCGCGGTCATAGATTTCGGTAAATTGCTTGACCGAGCGGCCGATCGGCGACAACCCGCCGAAGTCGACGAGATGGGCCTCTCCATAGGAGGAAACGAGCACATTCTCGGTCTTAAGATCGCCGAATACCCACCCGCGTTCATGCAGGTGGGTCAGTTGAACGAGCAGCTTCAGCCCAATCACGCTGAGCCACTCGGAGCCCTCCTTATCCAAAAAGACAGCGGATTGAAGCCCCTCTACATATTTCATCACGTAGAACGAATAACTCGTGCCCTTCCAGATGAAATCATCCGTGTCCACGAGAAATCCGGCGAGCGGGCCTCCCCCTGCCGTGATGGCCGTAAGCGCGTTCACTTCCGATTGGACGTCTGCTGCATCGAGGCCGACCTTCAGCGCATGCCTGCGCCCCTCGCAGCTGACGAGAAATACCGTTCCGTTCGCCCCTTCGCCCAGCTTGCCGAGCACGCGATAGGAGCGGCCTTTCCACTTGCCCGTCAGAATGGTTCCGGCGGCCGGTTCGGGCCTATACGACGTAGTCACTCCAAATCCCGTCCTTCTTCTGCCGATATGCATCGGTCGATTCCGTGGCTTTCTCGTGAAGCCTGCTTCCGGCACTGCCCTCCGCAAAATAACTGACGGCGCGAAGCAGCGCAGGTCCGGTCGGTGTCGTTCCCTTCATGTTTATGTTATAGAATAACTCGCCCACTTTTGCAAGGCGGTTCGACCAAGCCTGCTCCACGCGAACCTCTTCCCCCGATGTTCCGGGAAACCGGAGGACAGCCAGGCGGCTCTCGCCAGAGCGGGCTTCCAGGCTCCTCATCAAGTCGCGCACGGCTTCGCGGACGGCCATGAGCTTCGGCTTCATGCTGGCACTTGCATCGACCAACAGGGCCACCTCAAGGGCTGCCGTCTCTTCCATCTCGTCGATCACGCGGACCACTTCGGCACGCCGATCCGGCGGCAGATCGGTGAGCTCGACAGATTCTCGGCCCATGATCGCCTTCAGCTCGGCTCCCACCACCTGTCGGATCGTATGGGAGACGGTTTTACGCGTCATCATCTGCACCGTCTGCGACAGGTTAGCTGAGCCTACCATTCGGGAGAGCCCTCCTCCGGCCCGAGCAATCTCACGAATCTCTTCTGATCCGAGCAACCCGATCTCTCCTTGATCGACCACACCCACAACATTTACCGTAATTCCTTCGGACAACGCATGCGCTGCCGCCACCACTGGGCTGACGCCCACATTTGAGCAGCCGTCTGTAATCAGGATGATCTGTTTCATCTTGGGCTTGCCTCCTTGTGTCTCTCTACTTCCAGTCTTGCCTTCGTGAGAGACTTCTAAACCAGTGCCCTCCTACCCTTGAGCAACCTGTTCAAAATAGGTACTGTACACTGCAAGGTACTGTGTGGTACATTGGTCCATGAGGGGGAGGAAAATGATGGAGATTACCGAATGGGTTTCCCAGGTGCGCCGAGGACTTCTCGAATTTTGTGTCCTGCGCCTCATCGGCACAGAACCCCGCTACGGTTATGAGCTGGTGACCACCTTGAACCGCTGGGACTTCCTGGCCGTTACGGAAGGCACCTTATACCCGCTGCTGCGCCGCCTTTTGAAAGAACAGTACATCGAGTCGAGCTGGAGGGAATCCGAAACGGGCCCGCCTCGCAAATATTACGCTTTAACGGCAAGCGGCTGCGAACTGCTCGCCTCTATGTCCGCCGAATGGGAGAAGATCACGCAGGCGATTGAGGACCTGCAAACCGATAACAAAGGGAGGAACTGGCTATGAGTTGGAACCGTGAGACCTATCTGAATGCCTTTGGCGAACGCCTTCGTCATCTTCCAGAGGAAGAGCGGCTCGATGCCATCCGGGAGATTGACAGCACCATTTTCGACGGGATCTCCGATGGTCTGTCCGAAGCGGCTATTCTGAACCGATTGGGGGATCCCGTTCGGTTGGCGAAAGCCTATCAAAGCGATTATTTCCTGCAGAGGGAATGGAAGAGCCCCCTGCGAAACATTTGGCTCATGATCAGCTTTTACAGCACCACCGGCCTGCTGAGCGCGATGGTCGTTCCCTTGCTGGCCACCATCACTTACGGCTTCGGGTTTTGTGCCGCCGTCACTCCCCTGGCCGGGCTACTGCGCACGTTTGGGGTGAACTGGATCAGCATGAGCCTGGCGGGAGAAAACGACGTTCCCGCCATCTGGAGCCTTCCGTATGCACTCGTCGTGGCACTCTTCCTCGGAGCAATCGCCTATGGAACCCGCAAGCTGCTGCACCGCTATTTTCGCTTCGTCTCTCGCCAGCACCGCAAGCTGCTGCCAAATAAATAAAGAACATTAGGAAGAAAGCAGGCCTCCGTATGAATGGAACCAACCGCAAGCTTTTGTCGCTCTTGCTGTTGCTAGCCTTAGCCGCCGCAACTGCCGCATGCAAGGACAACCGTGAAGAAGGCAAGGAGCCCGTCGGACAGGCGACCCCGTCCACTAGCTCTACCACCGCCTTAGCTGAGTCCCCCTCCCCGCTCGCAGCCTCTCCCGTGAAAGAGGAATCGGCCTCCGCCACCGTTGTCCCCCCGACTGTCTCGCCTACGGATAAGCAGGCTGCTAAGGGGTCAAATCGAAAAACCGAACTCGATGAATACCTGGAGCAGGGGTACCAGGTGGAAGCCAAGCATGTGTTTATTCACGATTTCGAAGGGATCGGCAAGCTCACGATTACACCGGTAACCATAAATTCCGTAGGCGAAGGGCTGCCTCCTTTTTATTTGATCGCCTCCATGAACGGGGTAGAGTACCAGATCATGAAGCCGGAGGGGGAGGACTCGTATCCGATGCTGAGCTCCTTTGAGGCCATTGCTTTCGCCGATATCGATCCGCACAGTCTTAAATCCGGCTATACGGATATAATCGTCATCGCCGACTTTATCACCGGGGCAGGTCGGGAGGGAACGGTTCCTTTCTCAAAGGCCTTCATCTTCAAAAATGATTCGTGGGGCAACTTCCTGGAGGACAAGGAACTGGAGCATCGGATCGCGCATTCTGCCACGACCCGAACTCTTACCGTGAAGCAGGTGCTCAAGCTGGCAGAGCCCGTGGACATCAACCGCTTTCGTGGGACCTACACCCGAGAGGGGTCCTCGGAGTACCAAGCCGGAACGATCACCATCAAGCGCATTACCGACAGCCAGGTATCTTTTTCATTCGATGGACACCACGTCAACGGGGGCGAGGAAGGGCTTAAGCTCGGAAACGTAAACCTAGGGAACCTGGAGAATGCGGAAGCCTCCATCACGGAAAGCGGGCAATCGGCCATCTATCGGGATGAAGAGTACGGTTATGAGATGATCTTTTATTTCTACTCGGACGGCACCTTTGAGATAGTCGAGGACGGAGGCCCTGTCTACGGGCACAATGTTACGGCAGAGGGAATCTACAAGAAGGACCGCTAACCGGCATTGTTCCCTAGATAAAAACTTCCTACATAAAGAAGAGAGGGCGTACGCCCTCTCTTTACAGGTTTTGCTGAATAAACGAAACCAGCTGTCCCTTCTCTTCCTCCGATATTGCATCAGCGGACAGCTTTCTTGCCGCGACAGGCATAATCCATGGATAAACCTCTTCATAGGTTAATCCGGAGAGCCTCGTATACTCGTCCATGAAGGTGTCGATGACCGCTTCTCGAAAAGCAGTAAAGCTTTTTCGGAGTTCGCTAGGTAGATCTTCGGGCAGTACGGCGTACCGAATCATGATGATATACTCGGCAAGGTCTCCTTCCGGATTGCCTACCGTCGCATTCATCCAATCAAGGATGACTGAGCTGCCATCATCTCTGACCATAATGTTGCCGGGATTGGGGTCGCCATGGCAGAGGACGTGCTTGGCCGGAAGTCGGTCGAGGGCAGCCATCACCCCTTTCTTCTCCTTGGAGGTCAAATGGCTGGTGTACCGAATGTTCTGCTTAAAGCTTTCCTTTTGCGATGATAACGGATGAGTAGGTGCGGATTGGCTATGGATGGCATGGAGAATGCGAGCGGTTAGTCGGATATCCTCTCCCTCCAACTCCGAGGTATCCACGAACGGCTGCTGCAACTGCTTCATAAAACGAGCTGCCAAGGTCTCCCCATGGATCCGCTCAAACACGATTCCGGCGCGTCCTTCCACCTGCAACCATTCATAGGGGCGCGGTACAGGAATTCCACATTCCCACGCTGCGAGGGTGTTTCGGTATTCTCTTCGCATCGCCTCATCGTCTGTGTTAGGCTTGGCCAGCTTGATGATCTTATCGGCGTCCTCCCAGACGAACACTTCCGAGCAACCGCCCTCCGCTATCTTTGCTCCATCCCCAGCTCCCTTTCCCTCTATTCATTTCGCCGAGTCATAGAATGTCTCTCAACTCATGAAGGGATTCGACGATATAATCCGGTTTGGATTCATGGCTCCACGTTCTCCCGTCTCGATTCAACCAGCAAGCTGCCAACCCCTGGCGTTTCGCTCCCGCTACATCCGAAACGGAGTCGCCGATATGGATCACTTGACTGGCATCCACTGCATAATGACGAAGCATCTCTTTGAACATGGTGTTGTTCTCGTCGTTTTTGTAAGAGCGATGACGCTCCGACGTGAACAGCTGGATTTTGTAATCCTGGTGAAAGCTTGGAACCATGGCATCGTCAGCATCGCTCACGATACAAACGCAGTACTTCTTCGTAACGTGATCCAAGAAGGTAAGCGTATCTTCATAGAACTCAGACTGCGCTTGTTCTCGAAAGAGGATGGTGCTCGCTTCGGACACGTCATAGGATACCTGCGCATGCTCGAATACATCTACGAAACTTCTCTCGTAGACGTCCTTCAATAAGCAGAATGACCCTGCCTCTCTCCGCTCGGCCCAGTGCACCAGGAAACGAGACAGCAAGAGCCGAGCATTCTCCACCGCCCGTTCGGGAGTAAACCGATCTGCCAGGATCGGCTTCCAAATGTGCTGCACCCTGGATTCGACATTCACCAAGGTTTGAAACATGTCCAAACTGACCACTTTGAACTTTCCCAAGTACGATCACCCTCATATCTTTATCATTGCGAAGGTGCTTTACGTATGCATTCCCTTACATAATGGAATAACTCGGAACCGATCTCAAAGGAAGGAGCTTCCCACCTTGCTTCTTGGTTTGAAAAGCTCCCTCTCCACGAGAAAGCCTCCGGCCGTTCAAAATAAAATCCGTCGCATAGCTCAAGCCGAAAACGATAAGGACCTTTAAGGGAAACTTCCTCCAGATTGTCATAGTCATCCAGAGCACGAAGAACACCTTCCTTGATAATCGAAAAAGTCTCCTTCACACCGGGCTCCCATCCGTTTTTTTTGTCCTTCACTGAAATGTGATGAACGGTTGAAGTCAGTTCTCGGGCTTCCCTTTGTGAGGCTGCGCATCCGATATTAGCAATGTACTTGGTCCCGTGGAATTGGAGGACGGACGATCCAATCTCGGCAATGTGGCGGTCGTTCAGCCAGTACCCTTTTATGGGAGGAGATTGAATGGTATGGGGAAAATAGGCATGGTCTTCTCCTAATCTGGAGTGCTGTCCCACCGTGATAATTCCATACGGCTTCAAGAGAGCCTGTCCCCTTATCCGTCTCCAGAAAAAACAGCGGTCGGGGACATCGAATACCCGTACATTTGCGGGCAACTCCTCCAACCTTACATTGAATCCGGGAGTTCCAGCGAAATGACTGTCGTAGTAAAGAATCTCGTCCACTCCCGCTTCATTGGCCGCCTCACATACGGCCCGTACGTCGGAGGTCATCTTGTCTCGCCCGTAATCCTCCCACTTTTCTGTCCCCGTGAGCAGTTCATCTCCATTCGAATCAAAAATGCCAGATGCCCCTTCCATATCGGAAATCAGAATGAGCTGTTTCATCTTTTCCTCCTTATCAAAGGGACGCCTTTCGGCGCTCTTACTTCTTAATCGTAAACGTAAACTTCCACTTGGCACTGTTCCCGGAGTAACGTCCCCGATTTTCCACAACCTTGACGGTGAGCGCTTTTTCCTTCTTTTTCGTGATGGAGGATGCCTTCAAGGAAGCAGAGGATGTGCCCACGTCCGGGATCTTGTCCTGTTCCTCCGCATAGGCCTCCAGCTTGACGCTTTCGGTCGGTTTCAGGGTTACCGTGACGGTATCGCCTTCCCCAATTTCTTCACCATTCACATAAGCCGTGGTATACCATTCGTTCCCGACATGGTTGTTCTCCACTAGCTCGACACGGTCAAGCGTCACTTTGATCTTGACGGTCTTGGAAGCTGCGGATACCGGCTGGACAAGGAAAAGAACGAGCAAGGAGAAGACAACGAGCAGCTTGAGCTTCTTGTTCATCAAAGGGTGCCTCCCTATTCGATGATTGGAATGAACCTTAACCAGGTGGAAGGTGTGTCATTACTTCTTTAAAATAGGCATACAGGATCTTGGGGCTAAGCATGTAGAAGCCGGGGTGCAGAAATTCTACCAATAGCATGTTCGGATAGCGCGCCACTCTCGCACCGGAATCCGAATGGGTATAAGGAACACCCAGTACCTCGCAGATCACATCAAACGTTCCCCCGCAGATAACAAGGTCCGGGGCGATGATTTCGAGTTCTTGAAGGAGTAAAGCTTTATTAGCAAAGGCGTGGGTCCGAATCTCGTCCATATTGCTGACGTTTTGGCCGCCCGTCTTTTTCAAATTGATGAGAGCGAGATTCTCCAGCCCCTCCTTGATGCAAGCGGGCTGTGTGACGCCGGTATTGTAGGGAGGAAAGCCGTGATGGAACCCATAGCTCAACTCACCCAAACGTTTGAAGATGGTCAGGAATTTCATCTCTTGGATCTGCTTGTCGATAAGCTCAACCAGCGACCACTTATCGTTCTTGGTCTCGTCAATGACTTCCTTTAAGAGAAAAAGCAGCTTGGTCTTCTGCTCTGCATAGCGTTCTTCCTGAACCACCCCACCGTAGACGTAATGAGGCACTTCTTTGAAAAAGAGGTCATATTCGCCCATCAGCTGTTGATTGATCATAGTGAGGTTCCTTTCCGAACGCTTGAGAATATTGGAACCATCCATGAAGTACCATTTCACTATACCATGTGGGTATTCGGTTGTTTTTTACAATTCGACAAACATTTGCATTTCGACCTCATATTCGTGGGAAGCCATTATCTATTCTCTGCAATAGAAAAGACAGCGCGTTCCTTTAACGGAATCACGCTGCCTTCACATGAGCTTCCTCTCAGACGCTTTATTGCATCCCCTGCATAATGGCATTGATGATGCCTTGCTGGGTTACGGTATTGATCGAACGATTAAACAACCCAAAGCCATGCTGACCGTTGTAGCCATTGTCCCAGTAGACGGGAACCATTTTGTACTTCTTGGCGGTTGCAGTAACCGCTTTGGCAAAGGCGGCGCGGTACGTATTGTTGGTGGAATCATAGGTGGTCTTGTCAATGGAGCCGAACTCGCCAATTACCACCGGGTACCCTTGCGTCACAAACTTATCGTACATGGACTTGAATTGCGCATTCAGGTAATCTTCCTGACCCCAGGTCGACTTCTTGGACGGATTGGTCGCGGTCGCTCCCCATTGCGTAATGTTCCCGTTTTCCTCTCCGGCAAAATCCCACGGGGAGTAATAGTGCGCCGAGATCATGATGCGCTTTTCTGAGCTCGGAATGGTGGAGGAACGGTACGAATCGGTCGGAAGAACGAAGCCATAATTGCCTGCCGTATAGTCAATGTTCGTATTCCAGCCCGGAATGAGCAGCCATCTTGCGCTGTTATTGCCGCCGGTCTGACGTACGGTGTTCACGAAAAGCTGATTGTACGCGTTGAGATTGGCGTAATAGGACGGATTCGGATTGTTGTAATTGCCGTCAAACACCTCGTTCATCGATTCGAAGACGAGGCGCTCATTGTAATTGACGAACTTGTTCGCAATCTGCTGCCAAACACGCTGGTACTTCTCCTTAATGGCGGTTTGATTGCCGCCATTCACCAGCAGCCAGCCACCGGGGATCGTATTGTAGCCATCGCCATGGATATTGATGATGACATACAGGCCTTCATTGTAGGCGTAATCCACAACCGTCTTGACCCGGTTCAGCCAAGTCTCGTTAATCGTATAGTTGGGAGCTCCTCCAATATAGCTTAAATAGGAGACCGGGATCCGGATGGTCTTGAAGCCTGCAGCCTTCACTTTCTGAATGAGCTGAGGAGTAATGGTCGGATTTCCCCAAGCCGTCTCGCTTGGCGTGCCGTTCACCGTCGCCTCCAGTTGATTGCCCAGATTCCAGCCTGCACCCATTTCATAGACCACTTGCGAAGCCTGCAGCGAACGGAAATCGGATGTGATAGGTGTTGCCGCTGATGCTCGGGTGCTCCACCCGGTAAAGACTACGGTAGCCAGCAATACAAGGGCCAGACCGAAAACTCCACTTTTCTTCATCCTAGCGAACATATCAAACCCTCCATCTTCTAAATGATTGTGCTGCCTGTTAAACCATACCTAAGAGCATGCTCCGACAACGGGACCCGAACCTTACGTTCCCCCTCTCTACCAAATTCCAACTTAGTAAGCGCTTTCTTTTCTAATAATATCATATTTTTGGTAAATATTGTGATTCTATTTGTAGCATTTATTTGATTTTTAAGGGGCAACGTTCCATTTGCTTGTGTACAATTCGAGTGCCCTTAGCAAACAATCAAAATACACCTGCATGCTCTCGCATACAGGTGTTATCCGTCTCCCGGTACAGGAGTTATTTCGTTCTCTTCATCAGCGGATGATCCTCGTTCAATTGAAGCAGATCCCACTGATTTCCGTACAGGTCCTGGAAGACCGCAACCATTCCATAGGGCTGGCTCGTAAAACATTCCCCTGCGGTCTCTCCATGGATCCGTTAAAAATAAAATTTACGCGACGTCCATCTTCAATCATTCACAGGGAAGCGACACTGGAGGCATGCATTTCCCAGTACTATCTATGCATTACCTCATCGTCTCTGTCCGGTTTCGCCAGTTAATACTCCCAGACATACCAGCCGTTGCTACGGAAGCCGTATCTGCTAACTTTACTCCAAGTCTGATTGTCATAATCGCCCTTCCTATTCTTGTAAATAACCATCCTGTTTAATTTCTTTGAAATTGACGTTGTTTATCATAGTAAACTTTTTTAGGCCCTCAATCTGCTCCTTAGCAGTCGTCCTCCAACCATCTTACTAAACTATTATTGGTCATTCTCAATAACCATGAAAAATTCTAGAATTCGTGACTAATTTAACTTTCAACTCAACAAATTTAGATATACCTTTGTTAAAGTAAAGTTTACTATGCAAAACATTAATAGAGGTGAGTAACTAGTGTATCTCTTTGAAAAGATATTCATGAGGTTCAAAAAAGACTTGTCCACAAGAAAAACAATCTTACGATTTATCCCAAAAAAAGGATGGAGAAAGATTGTCCTGTTTATGGTTATTTCTTTAATATTTGGCGAACTAGTTCCTGTAACAGACAATAATCTTTTTATGATTCCTTTTATAATATCTATGGTAATTATGCTTTGGATTATTAACAAAGAATTTAACTCTATTCGAGCAAAAAAATATGGAACAAATGAAAAATATCAAAAAAAACGGTATGATCTTTTAATAAATATTTTGGAACAAAACTCTATTTATGACCCCAATAGAAGAGATTGGACCGAAGGGAAAATCGAAACCCTAATTCAAATTTGTAATATAAAGCTAAGGAAACCCAAATTCAGTTCGAAAACGGTTAGTATCAGTGGAACAATATTAGCTATTGCAATTCGTACTTATCCTCCAGCAAAATTAAAAATATTTTTAACCCAATTTCCTGAACCAATAGCGATAAACGTAATAATACTATTAATCCAGTTAATAGGGCTAGCTATAATGATTGTTCCCATATTATTTGAGTTAGCTGACAGAAAACACAATAAAATTGTGGAACTAAGAAATATGCTGCTTGAAATTCGCCTAAAGTACCTCTAATTACTTTTCAATAACTAAATAAGCTATAAACTACGAGAAACCAATTATCGCAATAAATTTCTATTATAAACCTACCTCATACCCCGAAGCTTCTTGCCCTTCCACCTCTTCAACATATCGTCCAGTATCAATCCATTGATCAGCCTGATATTTAATCGTTCTGCAGCTTCCCTGGCTGCTTTAGTGAAATTGCTCGTTGTCACGATCCAGGCATCATAGCAACCATGCACCTGTTTGCCTGCCTTAAGCCGCAAAACAATATCGTTACCAACGTCCTGTTTCCACCTCTTACATTGGACAGCGATCTTGTAGCCCTCTTTTCCTTTCAAAATCAAATCCACCTCATGATCACCCGCTCCACCTATTCTTTGCACGGTATAACCCTGATCCATATAATAAAGCTCCATCAATCGTTCAAAGTCCGTTCCTGATAAAGCTTGAGCATCAGCTTTTAGAATTTCTGTGTCCGAGAACTTACGGCTCAGGGACCGGTTTGCGTTAGCCCGAGGATTCCCTTTCGCTTTGGCCGCTTCAGTGGTGACTCGCCTTTTTGCTGCCGAAGTCGTGCCCGCTTTCTTGGCCTTTCGTCGTTTGGTTGTCCACCGATTTCCACAGATTTCACCTATGAGAACCGAACCAAATAAGATGCCAAAAAATACGCCCCAGTGCAATCCGGGTACTGCAAAGTATACTCCCATTCCCCCAAGAAGAGACAATCCCGTTATCGCCTTTGCTACTTGTCTGCCTTCTGCATAATACGTCCTAGCCATTTTTCCCCCACCTTGTCTTCCTAGCTCAGTTGGTATGACAGCGCCGCTCATCAAGAGGATTTGTGCGATCCCAGCAAAATTGCGACATTTTCTTGCACACTCTTCTATAATTTTGGATATTATGCCCAATATATCATAGTCCCAGTCGTCCTTGGCATCATAGACGCAAAAAACACCCACACGCTTTCGCACACGGGTGAAATTCAAATTATAGAGCATCCTCTACTCTCGGCTGATAAGATTCCTCCACCGATAGATTGAAACACGCGGCCTATGTTCTATGTGAGGTACATTAGAACTTCTAAAACGGAGGCTTCATATTTCGTTGGATTCTTATCCTTTATTTCATTTAATAGCGCTACAAGAAGTTCCTTAGTCCGTTTATCTGCCTTGCTTAACGTTGCCCCGTATAAGGCCCGATAATCCTTATGATTCAGAATCCGGCGGGTTAAGAGTTTCAACCATTCGTTAGCCCTCTCCAGCATCTCCGGCATGGCTTTGACCAGCTCTGCACAAGCCTCTTCGCCGTCAAAAGCTTCTATCGCATGCACTAGCCCCCACATCACTTCATCCTGCTCTGTTTGATCGTCGAAAGCTTTGCACAACCCGCCTATTATGCGATAGTTCCCTGATCTATACAGCTCTTCTAATGCTTCCTCAAAATTACGCACTTCCGTTTCGGTGTTCATCAGCCGATTCTCATACAGCCGCTGCGCTTCCTGACCCAAATCCCCCACTCTTTCGTCCCCCTGTTCCCCTCAACGGTATTCCAACGGATAAACGTCAACATGCAGTCTTCCATCACTCTCGGATAAGTAGGGCTCCCTGTTCTTAAGGTACTCATACTCAGGCAGCCTGGAGAGAACATTGCGTAGTATGTATTTCGCCATTACGTTTACGTACCGATCGTTCTCGCTGTTCATGACATAGCTTTTGCCGAGTTGTCGAAGAAGTTCATTCTGAGAGGAACGGATTTCACTCTGCACCAGATCAAGCGGCAGTTCTGACAGGGCCAATCGATAATAAAAAGCGGTCCCCGAATGGCGTGAGCGATCCCCCATATGCGCCTTTATCCCATGAAGCAATTTCTCGAGCGAAGCCATCTCATCAGGGAAGGCCCGACCCCAAAACCGCAGAACATGAATCGATGTCTCAAAGCATTCGCCGTCCTCGCAAAACCGTCCAAAGCAGGTCCGGGACAACCGCTCCTTCGTCTTGGAGAGCATCTCATGGACGAGTTCGTTCTCCCGACCCAGGATGGCAAGCAGGCCCAGAATCTCAAGCTCGTATGCATTCGCGGAGAAAAGGTGCGAGCGGGGAGTGACCCGGGTGAGGGTCACGTGCTTCTTGCCTTTGTCAGAAGGAGGGACATAAAACAAGGGGTACCGATAACGCTCCTCTCCATCTGCCGCCCCTCCTTTGCGATAGAATTGACGGACGGTTTCAGGATCGCAGACAGCTTGAAGCAGCACATGAACGGAGGCCAGCCGTTCCTCCTCCGGCAGAGATTCGCCTCGAAGGAAAGAAGAATTCCATCTGACGACCACTTCAAAAGGCGTCATGCCCTTCATCCTCTCTGTTGTCCTCTAGACATGCAAGACGGCATTCTCTCGGCAAAACATCAAGTACTTGCCTATGGGCCCTTGATCTTCGGCAAAAGCCGGCTTTCTCGGTTGGCCATTGCCTTGCGGAGACAAGAGATCGCTCATTCGATGAAAGGTCATGGTGTGCTGGTTTTCGTTTGACTCCAACTCAATGACGAACTGCTCCTCCGACAGATGGACACCCGTAATGGTACTGCCGTTGATAACGCCCGATAGGTCGTCCCATTGATTCTCGTCGCTCTCCCCTGCCCATCGTGAAGCCCAGGGATGGTAGTCCGCGTTATACCTGATGTGACATCCCACAACGCGGTCATCCATCGTCAAGTGTTGCTCCGATGCCCAGATCGTATACACCAAATACTCGTATCCCTCAGCCCGATCCAGCAGTAATCCGAAGAAGCTGGGACCGCCCGTTCCATAGGAGCCCAGCTGCGTCGAAAAATTCACGATGCGCCTTCCTACGAGGCTCTCCATCTCTATGTCCAGTAAGGTAACAGGTCGATTCAATAAAAGCACCTCATTCTCCTTCGGCTCGTAGCGGAACTCTTTGAACGAATGATCCTCTTTCCATCCCGTTGCAGTCCACTCAGCCGCCCCCCCCTTTGGCACGATCATGGAGTATTGCTTGACCAGTCCCATGTTCAATTGACGAAAGGGATGTTTCTTCTCTCTCCAGCTTTGAAAAAGGTTATGAACCATAGGTGGTTCCTTTCTGTAGGGCTTCCTCATCAGGATAGCGAATTAACATATCCTCAAGTCGTTCCGCCAGATTCTTTCTAAGGCCACCTTCACCGATTCGGATGGCATCGGCCACTTCATTGTAGATCCATTTGCATCCATTCACGGCCATGATGGCCATAAGAATGCCACCTGTTGCCCACACGAATAGAATGATCACATCTGCATCCACCGTAACCTTCTTGAAATAATAAGAGAGAACTTGAACCCAGAGCGGAATAAAGAGGGAGATGAAAATTCCCGGAATGAGCAGGGGTGGAAGCTTTCTTTTTTCGATATCTTTGTTCAATGCCTCCAGGATCAGCTTGATTTTGGCTTCATTGTACAGATGGTTCCTCTTGAAGTACTCAACCAAGATGTTCCTCTGCATTCGGTCAAATTCTCGGGACCTCCAAAACCGCCCACCGGGCCTCATTCTATAGCGATGCCTAAGAATGGACTTGGCCTCGTTATTATGCATTACACAGGAAAGCGCAAACAGGGCCGAGCATAATAAATAGAATGCGCATGTAGCGGAAAACCAGATGGTACGTGGACGCATTCTTTTTATCATACTCTACTAGTTGGTCAACCATATCGTTTCCCCTGTCCTCTGGTCTTCTATAGGTTTCTTCACTTGCGGAAACTGTTATCATTCGTGGTTCTCAAGCAGATCGCGGGCCTCGTCTCCAGCAGGAGTGTCTTCATTGTATCCTCGTCACTAAACAGGAATGTTGCCTGTTCTTTCCCCGTTCCCCTTTCAATCTCCATTCCAATTATGTTTTCAAAAGTCAGTTCGTAGAGGATTCGGTCTCCAGTCTTAAGCGTAAGGGACAGAACTCCATGTGCAGGCTCAAGAGAACACTCCAATCGATCCTGATCGCGGATTAAGGTGAAGAACAAGCTATTATAAAACCAGGGAGTTGCCTCATCCAGGACGCGCGGCTCTGATTCAAAGAGACCAATAAGCTCATGTTCCTTCGGAAATGGATTCACTCTATTCAACTCCTCAACTGTGGAAATGCCTCACCTAATCAAAAAGGCTTTCTCTTAAAAACTGACTTGATAAAAATACGGATAACTCCATATCCGATGCATGCGCCAAATGCATTCAAAAGAAGATCATCAACATCAAAGCTTCCTAAGCGGGTGATCAATTGTGTCCCTTCAATGAGGACCAAGATGGTTAGTGCAATCAAAAGGAACCTAACAAATCGAAAATTCGCCCTATTAAGCAGCGGCAAGCAAATCCCTATAGGAATAAACAGAACGATATTCCCAAATAAATTCTTTACCCACGTTCTCGTACTAAAGTAATCTCTGTTCACGATATACTGGTTGATTGTCTCAAAAGGAGTGAGATTATAGCTATACTCCGACAAAACAGGTCGATCAAGAAAGAAAAGCAGTGAGATCATTATCCCTGCGTAGAGCAGGGTCGCCATAACAATCGCAATGTTTACCATAGGTTTTTGAAAATAAGCGTTTCTAATCATAATGAGATCCTCATCCCGTACTTTTTACAACCGACGAATGCCCCGGCAATTTGTATCCCATTATTATACATCTATCAATGATAGGGAGAAAACCCCTCTACCTTTTCAGGCCTCCCTTTCCCACATTCGCTCCGTCCCCTACAAAAAGAGAGCAGCCCACTGGCTACTCCCCTTACTCACCATCCCCTTCATCTCGAGGATTTCCCAACGGACTGATCACGATTTTGGTTACTCGCTTCTTTATCTTATACCTTTTGCACAAGTATTCACCAACGGTCTTGTTCTTGTGCCTATGGGAGGAAGAGAACGTGATCACATTCCGGCTTTTTAACAAAAGTCGATACTTCGCCTCCTCACGACTGCTTACGTTGATGGCATCCATATCGCGACGGCTATAAAACTCAACAAGCTCAATATCGCCGATCGGGATTTCAACCCATTTGAAGGCAAAAAAGTACTTACTCAGCTTGTCATCCTGAATTCGATAAGTAATGGAAAAAAGAAGAAGGATCGCTATTCCTGATGCAATCGAGGCCACCACAAACGCTAAACGGGGTAGACCAGTATAGACAATAACGTTTACGAGTACAAAAAGCAGGATAACCCCCACTTTTGTGAAGAATGTACATTTAAAGACCAACGATTTTGCCACTCCTTATTCTGAAACCTCGCTTCATTTTGGCCACACTGCCTATGCAAGTGCTAAAGGCTTATCTCACTACCGATTCAAGTCCGATGGCAAACAACGGGTGAAGGGAGTATACCACATCCAAAACGTAAACAGCTATCACAGTCGTTTGAAGAAATGGATGGACCGCTTAAATGGTGTAGCAACCAAATATTTGAAACATTATTGGGCTCGGTTCCGTTATATAGACAGCAAGGAATATGAGATTACGGCATCGAACAAGAAAAATATGTTGGTTAAATCATGCCTGTTTTACAATGGGAGGAATGAGACTTTTGATGAACAATTTCAAATCGAGAATTTTATTTATATTATTTGGAGCATTATTATTAGCTGGTTGTAGTGGGAATGCGGTTACCTTACAAGACGGGGATACGCATGTAACCAAAGAAATGAATGAAGTCATTTCTGATCACATGATTCAAATGTCTTCATCCTCACATTATGAAACAGAAAAGCAATTTGAAATCCATAAAGTGTATGGCACAAATGAATCGGACGGGGTAATAACCGTCTATATGTGGTCTTTTTATGGTGGCTTTAATAAATCGACTGGAACAGAATTTCAAGAGGGGCATTCACTTCCTGCCGTGATTCAGTTAAGTAAAAATGGAGAGAAGTATTCTGTTATTGAATACATACAACCTCAAGACGGTGATATGTATCAGTCCTCTCTGAAAAAAATGTTTCCCAAAAAGTATTTGAAATTGGCTCAACAAGATCTTGAGAATCCAAAGGATTTAAGACAAGAAATGGTTGAAAAAGTAACCCAATGGTTAGAAAAACCAGAACCGTTGTGAATTAAATTTGAGGTAAGGGTTAATGGTCCAGTCAACCGCCTTTCAAGGCGGTTTTCTTTTGGTCATAAATCAACATTGAAATAAAACAGAGCCTAACAAAAAAAGAGCAGCCTCCCGGCTACTCTTCCTCCCAACTCCACTCATACCAGGGGACGGCTGCGTCCTTCACATAAATCATCACTTCATTATCGGTTTCTTCCGTGAGCTGCTCGGGGTACCGGGCTTCTCCCCGGACGTGGAAGCTCTTTACTCCATCAACAGTAAGCTCGATCTGAGCATCGTTGGCAAACTCTTCGTACGGATACTTCGTGGTCTCGCCGGCAACGGTTACATAGATGTCCATCACCTGACGGGACTCGATCCGCAGATTCGCCTTTACGACCACCCCACCCGCGTTTTTACTCCATTCAGGAGCAGGGACCACCACAATATCGGTATCCGGTCCTCCGTAAAAAAGGTTGGCGCCAAACGCCGTTTCGCCGCCTGCCTCCAGGGTCTGATAGGACCGAGGTTCTTCCTGATCCTCGATTTCTATGTAGGCGTAATCTTCTCCGGCAGCCTTTCGCATTCGATCGAGGATGGTGACGATCTCGGCGCGCGTAACCAGCCGGTCTGGATAAAAGTATCCCTTCGCATCTGGCGTCATGATCCCCAGCTTTATGAAACGGAAGAGCGCGCTTGCTTTGGCCGCATCCATATCGCTGCCCCACCACTCTTCTCCGTCTTCGATGAGGGCCAGATGGGGAGACATCAGGGAGAGGGGCAACCCGCTTTTCTCATAGTTTTCATAGGAAGAGAATCGGCGCTGTGGAACGTCCTTCACCTTGGCCAGCTCCTTGGCCAGTTCCTCGGGTTCGTCAGGTCTTGCCATTCGGTCGAACAGAGCGTCCAGCGTCATGAGCACTTCCCAGCGGGTCATTTTCTTTTCCGGTTTATACTGGTAGCTTTCATCCTGGTAGTCTTGGACGTCTGCGGCATAGATGGGCCGTATCGTGCTGTACAGCTCGGCAAACTCCTTGCTCGCCCAGTGGTTCTTCGGCACTCCGTTAATGGCAAGCGGCTCGGGGTTGCGAAGCAGCGGGAAGAGGCGGTACACCATGACCGTGAATTCCGCTTTGGTCACCGATTGGCCGGGCCGGAACGTTCCATCGGGGAAGCCCGTCAGAATGCCCCGCTTGTTCATTTCGTCAATGGACGGCTGGGCCCATTGGTATTGGCGATTGCTGTCCACATCCTTAAAGCCGGCCAGAGCAGGCGTTACCCAGGCTGCGGAGAAGAGGATGAAGGCCATACAAGTCAAAAGCAGTTTTTTCAAGAGGGATACTCCTTTGGGTGATGTCTGGATGCAATCGTGATTCCAGCAGGAGTAGTTTACCAGATTGTGTGGAAGAAAGGCTACGATCTACTGAAAGACCTGCCTCTGTGCCCATCATAAAAAGAGAGAGTTACTCATGAGCGGGTGATAGCAAGGAGTACATGTAGCAATCATCGTGCTTACTCCCCCGTTCAAACCGGCGCCTTAACAAGCCTTCTTGGAGGAAGCCGGCTTTCTCCAATGTTCTTTGCGAGCCCTTATTGCTTGTATGGACTTGGGCCTCAACCCGCTTGATCTTCATGGTTTCAAAGGCAAAATGACTGACTTCTTTCAGCACGGCCGTGTTGATTCCTTTGTTCCAGTACTCCCTCTTTATAAAAAAGCCAACCTCTGCGCACGTATTGGAGTTTTGAAAATGAAACAATTGGATTTGCCCGGCCACTTTCCCTTTGTAAACAACCGTCCAAGAATAATCGTTGCCGTTAACGAAGTTGCGGATGCGGCTAACCAGCACCTTCCGGAAAGTGTCATCGTTGTTGCCGGGCTTCTTGTACCCGCCAAAATAGCAAAAGGCTTCCTCATCACAATAAATGTCATAGAAAGCTTGCACATCTTGGTCCGGATTCACTTGGCGCAAGAAGATATCTTCCGATACGGAAATGGATTGAAATTGCTTGAAATGATCCTTAAAAGCCATCTGATGCCCTCCATCGATTCGATCTGCATAGCATTCCTCCATCATTATACGAGAAGGAAGTTCTTCCCTACCGTTAAGAAGGGCACAGAGGGAAAAGAGCAGCCTCGCGGCTGCTCTTCCTCTCCATCCACTATGTTAGGTTAGGGAGACCGGTCGGGTGGGCCCCGGTCCACACCGCTCCCCTAGCTCACCACCTTCGGTCGCTCTATTCGGCTCACGCCGGGCCAACGGAAGGTGGCCCATTCGGGGTGGAAGCGGCTCACCTTGGCGACGATGACGGTCATGTCGTCGTGAATGTCTCCCTGCTGATGGCGCACGACCCGTTCCAGCAGGCAGTCCGCAAACTCCTGCGGGTCGTCCGTGCGAATCTCCTGGATGACGCGCTTCAGCCACAGCTCCTTGTTCACCGCATAGCCGGGGGCATCAAAGATGCCGTCCGTCATCATGATGAGCGTGTCACCGGGAAGGAGCTGCACGCTCACCAGGTCGACCTCGATGTCGCTCAGGATGCCGACCGGCAGGTTGCTCGCCGTGATCGGGATCACCTCGCCCGCGCGCTTGATGAAGCTCGGCGTCGAGCCGATCTTCATGAACGTCGTCTCGGCGTTGTACAGGTCGATGATGGCCATGTCCACGGTGGCGTAGATCTCCTCCGGCGAACGCAGCATGAGCACGGAGTTCACTGATTTGATCGCCAGCTTCTCATCCATACCGGACTGCAGAAGCTGCTGCAGGATCTCAAGCGCCGTGCTGCTCTCCAGCCGCGCCCGCTCGCCGTTGCCCATGCCGTCACTCAGCGCAACGGCAAATTTGCCATTGCCGAGCTCGACGGCCGTGAAGCTGTCGCCCGAGAGCAGGTCCCCGCCCTTGGCGGCCCCGGCGACGCCGGTCAGCACCTCGAACGCCTTTGCGGAGCCGAAGGTGACCAGGCTGTACGACGGCCCGCGGTCCGTCGCCTGTTCCTGGGTCACCGTGATCGTCTCGCCCAGGATGTCGGAGAGCATCGGCGCAATGATCTTGCGGCATTCATCGAAGCCGCGCGTATATTGGTGCACGATCTCGATCTCCACGTTGCCCTCTTCCAGGCTGACGATGTCGATACTGAGCACCGAGAGGCCGAGCTGCTCCAGCGACGAGCGGATCTGCTCCTCCTGCAGGTAGAGCTGCTGCCCCTCGCGCTTGATCTCACGGGCGAGGTCCTCCATTACCTGCGAGACGCCGACGAGCTGATCCGCCACCAGCTGGCGGCTCTCCACGATCTGCCGCCGCCAATGCTGATCGTTGCGATAGAGCGCGTACAGCTCCTTCATCGTCGCCATAACCTGCTCCGGCTTTTTGCAAGCGTTTCGCCATTCGGGCCGAATCTCCCTCTTCTCCCGCTTGTTCTTGCTCTCCCCCTCGATCGCGGACATCATCTCTGTCATCACCGCGTAGGTATCGTAAAACTTTTCGTTCCAGCATACCTTCTGGCGAAAGCAATTCGCGCAGGTCTTCTGTGCCACCGCTTCCATGAAATGCTCCTGCTCGGCCTTCCGGCGCTCGCCGCCGGTCCCCTCCGCCGCAAGCTGGGTGAAGCTGCGCGACAGCTGACGGAACACCTCCGAGAACTGCTCCACTCGGCTCGCCGTAATATCTCGAATCCGTTTGGCATATTCATAATGAGACTTGAGGTTTTCTTGCGTACCCGGCACGTAGCGGGACAACGTATGCACGAGCCCCCTGCTGGTGAACAAGAAAATCGCGATAGCGGCGAGCGATTCCCAAGTGGAATGAAGCACCGACGCCTGATCCCCGATATAGAACGAGAGGATCGAGGAGCCGAGCAGCATGCCGAGCGCTACCGGAACGCGTCCGCCCTCCTTGAGCAGCCCCGCCAGCATCCCGGAAAAGGCCAGTAAGCTGATCTGATACACCGCATTCGGGTCGGCCAGGCTCAGGATCATCCCCGCCACCACGCCGACCGAAGCCCCGAGCGGGGCCCCGCCCACCAAGGCGAACAAAAGCACAAGGTAGCGGGACAGGAAATGCTCAACCGTCACCGGTCCAAGCCCCCACCCAACCGTGCCTGTCATGACGGAAGCAAGCAGAATGATCAAGCAGATGATCTCCTCATTCCGCAAATGATAGGATTTGCGCGCCGGAGCGAAGATCGGAATCGCCTGTACGAAGATTAACGACAGAATAAGGCCGAGGCCGGCATCGATCACCGCCATGACGATCGGAAACCAGCCGTTCACCGGCCCCACCAACGCCAAAAAGAGTTGGACAAGCAAAATCGAAGCCCCCGCAAGAACCGGAGCATGTGACAGGTCGGTCCGTTCGAATTTCTCCATCGCCTTCTGCAGGAGAAGGAATACCGCCATCTCACCAAGAAGGCCGATGGGGTACGCCACCGAGGAGAGCAGACAGCCCGCCGCTGTCGCGATCCCGACCCCAAGCGCCAGATCCTTGCGCAAATAATAAATGACCGCGAAATAGGCGAGCGCAAAAGGCGCAAGCTGGTCCAAAATGGCCGCCCGGCCAAGTAAAAACCCCATCAGCGCGAGCAAGAGCCCCCAGCGTTTCACCGAGAGCAGCTGCATCCACTTTGTTCGTTGCAAAACCGTCCATCCTGCTTGCTTCCACGTATCCCATCCGTTTCGAATCGCGTCCATCGCCCCGCTTGTCCCCTTTCCCATTTCCATTCGTCCACACCACCTAGTGGTTAGTGTTGCCTATTATAAGCGGCATGGCGGAGAAAGTTTGTCAGAAAAGCGGGTGGCGGGGACAAGAAATTTCCGACACACCTCGGATGCCCCTCGTCGACAAGCGAAACCCTTTAGAGCCGCGCGGCTTTCGCAACATTTCCCCTGTGCCGAATCCAACCGTGTGGGCCTGCTGTTCCGGGGGATTGTGCCCGATCCTGACAGCGCGAGATGTCGAGCGCTCGTCCTTGTATTGGGATTGTTCCTCTGTGTTGCCCTGGCTATCCGATCCTCGATCCGCCGAAAAGTCCCCGTCTAGCAGGCATTCGCCTCAATACCCGAAAGAGGCGGCAGGTGTCGATTTGTTTTTTTGGGAACACCTCCCTTCCTTCCTCCCGTCTCCTCGTTCACCATTCCTTGCAACGCTCCCCCGCTTGCTGTCGCGGGGTGGGGACTTGGCAGGAAAGCCTGTCTCCGTTGTCACCCTGTGCCTGGCGACAACAAAAAAAGCCCTGTCTCCAGGGCTTTCATAATCCAATCAGTAGCGGCGAAGGGAATCGAACCCCCGACCTTTCGGGTATGAACCGAACGCTCTAGCCAGCTGAGCTACACCGCCATATACGGTAGATTATACCTCGTCGTTGCCGCCAGCGTCAATGGACGAGGTTTCGCATTCTCAAGCAATGCGGACGGCACCCGCCCCCAGCAAAGAAGGCAAAAAAACCGTCGCCGACCAGGGCCGACGAACGGTTTCTATCTGCAAAGGATCAATCCCGGCGAGCCCCGCGGCCGCCGCGCTTGCCTTCGGTGTTCTTCTTCAAGGAGGAGATACGCTCTTCGCTATCCTTCAGGAACTTACTCACCTTGTCTTCGAAGGAAGGTTTGTTGTAGCTGGGCTTCCCGCCGTATCCCGACTTGTTGAACGGACGTCCGCCGCGATCACGGTTAAAGCCACCGCCGCCCTCTCTTCTCTCGCCAAAGCCGCCGCTCGGTCCCGTACGCACGGGCCTTTCGGATACCGGTTTATCAACCGCTTGCTTAATGGATAAACCGATCTTGCCGTCTTTGTCCACATTGATCACTTTCACCGTTACGATATCGCTCAGCTTGAGGTGATCATTTACGTCCTTGACGTAGTTGTCCGCGATCTCGGAAATGTGAACAAGACCGGTCCCTCCCTCTGGTAGCTCAACAAAAGCTCCAAAGTTCGTGATGCCTGTCACCTTGCCTTGCAGTTTGGCGCCTACTTCGATGGCCATAAGGTAATACGTTCCTCCTCATAATGGTTAGAAAAACAAGGGCTATGCAGATTATACCCGATGCCAACGGCGAAAGCAAGAAACCCGTGCCCCGCACGAGTTGGCAATTGAAGCCTGGGCAGACCGATTCACGCGGTGTTCCATCCTCTGCGCTCCCGGTTTATTTGGGCGGTTTCACGGAATCAAACACCGTTTCCCCTTCTTTGGCCTGGTTCAGCTCGCTGCGGATGATTTCCTCCCGATATTCGGGGTCGTTCATCCGTTTCAGTTCCAGCTCCATGGCATCATTGGTCTTCGTCTTCGCGTCCAACTGACCGCGGTAATCATTCAATTGAGCGTTCTTCTCGTTCAGCTTGGCAATTTGTCCCCACGCCGTGTAAGCGAAGGGAATCCCGATCGCCAAGACAACCAGCAGGGCAAGCCTCATCCGACGAACGGACGCTTTTCTCCCACGCTTGGGCTCCCGATTGGGGGATGGCGGCATACGACGGACCTCCTGCCTGTCGATGGTAGTCTATGCAATGGACGCAGAAATGGTGCCTGTCCTGGGTAAAACCAGGGCTAGCGCCTGCAATCCGATGGATCTCGAATCCTTACCCATTCCTTCTACCGGCGAAACAAGGAACGGCACCAGCTCACAAACAACCGGGTCCGGCGAATCAGCTTGTCCAGCCTCGATACCCGGAGAAGCTTGCTCCCCAGAACTTTCCAGTTCACCCTGCCTCCAGTCAGCTTCCACAACCAAAGGAGGAGAATTTGCAACGGGTAGGTCAATTTTAGCACACCTTTTCCTAGGAAAATAGAGACGGAAGCCGCAATTCCTAGGATAACAAGCACCAAACGGAGCAACAGAATGAGAGGCTTTACGACGAACCATTCAATCAACCGACGGATTGCGCGGATGAGCCAGCGAACGATGGCGATCCCCTTGTGGACGAGCCAAACGGTAAAGCGGCTGAACAGCAGGTAATACAAAAGCACGCCAAGCGCGAGACCCAAAAAGACGAACGAGCGAAGCTGGCCCTCGTTGCTTCGATTCAGCGCCAGAAAGACAAATACAGTGGAGGCCCCCCAATACAGGAGGTCAAAGAGCGGCAGGAGCTTGCGGAGGACGGTCACCTGCCCGCTCATGACCCGATACGCGTCGAAGACGACGCCCATGCCGAGCCCGCAGCCCAGCATGACCGCCAAGGTGAGCGCTTGCGTCTCGAGCGTCATTTAAACAGCTTGCCGAGCAAGCCCTTGGATTTGCCCGGACCTCCCGTTTCTCGATAGGCAAGCTCCTGGACGAGACCTTCGAGGGCCACGAGGCCTTGCTCCAGGTTGAGGTTCTTGATATGCAGGTTGCTCCCCTTGATGGTAAGATAACCGCATTCCGTCTCCAGCTCGAACTCCTCGCTGTCGAAGCTGTCGACGTTCAGCACTCCCGTCACTTCCAACACCTTGCGGTTCAGCATGCGGATCTCTTGCCGCTTCATCTTGTTCTGCGGTTCGGCCATCATCCGTCCCTCCTTCTATCCTTACCCTATGGGGGGATGTCCGGTTTTAGAACAAGCTGCGGGGATTCCCGGGAAGAGACAAAAGCAGGCGCCCCGCTGGAGCGGAGTGCCTGCCTGTGGATGCTTATTCTTGTGATGATCTTGGCTCTTCCCTCAAGAGGGTGTACATCTCGCCGGCTTCGTCCTTGCGGACGGTTTCGGCAATGCGTTCAACCCGAACGGTGACGTTCTTCTGCCCGAAGCCGATGGTCAGTTCGTCACCCGGCTTTACCGTGCTCGATGGCTTCGCTTCGCGTCCGTTGATCCAGACGCGTCCTTGATCGGAGACATCCTTCGCCACGGTGCGCCGCTTGATCAGACGGGAGACCTTGAGGAACTTGTCGATCCGCATTATTTTACGGCTTCTTTAAGCTTGTTGCCGGCTTTGAAAGCAGGGATGACGGATTCCGGGATGGTGATGGCTTCGCCGGTTTGCGGGTTGCGGCCCGTGCGGCCGTTGCGCTTGCGGGTTTCGAAGGTGCCGAAGCCAACCAGTTGAACCTTGTCTCCGGAAGACAGGGCGCTCGTTACTTCACCGAAGAATCCGTTCAGTACGGCTTCTACGTCCTTTTTGGCCATGCCGCTTTTTTGCGCGATATTGTTAACCAAGTCTGTCTTATTCATGTGAAAATCCTCCTCTAAATTGTGAGCTAACCCTCACTATATTCTTTATTACCGCCGTAATTCCTGCTTATTCGCGTGATTTTTCTTAGCGCTCGGATTTGGCTTCCTGCCAATACCGTTCCATTTCATCGAGAGAGGTGTCTTCCAGCCGACCGCCCTTTGCCCGAATCTGCTCCTCGATATAGTGGAAGCGCCGGATGAACTTGCGGTTGGTTGTCGAGAGCGCCTCTTCCGGATCGGCCTTGAGGAAGCGCGACAGATTCACAACGGAGAACAAAAGGTCCCCCAGCTCGCCTGCCGTTTCCTCGGCATTATTCCCCGCCATGGCCTCTTTTACCTCGGCCAGCTCCTCCTCGACCTTCGCGAGCACATCATGGACATCGCTCCAGTCGAAGCCGACGGAAGCGGCCTTCTTTTGCAGCTTCCAGGCTTTGAGAAGCGCCGGAAGCTCGCGAGGAATACCATCGAGCTGAGAAGCCGGAGCCTTCTCTTGGCCTTCCCTCTCCTGCCGCTTGATCTCCTGCCAGTTGGCAAGCGCCTCGTCGGCGTTCTCTGCTGCCACGCCCCCGAATACATGCGGGTGGCGGCGAATGAGCTTCTCGTTCAACGTGCGCACGACATCGTACACCGAGAATGCGCCGGTCTCTTCTTCGATCTGGGCATGAAGCATCACCTGAAGCAAGAGATCGCCGAGCTCTTCCTGCATGTGGTCGGGGTCATCCTCGTCAATGGTCTCCAGAACCTCATACGCTTCCTCGATGAGGTTCTTCCGCAAGCTCTCATGCGTCTGCTCCCGATCCCACGGGCAGCCGCCCGGGCTGCGAAGGATGTGGACGATCTCATGCAGGCGGCCAAATCGGCGATTCAAGAGCTGCTCGTCCGTCGAGCGCGGCACGTAGAGAAGCGAGAGGTTGCCGTAGCCCTCCTCGCGATCCAGCTCATAGAGCGGAACCGTGAGAATGCGTTCTTCTCCCGCGACGCCGAGCGCGTGGCCGATGGTCACCGGATAATCGTCCGGATACAGCTCCATCAAGGCGAGCTTGGCATCGGACGCCGTGAAGGCGTCGTAGACCTGGCCGATGAGAAGATGCTGGCGCGGATCGAGGCGATCGGCAGCCAGCTCCGTCGCATCGAGCAGCTGAAATCCTTCGACCGGATCGAAGCCAAAGCGCAGGAACGCCTGGTCGAGGAAGCTCTCCCCGCCGAGCGCCTGGAAGGCGATGCCCTGCTCGGCTGCACGGTCTCGCAGCAGCACCGTGGTCTTCTCGGCCACCCAGGGATGGCCTGGAACGGCATAGACGAGTTCTCCTTCGTCCAGAGCCTGCACCTCGTCAAGAAGGCGCTGGACGATCTCCTCGTACACGGCGAGGAAGTCGGCGTGCCGCTCATACACCTCGTCGAACGTGTCGAAGGCAATGCCGCTCGTACGGAGAAAATCGACAACCGGGTGGTCCGCCGTTCGGAGAAACAGGCGGCGGGTCTCCTGAAGCTTTCTCCAGATGCCGAGGGTAAGTTGGGATTCGTCGCCGGATCCGAGTCCGATGACGGTGAGCGTAGCAGCCATGGGCAACTCCTTTTGGGCCTGCCGCGTGGAACGCAGGCGTCGTAGTGATCGAGCTAAAGCGGAAGCGAAAGCAGCGGAAGCGCCGAAGAGCGGCGCTCGATTCCCTATTCTAGCGCAGAAGGCGCAGCCGCTCAAGCCAAGGGACAAGCCGCGAGGAGCCGCCGGGCAGCGCCGAAGCATCCGCGCGCGTCACCGCCCCCGTGCGGAAGAGCGCGGCGACATAGACAACGGCGCCGGTGACGACCGCGGCGAGCGCGGTGAGGGAAGCCGCGCTGCGACCTCCGCCCAGGCCGAGCAGGCCGATGCGGATGGCCAGCACGGCGGCGACCATCGCCAGCACGGCCACGAACGGCCGCGCCAGGTATGTCGCCGTGCCGAAGCGCACGCCGGTGAGCCGCGTAAGCGCGGCAAGGTTGGCGCCAGCGGCGAGCGCATAGGCGACGACGGCGGCGATGGCGGCGCCTTCGATGCCCGCGCGCGGCACGAGGAGCGCGTTCAGCGCGAGCTTGACGAGTGCCGCCGCGAACAGGTGCAGCGCCGGCCGCTTGGCCGCGCCCAGGCCGATGAGCACGCTGCCGCTCACGATCTGGAGCGTGCTGAACGCCGCCGTGAAGGCGAGGATGGCCATCGTTCGCGTGCCCTCGGGCGACGTGAACATCATGATGTTGATCGGCTTCGCCGACGCGGCCAGGCCGAAGGAGGCGGCGAGGCCGATCAGCCAGGCGAAGCGCACGGACAGCTCCGTGCGCCGCGCCACCTGATCGGCGCGCCCCGCGGCCCGCGCTTCGGCGATGGCCGGCACGAGCGCCGCCGTCATCGAGGTGGCGATGAGCGCCACCAGCTGCACGAGCGGCTGCGCGTGGTTGTAGAGGCCGACCGCGTGCAGCCGCGCCTGCTCGGCGAACCCTTCGCCGCCGAGCAGGCGGGGCAGCGTCGCCGAGTCGACGAGCGTGAGCAGCGGCAGCGCCATCGAGCCGAGGCACACGGGCACGGCGGCGGCGAGAAATCGCCGCACGAAGGCGCCCGTTGGCTCGGCGGGAAGCGAGGCTGCCCGCTGCCGGCTTGTCCCCTCCGGCGGGAGGTCCGGCCGACGTCGGCGCCAGTAACCGAGCATGACGAGGAGGCCCGCTGCCGCGCCCGCCGTCGAACCGAAGGTGGCGCCGGCGGCGATGCGCTCCGGCCCGTAGCCGAGGTGCAGGAAGGCGAGCAGGAGGCCGAGCATCGCGGCCACCCGCACCAGCTGCTCGGCTACCTGCGAGATGGCGGTGGGCGTCATGTCGCCGAAGCCTTGGAAGTAGCCGCGCAGCGCCGCCATCACCGGTGCGAGGAGCAGCGCCCACGAGACACTGCGAATCGCAGCCGCCGTCTTGGGGACCCCGAGCCAGGAGGCCAGCCCGTCGGCACCGAAATAGAGAAGCAGGAAGCACAGGAGCCCGGTTACTCCGAGAACGATAGCAGCGGTCCGCAGGACGCGCCGGGGTTCTCCCGGACGGCCGAGCGCTCTCGCCTCGGAGACGAAGGCGGAGACGGTGAGGGGCAGTCCGGCAATCGCCAGGGTGAGGATGAACGTGTACAGCGGATAGACGACGTTATAAATGCCAAAGGCTTCTTCGCCTGCAAGGTTCTGCAGGGGAATCTTTTGCAGCGTTCCGAGCAGCTTGGACACGATCGCCGCGATGCCAAGCACCGCTGCGCCGCCCAAGTACCCGGTTGGTGAGCTTTTCTTCACACATGTCCCGTCCCTTACGCAAGCTGCCCTTATTATAGCGCATTTAACCGGACGCAACCAATCAGACCGGGACTGGGGCTGGGGCTGGGGTTGCCAATCAACCCCCACATAACAAAACTCCTCCGCTGCCCAAAGGCACGGAAGAGTTTCATGTCCAACCCTTTATTGCTCCATCTGCTTGCCGAGGAATCCGGCTGCGATCTCCACCATCTTCAGCTCCATCTCCCCCATCTTAACGCCCTCTTCCCGGCTCAGCATGATGACCGACCCGATCGGATCGCCGCCGGCCACAATCGGAGCAACGACGTAGGAGGTATAAGCTTCCTTGCTGTCCTTCACGATCTCATAAGCCCCGCCGCCACTCTCCACTGCTGATTTGCGGTTCTCCATCGAGGTCTCGACAAGGCCGCCCACCTGCTTGTCCATGTAGTCCTTCTTGGAGCCGCCGGATACGGCAATGATGTTATCGCGGTCCGTGACAAGGACGATGTGGTTGGTGCTCTCGAAGAGTGAATCGGCATACTCCTTGGCGAAGTCACCCAATTCACCGATCGGGGAGTATTTCTTCAGAATGACCTCTCCATCCCGATCCACAAAGATTTCGAGAGGATCACCTTCCCGAATGCGCAGGGTACGGCGAATTTCCTTTGGAATAACGACACGGCCCAAATCGTCAATACGGCGAACAATTCCAGTTGCTTTCATGCTCGTGTTGCCCCTCTTTCCTCAGATGATAAAAACACTGGATATAAGTGTAAGCTTTAGTCTTCTCCCGGAACGGCTGGCTATGCATCCGGCCTGCTCGTGTTTCGCGGCTTTCCGGCGACCGGTTTTTTTGTCCCCTTCATTATGCCCGGATGCTGGAAAAAGAAACGGGACCTCCGGTTGGAGGTCCCTGGTAGATGTTGGTGTCAATCGATCTTACTTAGCCGGGGACGGGCTGACGGCCGCGCTGGCAGCCGGGCTCGTTTCCGTCGTAGCAGCCGGACTTGCAGCCGGTGCTGCCGAAGGCTGAGGCAGGAGCGACTTGAAGTCGTACGACTTGAAGTCATTTTGAACGAAGTCAGACAGCTTTTCTTGCGCCTTGTTGGAGCGAATGCCTTCCTTCTCATCGTCAAGCGTCAGCGTCTTGCGGGAATCCACCTTGATGATGTGGTACCCGAAGTCCGTTTCGATTGGAGCGCTTACTTTGCCCACTTCCTGTTCGGTCATGGCCTTCAGGAACGGAGCGACAAAGGTCGAGGTCCCGATTTGTTGGTTTTCATAGAGACCGCCGGTTTCCTTGGAGCCCGGATCTTCCGTGAATTCTTTGGCCAGCGCAGCAAAGTCGCCGCCAGCATCGAGTTTGGCCTTCACTTCGTTGGCCAGCTTGAGGGCTTCTTCTTTGGTGCGCTTCTCCTTTGATTCGCCGGAGGAATCGGTTTCCTTGGTGGCGATCAGGATGTGGCGAACGTTCACGACATCGTAGTAGTTCTTATTGGTCTTCACGTTGTCGTCATAAACCTTCTGAACGTCTGCGTCCGTAACGGATTGCTCCATTTGATGTACGATTCCGTAGGTCATGCCCACGTATTTTTTCAGATCGTCCACCGTGATTTTGGCTTCCTTGATGGCGGACTCAAAGGCCGTCTTGCTGTCCTTGTCCATATCGTTAATCTGCTTTTGCAGCTCGTCTGCCTTCTTGTCGCCTTCCTTGCGATTCTCGTTGGTCGTCTTCGTGTCGAGAACCTTCCAGACGGCGAGCTGTTGAATGAACTGCTCCTGGATGTAGCTCTTCAGCTCTTCGCTTGCGAGCATTTGCGCTACTTGGCCGGTCGAGTCCATCACGGTATTGACCCCGAGGAATTTATCGAATTCACTTTGGGTAATTTCTCCGTCCTTGTATGTGGCGATCACCTTGCTATCGTCTTTCGTCTCGGCAGTCTTCTTGCCGCAGGCGGTAACCGAAACGGCGAGGACCAGAGCCAGGCCGAGAGCCGCGACTTTCGTCCAGGTCCGCTTTTTAGTTGGCTGCATTCTGTAATTCTCCTTTCAGGATGTGGGCTTCCGTCATCTTTTGAAGTAGTGTCTCTAGGAGGTGGAACGGGCCCGGTTTGCTGCCTTTCCCTTTGACTTCGATCTGAATCTGAGCACCCGGCAGGAGCCGGATTCTATTCTCGAATTGGGCGGATAGCACGAGCAGGCGCTTGCCGTCCAGCTTATCGTTCTGGCTGGCATGAAGCTTGAGGTGGAAATCCTCTCCTTTCTGGATGATCGATTCGATCTTGAATAAGGAACCGTATACTTTAACCCTTGCGACCGCGAGCAGATTGTCCACGGCCTCGGGCAGATCCCCGAACCGATCCACCAGTTCCTCCTGGAGGTCCCCTGCTTCATCAAGCGTCGTTATACCGGCAACTTTCTTATAGATCTCGATCTTCTGCATACTGTCGTAAATATAATCGGACGGCAAGTAGGCGTCAATCTGCAGATCCAGCTGGGTCGAGAATTCGGTAAGCGGCGCCTGAACGCCCCCGTCCATTTCGGCCTTCCGCTTGTTGATTTCATCGGCCAGCATTTGCGAGTACATGTCAAAACCAACGGAGGCGATAAAGCCGTGCTGCTCGGCTCCGAGCAGGTTGCCCGCTCCGCGGATGGACAGGTCTCTCATAGCAATTTTAAACCCTGACCCAAGTTCTGTAAACTCTTTTATCGACTGGAGCCGCTTCTCCGCGACCTCTGTCAGCACCTTATCGCGCTGGTAGGTGAAGTACGCATAGGCGATCCGATTCGACCGTCCCACCCGCCCGCGCAGCTGGTAAAGCTGGGACAAACCCATCTTGTCCGCGTCGTGAATGATGAGGGTGTTGACGTTCGGAATGTCCACGCCCGTCTCGATGATGCTCGTGCTGACCAGCACGTCATACTCGCCGTCGAGGAAGTCAAGAATCGTCCGCTCCAGCTCCTGCTCGGTCATCTGCCCGTGGGCGTATGCGACCCGGGCGTCCGGCACGAGCGCCGAGATCTGGTCGGCCATCTGCTGAATGCCCTGCACCCGGTTGTACAGGTAGTAGACCTGCCCTTCCCGGGCGAGCTCCCGCTCAATGGCCTCGCGCACGAGTCCCATGCTGTGCTCAAGCACGTACGTCTGTACCGGGAAGCGGTTCTCCGGCGGCGTCTCAATGACGGACAGATCGCGAACGCCGAGCATCGACATGTGCAGCGTCCGCGGGATCGGCGTCGCCGTCAGCGTCAGCACGTCGACATTCGTCTTCAGACGCTTGAGCTTCTCCTTGTGGGAGACGCCGAAGCGCTGCTCTTCGTCGACGATGAGAAGGCCGAGGTCCTTGAACTTGATGTCGGCGGACAGAATTCGGTGCGTCCCGATGACGATATCGACGCTGCCCGCCTTGAGGCCCTTCATCGTCTCGTTCTGTTCCTTCTTGGAGCGGAAGCGGCTCAAGACACCGATCTTGAACGGGTAATCGCTGAACCGCTCCCGGAAGGTTTCGTAATGCTGCTGAGCGAGAATCGTCGTCGGAACAAGGACCGCGACCTGTTTGCCATCAATCGCCGCCTTGAAGGCAGCGCGCACGGCAACCTCTGTCTTGCCGTAGCCCACGTCTCCGCAGAGGAGGCGGTCCATCGGGCGTGTTTTCTCCATGTCCTGCTTGATCTCGGAGATAGCCCGAAGCTGATCGCGCGTCTCGTCATAGGGGAACATGGACTCAAACTCGCTCTGATAGGCCGTATCCTTGCCGAAGGAATAGCCCGGCGCCTGCTGCCGCTCGGCATAGAGCTTGATCAGGTCGTCGGCAATGTCCTTCACGGAGGAGCGAACCTTCGTCTTGACCTTGTTCCACTCGGTGCCGCCCAGCTTGTAGACCTTCGGCTCCTTTTCCTCGGAGCCTACGTATTTCTGAATGAGGTCGATCTGGTCGATCGGCACCGACAGCTTATCGCCCCCGGCATACAAGATGTGCATGTAATCCTTGTGAATGCCGCCGACCTCGAGCGTGCCGATCCCCATATATTTCCCAATTCCGTGGTTGACATGCACCACGTAATCACCGACTCGTAGCTCCTGATAGCTCTTGATGCGCTCCGCATTCTCAATGCGCTTGTCAACGCGCCGAGCCTTGCGCTGCTTCTGCGAGAACATCTCGCCCTCGGTGATGACCACCAGTCGAATCGAGGGCAGCTCGAAGCCGCTCTGCAGGTTGCCATCGAGAATCTCGGGCTCCTCGATGCTGTAGTCCGCCAATACCCGGCGCACCCGGTCCTTGCGTTCGTTTCCTTCCGCCAGAAGGAGCACCCGGGAACCGGATTTCTTCCAACGCTCCATCTCCGCCTTCAGCAGATTCATCTGCCCGTGGAAGCTCTGCATCGTCCGGCACATGAAATTGACGATGTTCTGCGGCTGGGTTTGCGGGACCTGACGCAGGAAGAGCGACAAATACAGCGTTGGAAAAGGCTTTCGGTGCAAGAGGGAATCGTACGATTTGGAGAGGGCAAGCTGCGGCAAGGTCTTTCCATCCTGAAGAAGCCCTGTCACCCACTCCGCCTCATCCCGCTCCAGCTGCTTGGCCGTTTCCAGCAGACGAGCCGGCTCGTCGATCAGGAGCAGCGTGTCGGGAGACACATAGTCAAAGAGCGTCTGCCGTTCCGGATAGAGGAGTGCGATGTATTTCGAAACGCCGGCGAACGGGGTTCCCTGCTCCAGACGGCCGATCTCGTCCTGGATGGTGTCGCGCAGCTTGTGCTTGGCCTGACGGTCCGTCATCTTGCCGAGCTGAACCTCGAGCAGATCCGACGCATGATGAGCCGCCATCTGAAACCGCTTGCCCGACGCGATGATTTCCTTCGCCGGCGGAATGTCCAGAGAGGACAACCGGTCCAGAGACCGCTGGGACTCGGGATCAAAGGAACGAATGGAGTCTACTTCCACATCGAACAGCTCCACCCGGTACGGAGTGGCCGAGGTTAGGGGATAAAGATCGATGATACCGCCGCGAACGCTGAATTCTCCCTTTTTCTCTACCCGTTCCGCTCGTTCATAGCCAAGCTCGGTAATTCGCCGCAGCAACTCTTCCAGCTGCAGCTCTTCGCCTTCGCGAAGGCGAATGCGGGAATCGGCAAAGACGCTCCGCTCCGGAAGCAACCGCCGCAGCCCCGCATAAGGCGTAATGAGCACACCTCGGAAGCCCGCGGCTAGCTTGGACAGCGCGTCGATGCGCTGGGCTTCGGTCTCCGGGCTTGCTGCCGCCGCTTCCACCGCCAGCATTTCCTGCGCCGGATAGAGCAGAACTTGCTCGGGGGAGACGGACTCTACCAAATCCTCTGCTATCTTCTGTGCAGCGAACATATTATGGGTGACGATCATCACGGGGCGATCCGTCTCTTCCATGAGGGCAGCAATCATCACCTGGCGCGAGGAGCCGGCAAGGCCAGCCACCAGTTGCTCCCGCATACCGGAGCGCACACCGGCTGCTATCGCTGCAAAATCCTTGTCTTCTTTAAAGGCGGAGATCAACTCCCGCATGACGCACCTCCTGATCCATCCCGAACAAATGCCCATCAAAAGAACCCCCAAACACGAGCAGCCACCCGGGCTGCACTCGTCTTCTGGGGGAGGTCTTTCTTACCTTGCTTTCTTGCGGCAGGCTTCTATTGGAAAAAAGGCAAACCCGCGCTCATTGCAGCGGGCTGTTCACAAGAGAAAGTTCGGGGTTCGCTTCCAACGCTTCCCGGCAGAACTCGCAAACGACCTTCACGGTCATTCCTCCGTCGGGATTATATGCTATTATATCCCGGCGTTCTGCGAGGGTCAAGAATTGCAGACCCAAGCGCAGCTCGCTCACCGCACCGCTGTCGAGCTCGCCAATCGTAGAACCGCAGTGACGGCAAACATATCGAATCGCCATTCGGGCATACCTCCTGCTACCGTTAGGATATGCTCAGTATGCCCCGGGGAGAAGCCTTTTAGCCGCCACTTTCTCAAGTCATCGTTCTTCGATTCAACTATTAAACTTCGCCATCGTCTGGTCAAACGGGTTGTCCAGAGCAAACCGCATGGCTTCCCCGGTCTTGTCCAGCACTTCGGGAAGCAGCTTTCTTTCTTCCTTGTTGAATTCCCCGAGGACGTAATCCACGACGCTCCTGCCGGCAGGATGGGGCCGGGAAATCCCGATGCGAATGCGATTAAAGGTCTGCGTACCCGCATGTTGAATGATCGACTTGATGCCGTTATGTCCTCCGGCGCTTCCCTGGTAACGGAGGCGTAGACGCCCGATGTCGGTATCCAGGTCATCGTAGATCACGATCATATCGTCCAGACTGGCCTTGTAAAATTGCTGGAACGCACGCACCGCTTCCCCGGACAGGTTCATATAAGTAGCGGGCTTCAGCAGATACACCTTGTGCCCTGCGACGTTGCCCTCCGCGAGCCAGCCCTTGCATTTGCTCTCCTTGAAGGCCAGGCCATGCTCTTCCGCGAATCGGTCAAGCGCCATAAACCCCACATTGTGACGGGTATCCTTGTATTCCCGGCCGGGATTGCCCAGCCCGACAAACCACTTCATTCGACTCTTCCTTCCATGCTGCGGCAGCCCGCAGACTCGATTTCGCTTCCTCCACCGTATCACAATCCCGCCCCTCGGGGCAATCTGCGCAAAAAAAGGGCGGAACAAGCGAGGCCCGCCAAAGGCCTCTCCTCGTTCCGCCCGTTCCTATCGACACGCCCGGTTTGGGCGTTATTCCTTGCCTTCTTCTGCAGCAGAGGCTTCCTCCGAATCGGCCTTTTCCTCGCCAGCGTCGGATTCGTCCGCCTTTTGCGGAGCAACCACCAGCGCGATGACATCGGTCGGCTCGGTCATCAGCTCTACCCCCGGCGGCAGTTGGATCGCCGATGCGTGGATGCTGTCACCGATCCCGAGCTCGCTTACGTCGACCGTAAGCCCGGCAGGCAAGTCCCGCGGCAGACAGCGCACTTCCACCTGATAGTTCTCGACCGTCAGGATGCCGCCTTCCTTCACGCCCACCGCCGTGCCCGCTAATTCAACAGGCAGCGAGGAGGTAATGGGCTCATCCATGCTGATTTGGTGAAAATCCACGTGCAGCACCTTGCCGGACATTTTGTCCCGCTGCATT
The DNA here is from genome assembly GCF_039888655.1 of Gorillibacterium sp. CAU 1737. NCBI lineage: Bacteria > Bacillati > Bacillota > Bacilli > Caryophanales > Paenibacillaceae > Gorillibacterium > Gorillibacterium sp. CAU 1737. Next base: position 39,442 of record NZ_JBDQQO010000015.1, read on the forward strand.
TCACTGATGATGACCGGCTGCGTTCCTTTGTCCCCAATAACCAGATCGATGACGGCATGAGGATTTTTGCGCAGAAGCGCACCCAGTTCCTTTTCCTCTACCGAAATGGACTCTCCGGACGAGATCTTCTTGCCGTATACCGAAGCCGGTACCCGTCCTCCATTCCGCAACCCTCGAATGGCCGATCGGGTTTTCCCCGAACGGAGTTCGGCTTTCAACTGAATGGACATCGCAATGAACCTCCTTGGACTTCCGTGCTATCAGCTGCCGGGAATACCCCCGACCGCCGCGCGGATGAGAAAATGGAATCTACCCATTTGTTTACCCGAATCCAGGAGGTCTTAAACCTTATTTTTTGAGACGTGCGCGAAGCTTCGAGGCATAGCCCGGCTTGGTGACCTGCCGCTCCCGTGCAATGGCAATCGCATCGTCCTCTACATCCTTGGTAATGGTCGATCCGGCCACGACAAAAGCACCCTTGCCGATCTTCACCGGTGCAATCAGGTTGACGTTACTGCCGACAAAGGCATCGTCGCCGATCTCGGTCAGATGCTTGTTGAAGCCGTCGTAGTTCACCGTAATCGAACCGCAGCCCATGTTCACGTTCTGGCCGACCACCGCATCCCCCACGTAGCTGAGGTGAGAAACCTTGCTGTTGTCGCCCAGGGTCGCGTTCTTGATCTCAACGAAATCGCCGACCTTCACCTTCTCCCCAAGCTTGGCACCCGGACGCAGGTAAGCGAATGGACCTACGGTAGCCAACCGGCCGACGATGGCTTCTGTCAGCACGGAATGCTTGATTTCGGCTCCATCCTGAACCGTGGAGTCCTGAATGTCGGCATTCGGTCCGATGAGGCAGTCCTCCCCGATCTCGGTCTTCCCTCGCAACACCGTTCCCGGTAAAATGCGGGTGTCTGCACCGATAACCACGTCCGCCTCGATATAGGTGGCAGCGGGGTCCTGGATGCTGACGCCGTTCAGCATGTGCTTGCGGTTGATCCGCGCCTTCATAATCGCTTCCGCCTCGGACAGGGCCGCGCGGTCATTGACACCGATGCCCTCCGTCCAATCGGGTGTGCGGTAGACGGCTACCTTTTCCCCGGATTCGCGAAGAATCGAGATGACGTCCGTCAAGTAGTACTCCCCTTGGGCGTTCTGATTGGTCACCTTGCCGAGAGCGGCAAACAGCTTGCGGTTCTCAAAGCAGTAGATGCCGGTGTTGATCTCGCGAATCTGTGCCTGCTCCGGGGTGCAGTCCTTCTCTTCGACGATGCCTATAAGGGCGCCGGCTTCATCCCGCAGAATGCGGCCCAGTCCGAACGGATTCTCCATCTCCGCCGTTAACACAACAGCAGCGGTCCCCTCCCGCTCCGCCATGCCAATCATTTCCCGAAGGCTCTCCTCGCGAATGAGGGGCGTATCTCCATAAAGCACGAAGGTCATGCCCTCGGCTTCTCCGAGAAGCTCCTTCGCCTGAAGCACGGCGTGGCCGGTTCCTAGCTGCTGCTCCTGCAAGGCGAATTCGGTCCGTCCGCTCAGGGCCTCCTGAACCTTCTCCGCCCCATGGCCCACTACGACAACCCGGCGCTCGCAATCGAGCCGATCCAGCACATCCACAACATGGCCGACCATCGGCTTGCCGCACACCGGATGAAGCACCTTATACAGCTTCGACTTCATGCGCTTTCCTTGCCCGGCGGCCAATACGATCCCGTTAATCCGCACGTCTATCCTCTCCATCCTTCGGTTTGTCGCTACACAAGGAAGAGACGCGGAGGATGTGGAACTGGTTTCACCGCGTCTGCTTCGTTACCCCCCACTATAGCGAAAATCGGCCGGAATGAAAACCCCTCCGGGTGTCCAGGCCCGATGTTCGGTGCGTGCAGGATAACACGCCTTTGGTAAAGAGAAGCAAACGGGGAAGAAAAGAGAACCGCCGGCTCGCGCCTGCGGTTCTCCAGTGGATAGAAAAAGAAAACAAACTGCCGCCTGAGATCAGGCACCTTCTTCGATGACTTCTTCTTCGACAGCGGCGTTCTCATACTCGGTCAGCACCGCAGCTTGGATCTTCTCGCGGGTTGCAGACGAAATGGGGTGCGCGATGTCGCGGAATTCTCCGTCCGGTGTGCGCTTGCTGGGCATTGCCACGAACATGCCGTTGTTGCCGTCGATGACGCGAATGTCATGCACGACAAACTCGTTGTCGATGGTAATGGAAGCGATCGCTTTCATTCTCCCCTCGGAGTTGACTCGGCGGAGTCGTACGTCAGTGATTTGCATCTTGGGTTCACCACCTTCTGCTCGAAAAGGACTTGGTATATAATTCCACGCGGAATTCCGAAATCCTTCTCGATTTGGTGAGAAAGTCCCAATTTTTTTTACTTATTTGCGCGAATTATTCTAAATAATTCGCATATTCCCATTATTAGGCAATGATAGCGACGATCAACTCGATTTCCACCTGCGCTCCGCGCGGCAATGCGGCTACTTGCACCGTCGAACGGGCGGGCTTATGATCTCCGAAATAGTCTGCATAGATCTCATTCACAATGGAAAACTGTGCCATGTCCTGCAGGAAGACCGTCGCCTTGATGGCCTGCTCCCGAGTCGTTCCCGCTTCTTTCAGAATGGCTTCCAAGTTGGCAAAGACCTGACGGGTCTCGGCCTCAATGCCTTCCGAGACGAACTCTCCAGCCGGAGTCAAAGCAATCTGCCCGGAGGTAAACAGAAGATTCCCGAACCGAACCGCCTGTGAATACGGTCCAATGGCTGCGGGAGCTTGAGAGGTTGCGACGAGTTCAGGTTTCATGGGGTAGATCCTCCTTTTTATTGAGCAGCGGAATGCGCTTCGTCCATTGGAAAATAATTGCCCAGCGTCACACTGGCGAGCTTGCTCTTCGTGTCGATGTCCTGAATGCGGGCAAGCGATACGTAATCCGTTACCAAGTGCTCTTCTACATCTCCCGACTCTACAAAAACGCCAACTCCGGCCACTTGAGCACGGAATTCGGCGAGAAGGTCCTTCATCCCTTGAATCGTTCCTCCGGCGCGCATAAAGTCATCGACGATGAGGACGCGGGAGCCTTCCTTAAGCGCCCGACGGCCGAGGGACATCGTATGCATCCGTTTGTTCGACCCGGATACGTAATTGATGCTGACAGCGGAGCCTTCCACTGCACTATGATCGCGGCGGACGATGATCACGGGAAGGTTGAGGTAGGAGGCCGTAGCATACGCAAGCGGAATCCCCTTCGTTTCGACCGTCATCACGGCATCGGCCTCTACATCCGCGAACAAGGTCGCGAACGTACGTCCGATTTCACTTACCGTCTGCGGTTCGCCCAGGATGTCCGACATGTACATGTACCCGCCGGGCAAAATCCGATCCGCCTGCTCCAACTGACGGCAAACCCCTTCAATGAATGCCCGGGAACGCGCTTCATGCGCCTTCGGCAAATATTTAACCCCGCCGGCTGCCCCCGCCATCGTCTGCAGTTCCCCGATGCCTTCCTCCTGAAACACTTCCTTGATGATCGCCAGATCCTCGCTAATGGAGGATTTGGCGGATTGGTAGCGTTCAGCGAACGTCGTCAGTGGAATGAGGGTATGGGGGCGGGAAAGCAAATACTGGGTCAATTCCACCAGCCGCTCGCTGCGCTTCAACTTCTTCATCTTGCACCCCCGAAAATCCGAATAATTTGTACTCACTATACCATTTATGTCCGTGTTTATTCAATAGAAGGTTCACGTCAGCAGTCGGACGGCAAAGACGTCCTTGCAGAACCCTCTCAATCCATTGTAAATCCGTTCCGCCTTCGATTCCTTCTCGACCAGGCCGAACACCGTCGGACCGCTGCCGGACATGAGCACGCCGTCCGCCCCGAGCCGTTCCATGCAGTCCCGAAGCCGCTTAACCTCCGGGTACAGGGAGAGCGTGACCTCCTCCAGCACATTGCCCAGCGAGCTGCAGATGCCGCCAAAGTCCTGTGCCTCGATCGCGCTGAGCAGCCCCGCTGTATCGGGATGCCGCTTGATTTCAGCCGCGCGCAGCTTGCCGTATACATCCGCGGTCGACACGTTAAGCGGCAGCTTCGCGAGCACGACCCAGCAAGCGGGAGGGGAGGCAATCGGTGTCAGCTGCTCCCCGCGCCCGCGGGCAATGGCCGTCCCTCCCGTAACACAAAAGGGCACGTCCGATCCAAGCTCGCTACCAAGCGCCTTCATCTCCTCCACCGACATTCCGAGTCCCCACAGCCGGTTCAAGCCTCTCAGCGTGGCCGCTGCATCGCTGCTGCCTCCCGCCAGACCGGCGGCGACGGGGATCTTCTTGTCCAAATGAATGTAGACCCCTTTTTGCACCCCATACCGGTCCTTGACGAGCCGGGCCGCCTGGAAGGCCAGGTTCTTCTCATCCAGAGGGATGTACCCGGCCTGGCTGGAGATCATAATGGTGTCCCGGGGAAGCTCCTTCATTTCAAGGCGGTCGGCCAGATCGACCATGGTCATGACCATCTCCACCTCGTGAAAGCCATCCGGTCGTTTATGTAAAACATCCAAGGATAAATTGATTTTGGCCGGAGCCTTTTCCAGCACCCTCACGAATGCGCACCCACTTCCCTACCGAGGCGATGAAACGCTCGCCCCGTATGCATAACCTTGAATACAGGTCTATCTATTATAGCAAAGGCACTTGTAAAAAGACATCCATGCCAAGGCTGTCGAGGAGCCGAAAACCACCTTCCCCTAAGAACCAAAACCCCTGCCCGAGGGCAGGGGTTTTGATTGCCGGACAGCCGCCGGCTTCGCTTAGGACAGGGTAGCAAGAACGGCATCGCATTCACCGAGCGTCCTTCCGGAAACGAAGTCAGTCTCCCTTGCGGGAAGCCCGCTCCGCTATCTGCAGCGCCCGCTTCACCATGTTGCCGGCTTCCTTGGTGGTGATAGCGCCCCAGCCCTCCCGGTCGACCTTCTCGGCAAAGCCCAGTTCGCGGGCCAGCTCGTACTTGAACGACTCGGACATGGTACCGCCTCGTCTTCGGCTCAACCGAACCGCCTCCTTCAGCGAAAAAAAGTTGGGAACCGGCCATCATCCGTTCGGAGCTGCCGGTTCCCAACTAGTATGCGGCGCCCACGCCGAATTCATTCGGGTGAGCGCCCTGTCAAATCGAAACAGCAGCCCAGTAGGCCGCTGCCTGTTTATCCGTAATGCTCTTTAAGTTAATGCTGGAAATAAACAATCCGAAGCTCTTCCTCGTCCTGGCACACGGTAACCTCCACGGACTCGGTCAAGATATCGGCGTAGCTGTAGGACACTCGTTTAAACGAATGCTGCTCCTCGTCGAGTTTGACGATAAATACAGAAGGGTAGGTCTCTTCCAACACTCCGGAACGTTCGATGGTCTTGCGGCGACCACCGTTCGCCCGCAACATGATCTTTTGTCCCACATGGGGTTCAAGACTGCGTTTGATTTCCAATAGCGCGTTTTTAGCCATTGTCTCCAAACCACCTCTTTCCTTCTTTCCATTATATCGGAAAAAGGGCGTCTTGTCAAATTAACAAATTATTATATCAGCAGGACAATTTCGTTGTCAACAAGTGAATCGGATAGAATCCAAAAAAAAGAGCCGAATATCGGCCCTATTGCAATTCATTTTCTCTTATCGGCTGTTTTACTCACTCGTTCGCCCGCAGTCTCCGTCGTTTCGCTTAATTCCTTCCACTCCACCACAGGCATCCCTACCCGATAGCAGCCCCGCGTTTCGATTCCACCCATCCCTTCCAGCCCGCTGAGCGTCCCGGATAGAACATCCGTGATCTTGACCTGGCTGCGGGACGGCGTATACGCCACCTTCGCGGCGATCACAAGCGGATCCAGAGCATGAATCAAAACGCGTCCCGGTGAGCTGGCAAAGTTCGCTCCCGAAGACAGAATCGCTTCAAAGTGGGACTGACAGGCCCCCGCGACGATGACCAGACTGTCTTTGTTTCGGTCAAATCCACGGGCAACGCGTACAGCATCCATGAAGTGGCGGGAATTTTTGTAGCTCGCCAGGTTTTGCATATCCCGCCCTTTGCTGTTCTTGAGAATGCTGTCGTGTCCGGTCAGAACCACGATATCCGGTGTCGTTCGGGGCAGAAGGGTCGCGAGTGCTGTCGCCATCGAGGATTCCGTGACGAAATATCCCTCTGCCGGTACGCGCAGTTCTTTGTACAACGCCATACTCTTGCGCAAGTAGCCGGGATCTCCATCCAGATGAAGCACCTTGCCCGGCACTTCGAAATAGCCGGTCTCTCCGCCCGTTCGCCGCATCCCCTGCTCTCCGTTCTCGCGGCGAAACCGGTCCAGCTGCCGGATGGAGCGGCGCGCACGCCGATTCTCGTCGGCCAAAGCCGCCTGCAGCGCTTCGGGGTCTGCCAGACGCAGGTCGTGAAGCGGAGCGTCTGCGAGGAGTCGCAGCTCAAGCCCCTTCAAGAGCGCCTGCCCCTGAACGACCGGTCCGAGCGTGAACATCACGTCCCCGCCGTAAGAATTGCGCACTACCAAATCGCCCTGCCGCATTCCATCGCCTCCCCCCACATCCTATGGAGGTGTTGGGCGATTGGTGTATAGCGGCAGCGCGCTTTCGTTGCAGTCTCTTATCCGTTTCGGCGCTCGACGAGCGCGTTCGCCAGCTTGGCGAACTCCTCCAGGCTGAGCGTCTCTCCCCGACGGCCGGGATCGATGTCCAGCTTCGCAAGAAGCTGGGTCATCTCCTCTCGGCCTTCCTTGCCGAAGAAGCGGGCGAGCAGGTTGTTGCCGAGCGTCTTGCGCCGCTGGGCAAAGGCGGCCTGCACCACTTCGAAGTAGAAGCGCTCGTCCGTTACGGTTACGGGCGGCTCCTTGCGCAGCGCCAGCCGGATCACCGCGGAGTCCACCTGCGGCTGGGGAATGAAGACGGTATGCGGCACGATCGTGACGAGCTCGGGCTCGCAGTAGTATTGCACGGCCACGCTCAAGCTGCCGTAGTCCTTCGTGCCAGGGGAAGCCGCCATGCGTTCGGCCACTTCCTTCTGGATCATGACCACGATGTTCGCAAGCGGCAGCTTCTCTTCCAGCAGCTTCATGATGATCGGCGTCGTGACGTAATACGGCAGGTTGGCGACGACGCTCACTTCCTCGCAGCCGCCGAACTCCTCTTCCATGAGCCGGGCGAGGTCGAGCTTCAGCACATCCCCGTGAACGACCTTCACGTTTGGATAGTCCTCCAGCGTCTCCTCCAGCACAGGCAGAAGCCGCTGGTCGATCTCGATGGCGGTTACCTTCTTCGCGGTCCGGGCGAGCTGCTCCGTAAGCGCCCCGATGCCGGGACCGATCTCAAGCGCTCCACGCTCCGTGTTAAGCTTGGCGGCTCCGACAATCTTCGCCAGCACGTTGCGGTCGATGAGGAAGTTTTGGCCCAAGCTCTTCTTCATGGTGATGCCGTGGCGGCGGACGATCTCCTGCGTTCGCTTGGGCGTTGCAATATCCGGTCTTTGCTCGTTCATGCGTCTTCTCCTCCCAGCGCCGCTTCCATGGCCGCGACCGCCTGGCTAAATTCTTCTCGGTTGATCTGAAACATCCGGCAGCGGTTGTAGAACTGCTTGCCATTGGCATAGCCGATGCCCAGCGCGTTGCCGACAAGCAAGCGCCGCTCTGCGGCTCTAGGATGCACCAGAAGGCCGGCCTCCATGAGGTCCCCCTTGGTGATCTCGCCCGGGGCCTCCCGGTATTCGGTCTTCACGCGTTCAAGCGCCAGTCGAATCGTCTCGGGGGAGGCGTTCTCGACCCCGATGTCCTCTTTCTTCCGGCCTTCCTCCTGGGTGATGAAGGCATGCTTGCAGCCCGGCACCCGGGCGGAGATCAGCTTGCGCAGCCGTTCGCCCGCATGATCGGGGTCGGTAAAGATGATGACCCCGCGCGTAGCACTCGCCCGCTCAATGCGCCGGTAGATGGTCTCATTGATCGCAGACCCGCCGGTTTCGATGGTGTCCGCTTCAACCGCTCGGCGGATGGCCGTCGTGTCGTCTTTCCCTTCCACGACGATGATTTCCTTAATCACGGCTTTGCCCCTCATTTCATCAAGAAAAGGAGAGGCAGCAGCCTCTCCCTTGGTTATATCTTCAGTATAGCGAATGATAAGCACTTGTGCAATCGCGCGTCCTTACGGTTTCTTCGGTCCGATGACGTACACGGTGTACCCGCGTTTCAGACCGAATTGTTGGGCATAGGACTCACTGTCGTAATAAACGTCGATCTTGTTCCCTTTGACGGCGCCACCGGTGTCTTCGGCACGGCGGTAGCCGATGCCTTCGATGTACACCCACCATCCGAGCGGAATGATGTTCGGGTCAACCGAAATCGTCCGTCCTTCCGTCACCTTCGTGCCGGTTCGGGTGATGCCGTAGCCGGAATCGCCGGGGTTTTTGCCGGTGGATTCAACGCCTGCGGAGTATGCAGTCAAGGTTACGTTGTTCAGAAGCTTCTTATACGTGATGGGCGTGCCGCTCTTGACGACGGTAAGCGCCTTTGCTTTCTCTGTCTTGGTGGTTGCAGTTGCCGTGCTTGGCTTCGCAGACATGGCGACGACCGGATTCTTGGTTCCGACTGCAACAATCTTGTTCACACTCTTGGCGGCGACGGTCTCTGTGAGGACATTCTCCTTCACCTTGACGCCGTCCTCATACACGAGTTCCTTCGTAACGATCTTCTTGCCTTCTTTGCCCTCCTGGAGGGTCTGCTGCTTGCCCTTGAGCAGCGTTGCGTCTTGCTTCTTGGTGGTGGTAAATGCAATCGACACTTCGGTGTCTTGCTTGGTCTTCGTTACGCGGACAATCTCGACCCGGTTGGTCTCCGACAGAGAGGATCCAATGGCCGGGGTAATGCGGTCATCTTGATCGACGGTGATGTGGAATTGCTTCAGCGCGGCATCCAGCGTTTTCTCCACGGTGTGAAGAGTCTGGACCTTGCCGTCCGCCTTCAGCTCGATGGTGCGGGCCCGCTCGATCTCCACTCGGTCTCCATGCTTCAGTTTCGCATCGAGAGCCAGAGAGATGCGGTCGTAATCGCCTACCGCCACCTGCTGTTCACTCAAAAACTTCTCAACGGTGGTCTGCTTGGTTTTAAAAACCTGCTCTTCCCCACCTACGGCCAGAGCAATGCTCTTGGTCCGGGTACCGCTCAGCAACATGAAAAACATAGTGGTCACCACAAGGGTGAACAATGCGAGATACGTCACTCTGCGCACGTTTTCATGCTTCCAACGCAATGCGAAGGACATGCTGGATGATCGTTGCTCATGGGGGTTCTGGTTCTTCGGTTCTCCCACTTGTTTCGGTCCTCCTTGAAAGCCTCGCCATCGACTGTTATGCATGATTTCATCTGACGTGACTATGGATTTTGGTGAAGCATCCGCCAATTTCCGTTTACAATTTGCCAGATCAAAACGGCACTCTCGTTTCCCCACCTCCGCTCTTTTTCTTCTCCATTTGGCCCTTATGGTATTTTTTGGTCACGTATGGACGCAAAAAAGCCATAAGAAGAGGGCTTCTCGTGGCTACATAGACCCGCCCGATCGATACCTCTCTCTTCAACGCTTACGAGGTTAGCTGACGGATTCGGACGCGAGAGTCGCCCTACGCAAAGAAGAACAGCTTGCTTCCCCTTCGCGATTCACCCCTAAAACCTGCGAATGATCCGGAACCACCCGGCACTCGCATTACGGTTCCCCCGTTTCCCAAATGGAACTCAGCGAACTTGTTTGGAAAATTGGCATGGTTTATTAAGTTATCCTGAATGTATGATACGCCTTCCCGGTAAGACATGTAAAGAGACAGCAGCCTCCCGTAGACAGCAAAAAAGGGCCATCTCCGCCTCTATAGCGGAAATCGCCTAATCAAAAAGGTTAAATGCTCCCTAAATCGCCCATTTTCACAGGGACGCTCACTATTTCATAGTTTTCTTGCTTCCGGACACCCTCCGTTTATAATAAAAGGGAAGATTTGCTCTATTCTTTTAACGCCGGAATGCTCCAAAAAGTTGCGCTGGTCTGAAAATTTGGAAGCGGTTTTTTTACGCCAAAAAGGAGCTTGGATCTCATGCAGTCGATTTTATCCGTGGATGGATTGTTCGGAGGGTATTTGTACCGCAAGCCCGTGATTCGAAATCTTTCTTTTACCGTTGAAAAAGGAGAGATGGTCGGCCTCGTCGGCCTGAATGGAGCCGGCAAAAGCACCACCATCAAGCACATTCTCGGGCTCATGGTCCCGGAGCAGGGAGAAATTCGCGTGAACGGGGTTACGCTCAGCGAAGATGCCGGGCTGTATCGTTCCTCCCTCGCCTTCGTGCCCGAGAGCCCGGAGCTCTACGAAGAGCTTACCATCCGGGAGCACCTGGATCTCACCGCTCGGGTATACGGCATCGATCGACAAGCCTTCGAGGAGCGGGCGGAGCGGCTCATGGCCCTGTTTCGCATGAAGGAAAAGGCGGGAAGCTTCTCGCGGCATTTGTCGAAGGGAATGCGGCAGAAGGTGATGCTGATGAATGCCTTCTTAATAGAAGCGCCGCTCTATGTCATCGACGAGCCGTTCCTCGGCCTCGATCCGCTCGGTATCCGTTCCCTTCTCGAGCTGATGGCTTCTTTTAAAGAGAAGGGCTGCAGCTTCCTGATCAGCTCTCACATCCTCGCCACCATCGAAAAGTATTGCGACCGCTACGTCGTGCTGGAACGGGGAGAAATGGCGGCCGGCGGCACGCTGGACGACATCTGCCGACAAGCCGGCCTGCCGACAGGAGCATCGCTGGACGACGCGTTCTTCCGCCTTGTCGGTGGCGGGGAAGGCGGCGGCCTATGAACGCGCCGGTGAAACCAGGCGGCTGGACAACCGCTGCCCTGTACCGGGAGCGGACGGCCCGTTGGCGCCGGCGCGTCTTCCCGTACTGGCGCGACGTGCTGCGCAGCGGGGCGGGCATGCTCGTGCTGCTGCTTCTGCTCAGCGCCGGCCCCGCCTACACGTGGGCGCTGGAGCAGATGCCGCCCGACTTCCCCTACCTCTGGATCGCGGTCCCGGTGCTCGCGGCAGCGGTGTACCGAAGCCCGATCCGCACGCACCTGGAGGCGGCCGATCGCGTGTTCCTGCTCCCCGCGGAGCCGCGCATGGCGGGCTACCTGTGGAGCGCCCGCCGCTCCGCCGCGATCCGGCAGGCGATTCTCCTGCTGATCGCGCTCGGGGCGCTGTGGCCGCTGTACCTGCGCGCGGAAGGCACAGCGGCCATGCCGTTCGCCGGAGCACTCGTCGCCGCACTCGCCGCCAAAGCCGCCGCCTTCGGCGCGGCCGCGGCAGAGCCCAGGCTCACGCGCCCATCGCTGCGCGGGGCAGCCGCTTTGCTGCGTGCCGTGCTGGCGCTGCACACCGCGTACGCATTGTGGCGCTTTGGCCCACTCGCGGGGGTGACCGCTGCCGCTGGCGATGGAGCCGCGCTCATGGCGCTGCTTGCCGCCTGGCGACGCCAGCCGCTGCCGTGGGAGCGGCTCATCGCCCTGGAGGAGCGGCAGGCCGCCCGCTACTATCACTTCCTGAGCTGGTTCACCGACGTACCGGAGCTGACCGGCACGGTCCGCAAGCGCCGCCTGCTCGGCGCGCTGACCTCACGGCTCTCCTTCCGGCCGGAGTCGGCGCCGCTCTACCTCTACGCGCTCACGTACATGCGCCGCGAGCCGTTCGGACTCGCCCTGCGGTCGACGGCCGCAGCCGGGCTCTTCATCCTGTTCTTCCGCTACCCGTACGCCCAGGTGATTGCCGCGGCGCTCGCGCTCATCATGGCCGGGCTGCAGGCATCGGCGCTCTCGCAGTACCATCGGTACAGCTCGTGGCTGTACCTGTACCCGCTCGCGCCGAACGCCCCGCGCCAGGCCGCTGCCCGCATCGCCGCCGTGTCCCTGACCGGCCAGGGACTGCTCCTGGCTATCCTGCTCGGGCTGGGCGGCCTGCCCTGGCCGCTCGCGGGCGCCTGCTTCTGCGGCGCGGCCGCCTACGCCGCGGCGCTGGGCCTCGCACAAGCTCGGAGGCGCACACGCGAGGAGCGCCTCGGCTGAGCCGTTCCTCGCCAACCTCGCGACATCCGCGGGATATCGCCGATTGCCCCGGCAAAAGGGGACATCTCGTTAAGCCCCTACCCAATTGACGTTGCGCTATACACGAACCCTGCGCTTCCTCACGCTCTTGCGGATGATCACGAAGAAAAGGACCTCGACTCCCGACAAAAGCGGGAATTCGAGGTCCTTTTGTTATCTCTGCCTTGCCGCAAGGGCTAGTCCGCTACTTTAGGCCGAGTACGCGGATGGCGTTCGCCGTCGTGATCTCGGCGATTTCCTCCACGGTCATCCCTTTCAGCTCGGCCGCCGCCTCGGCAACCAGCCGGACGTGAGCCGACTCGTTGCGTTTGCCGCGGAACGGATGCGGCGTCAGGTACGGCGAATCCGTCTCGATGAGCAGACGATCGAGCGGCACCTTGGCCAGCACCTCCTTTGGCTGCTTGGCATTCTTGAAGGTGACCGGCCCGCCGAAGGAGATCATGAAGTTCATGTCCATGCACAGCTTTGCCGTCTCCCAACTGCCCGTAAAGCAGTGCATGATCCCGCCGACTTCGGCAGCCTTCTCCTGCTTGAGCGTCTCCACCACATCGTGGTGAGCATCCCGATTATGGATGATGATCGGCTTGCCCACTTTGCGCGCGAGCCGGATTTGGTCCCGGAAGACTCGGTCCTGCACATCCTTGGGAGACGTGTCCCAATAGTAATCAAGCCCGATCTCTCCGATCGCCACCACTTTCTCGTGGACGCACAGGTCTTCGATCCAGGCTAGATCTTCCGGCTTCATATCGATGGCATCCTGCGGGTGCCAGCCGACGGCTGTCCAGATGAAATCGTAAGCCTCTGCAAGCTGAAGCGAGGTCGGAATCGTCTCCCGGTTAAAGCCGATATTGACGATGCGCGTCACCCCCGCTTCCCTCGCGCGGGCGATTGTCTCTGCGCGGTCTTCGTCAAATTCCGGTGCATTGAGGTGCGCGTGCGTATCGGTAAGCATGTCGTAAGTTCGTCTCCTTCATTCTAAGCTGATTACCCTTTGCGGGAAGTGCCGCGGGAAAGCAGGCGGCGAGCCGACTCCGGCAGCCGCTCGTCCTCCAGCAGCTCCGCGGGGTAATAGATTTGGTTTTTCCCGGAGTGAATGCCGCTGATCGAGCGAACGATCTCCGAACGCCGGGAGATCTCCTCCAGCTCCCCGTCCGGTCCGAGCAGGAGGATCGGCCGCTTCTCGTCTTCCTCGCCCGGGCGGTACACATCGTACGGCAGATCGGACGGAAAGTCGATCTCCAGGTATGAGTCCGGGTCCCAGCCGGCCGCAACAAGATCATCCCGCAGCTGCTCGAACTGCGCACCGGATACATCCTCGGCCGGTACATAGCGGAACAGGCGGCGGTTTAAGAAGCGTTCGCACAGGTCGGACAGGATCGGGTCCTTCTCCTCCAACCATTGCGAGAATGCGGCCTGCATCAAAGCTTCATCCAGCTTTAGATAATCCGGCACCTTCAAATTCCCTTCGAGCAGCCGTTCGATCGCCGGCACCATAAAACCGAACGCATAGCCGTCTTCATATAAGCTTTTGGCCCGGTTCAAAATCTTGGTCAGCACGATCTCCGCGCTGCGAGTGACGGGGTGGAAATAGATCTGCCAGTACATCTGATAACGCGACATCAGGTAATCCTCCACCGCATGCATCCCGCTTTCTTTGACGACCACACCCGTCTTTAAGGGTCGCAAAACCCGAAGGATCCGATCCAGATCAAAGGTTCCGTAGTTCACGCCTGTGCAATAAGCATCCCTCAGCAAATAATCCATCCGGTCAGCATCAAGCTGACTGGCGATCAAGCTGACGGCTACCGGATTGGGATGGGTTTTGCAAATGACCCCGGCCACCTGCTCGGGGAACCCCTCCGACACCCCGCTGAGGATGCGATGGATCTCCGTATCCCCCAGGATGATGCGGCAGGACCAGGCTTCATGCCGTTCCCCAAATATTCTCTCCATCGAATGGGAAAAGGGAGCATGCCCCACATCGTGGAGCAGGGCAGCTGCCAGGCAAAGAAGCCGCTCCTCCTCGCTGTAACCGCCGTACCCGCTCCGCTCAAACTGAGAGAGAATGCGACGAACGATCTCATAGACGCCGAGCGAGTGCGAGAACCGACTGTGTTCCGCTCCGTGGAAGGTCAGGTAGGAAGTCCCGAGCTGGCGGATCCGCCGCAGCCTTTGAAATTCTGAGCTGTTGATGAGATCCCAGATAACCGGATCTTGCACATAAATGTAGCGGTGGACCGGATCTTTAAACACTTTCTCTTCCTGAAGTCGGGCCATTCGCCTCGCTCCTCTCATTTTCGACAATTTCAAAGGTTTGTTAGGTAGTTATGTCGAATGGTGTCATAATGCGCTTACCAATTTTCATTGGATGAATTTCTAAATGATGGATGAATACGGAAGCGTTTTTGATAATTTTCATGCTTCTTCTACAAAAAAATAAACTTTTTTCTTGAAAAATGTCCACAAACCCATTTTTCTCTATTGACTATTATGGGAATGGTTGGTATCATATTGAGAGTTTCCTGTCGAATTATGGCGATTAGACGAGATACATATACATGGAGGGATAAGAAGATGATGAAATCTACGGGTATTGTAAGAAAAGTTGACGAACTGGGCCGTGTCGTAATTCCGATCGAACTTCGTCGGACGCTTGGAATCGGCGAGAAAGACGCTCTTGAAATTTACGTGGACGGCGAGCGCATCATGCTGAAGAAGTACGAACCTGCTTGTATTTTCTGCGGAAACGCCGAAAACGTCACCTACTTCAAAGGAAAAATTGTTTGCCATAACTGCATTCAAGATATGCCGGAACCGGTGACAAAATAATCAAGCTATAGTATAATGGAAGAAATCCCATTGTTATTTATAACCTTTTTCATACTCCTTGTCCCCGAAACATGCGGAACGGCAGCCGCGTGGATCGGGGACCTTTTTTTGTGCAGCCATTCCGACGCCTCACCCTCAAAGCAGCTCTTGATAGATGTCCCGCTTGGAGACGCCGCGGTCTACCGCTGCCCTCTTCATCGCGGCCTTGCGCTCCTCGCCTGCCTCTTCGTAATGCTGGACGTGCTCAGCTACCGTGAGCCCGCCCCACCAGAGGTCCTCCGTATTTGCCGCCTCTGCCTGATCGGCTCCTGCTACGGCAAGCACGTATTCCCCAAGCGGCGGATGCTCCTCCAAATGCTGCGCCAGCTCCTGCAGCGAGCCGCGGACCGCCTCCTCATGCCTTTTAGTCAGCTCCCGCACGAGTGCGGCCTGCCTGTCACCGAAGACTTCACACAGCGCTTCCACCGTCTTCGCCACCCGATGCGGGGATTCATAGAAGAGCAGCGTGGCCGTGAGCCCCTTCAATGCGCCTAGTTCCTCCGCTCGCTTCTTCTTCTCTCGCGGCAGGAAGCCGCAGAAGAGAAAGCGCTCCGTGGAGAGACCCGACATGACGAGTGCCGACAGCGCGGCGTTGGCGCCGGGGACCGGCACCACGGGGATTCCGCGCTCAATCGCGCCGCGGGCCAGATCAGCACCCGGATCAGAGATCGCCGGCATCCCGGCATCGGAGACAAGGGCGACGGTCTGCCCTTCCTCCATGAGCCGAAGAAGCTCTCGACCGCTCGCCTCTTTGTTGTGCTCATGATAGCTGACGAGGCGGCCTCCAATCTCGTAATGCGTAAGCAGCTTGCGCGTTTGACGCGTGTCCTCCGCCGCGATCAAGTCTGCCTCTTTCAAGAGCCGGATGGCGCGGAAGGTCATGTCCTCGAGATTGCCGATGGGCGTGGCGATCAAGTACAGCTTCCCGGTTCCACTTTCTTCGTGAAAGCTCTTTTGCACGTTCATGTCACAGGTTCTTCCTTTCTTCTATAGAACGATACCGCCTTTGGTCAGCGTCCTGACTCCATCGCCTGGATCGGCTCATAGTAAATGCTCATCAGCTCGGGGCAATAGCTTCCATCCTCCTGATAAACCACCAACGGAGGGAGCAAGCGAATATCCGGCCGACCGTCCTTGGCCGCCTCGATGAGCACCATGTTGGCCTCTTCTCCTGCGCGAGGATGAACGAACCGAACCCGCTTCGGCTCCAGCTTGTATTGCCGGAATACGCTGAGCAGGTCGACCAGCCGGGAGGGCCGATGAACCATCGCCACCTTGCCTCCCGCCTTGACCAGCTTGGCGCAAGCGGCCACTACATCCTCCAGCGTACAGTGGATTTCGTGACGCGCGGCTGCAAAATGTGGATTCCCGTTGCGTTCCCCGGTGTGAGCCGGAAGATACGGCGGGTTCACGGTTACCAGATCGAAGCCCCCGTAGCCCAGGGTCTGATGCGCGTCCTTCAAGTCCATGTTCAGCACCTGAACCCGATCCTCCAGCTCATTCAGGCGTACACTCCGCGCGGCCATTCCTGCGAGCCGCTCCTGGATCTCCACCCCCCATACCGAAGCGTTCGTCCTTGCCGTGAGCAGGATCGGAATGACTCCATTGCCCGTGCAGAGATCGACGATTCGCCCCTTGGCCGGCACCGAGCAAAAATGAGCCAAGAGAACGGCATCCATGGAAAAGGAAAACACCTCTGCACTCTGAATGATCCTCAGGTTGTTCCGAAGCAGATCGTCAATCCGTTCCCCTGGCTGCAATCCTTCATTTCCGTCTTTCATTCTCTTCCTCCATCAAACCGTCCTGTCCAAAAAAGCCGCAGGGACACGAGGTCCCTGCGGCCGTGAGCGCTCCCCCTGGGTAAGGGGCGCCTCCGTTTCTTCTTCCTTCCGCCTTCCTCAAAGGCAAGGCTTGGCCGCCGCTTGTTCCGTGGGTGGGCTTCCTTATTTTTTGAGGAACGAGAGGCAGAACAGGCAATCACCCTCCGTGCGGAGATGCCCGTAATACACATTGCAAATATGAAATCCTTCATTATATAAGCGCAGCAAGTTGTCCAGGCCTTCCCCCGTTCCCGGTGACTCCGGGTCCTCCATATGGGAAGGAACCAGCTCTCCGTTCTTGAGCAGGTCCCGCAGCTGCTGATTCTCCTGCTGCAGCCGCTGATTCTCCTCCAGAAGCGTGACGATCTTCTGCTTTAATACGCCAAGATCGGCGTAGGTTAACCCCATCTTGTCCTCGATCTGTTCCAGCTGAAGAAAAATATCCTTCATGAATCCCTTCACCTCAAGGTTCACAGGTAGCAAACGGCGAATCCGGCCAATCCTCCGAGCGGAGCAGCCGTTTACTCTTGCTCGGCTACGTCGTCCGCAGGCAGCTCCATCACCTTGTTGTTCAGGTCGAAGATCTGAACCTTGACGGACCGCTCCGCTACATTGAGGCTTAGCACCTTGCCGGTTCCGTACGAGGTGAGGACGATTTTGCCCGGCTTCGGCAGCTCGGTTTTGACGCTCTCGTAGTTATCATGCTCATATTTGAGGCAGCACATCAGCCGACCGCAAAGCCCGGATATCTTGGTCGGGTTGAGAGACAGGTTCTGGTCTTTGGCCATCTTGATCGAGACCGGCTCAAAATCCCCAAGGAATGAGGAGCAGCACAGAATCCGCCCGCATGGCCCAATGCCTCCAAGCAGCTTCGCTTCGTCACGCACCCCGATCTGCCTAAGCTCGATCCGAGTTCGGAAGACGCTCGCCAGGTCCTTCACCAGCTCTCGAAAGTCGACACGACCATCGGCCGTGAAGTAAAAAATGATCTTGTTGCGGTCAAACGTATATTCGACGTCGATCAGCTTCATCTTGAGGTTGTGGTCCTTGATCTTCGTCTGGCATGTATGAAACGCATCCCCCGCTGCCTTCCGGTTGCCTTCCACCAGAACCGCATCGTTTCCGTCTGCGATACGAATGACTTTCTTGAGCGGCAAGACAACATCGTCTTCGGGGACGTCGCGCTTGCCGATCACCACTTTGCCGTATTCCAAGCCTCTCGCCGTATCGACGATGACGCTCTGGTCTTTTTCCACCGGCAGCTCATGGGGGTCGAAATAAAAGATCTTGCCCGCCCGCTTAAAGCGCACCCCTACTACAGAATACAAAGTCTAGCCTCCTTGCATATCCATGATCAGCTTCTCAAGAGCAAGCTGGGAATTCGCATTGCTGCGCAGTCGCTTCTGGACATCCGTTACCTGTTCCATCGAGAGCACCCATTCATGCGCGCTCCGGGAATAGGCTTTGTCCGTCATCCAATCGACTTGATCGGCAAAAACCAACTGTTCTCGGCGGCCGCATTGAAGCTGCACCATATCCCGCAAAAGGAGAAGCCACAGGTCCAGGATGATATCCAGTCTCTCCGCCAACTCCCCGCGCACAAGCTTCTGCTGCACGGTCAGCATTGCCGCCGGGAAACGCGTCAGCGTCTCCTTCGCTAATTGTACCATCGTGCTTCTCGCTTCGGCAAACCATTCTGCTTGCGCCAACTCCCGGGCAGCGGGCAATCCGGCAGCCAACCGAACCACGGTACGGGCAATGGCAGCAGGAATCCCCTCCTGGAGAAGAGCCTGCTCCATCGCCTCGGGGTTCTCCGGAACGAAGGAAAGCCATTGCGACCTCGAACGGATCGTTGGCAGAAGCGCCTGTCCATTTTCGGTGAGCAGAAGAGCCAGTACGTCCGCTACCGGCTCTTCCAGAAATTTCAGCAGGCTGTTGGCCGCCTGAACCGTCATGCGGTCTGCCTGCTGAATGACATAGATTTTTTTGCGGGCCCCTGTGGAGCGATAGGCAAAATCCTTTTGCAGCTCACGGATCTGGTCAATCTTCACCGACGCTCCATCCGGTGTGAGCAGATGGAAATCGGGATGGTTGCCATGCGCCACCTTGCGGCATTCGGCGCACTCCCCGCAGGGCTCCCCTGTTCCTTGCATGCAATAGATCGCTTGAGCGAGCCAAACGGCGGTTTCCCGCTTGCCGGATCCTCGCGGCCCGTTGAAGATATAGGCATGAGACAGGCTATGATGAAGCACTCCCGTCCGGAGAAGCTGTCGAATCCGCTCCTGTCCGGATAATGGCAGAACCGACATGATTCCTCCTTTCCGAAACCCATCTACCCTCATCTCAATCATCTGAATTCATAAATGAGAATGGAATTGTTCACACTCAATAAAAGTCTTGAAACAGCAAGCCTCTGATTTCGCCGATTGAGGTTAAGAGCGCCAAGCGGCCCTGCTCGGAATCGAGCAGCTCGTCCGCAAGCAAGACCAGCTCCCGGTCGATTTCGTCCAGGAGCAGGTAAGCGCGATCTTTGCCGCTGCGATCTCGTCCTTTGGTTCCTTTCAGTCCGATGCCCCGCCGGGCAGTCCGCTCCAAGTAACGCTTCACCATGCGCTTGTATTCATGGAGCTCGCGCACATTCATGGAGCGAGCCAGCCGGTCCGCCTGCTGCTGAATTTGATCGAGCGTGCGGGCGAGGTCTGGGTCGCGCGGGTTACCGCCTTGCTGCTGCATGATATCGGCAAATGATTTGCCTCCCACCGCCTGCTCTCCGCCGGGCGAAGCCGAGCTTGCCGGGCGGATGAGGGGGGAACGAATGCGATCGATTCGCATAAATCAAAAATGCTCGAAGCGTTCAACCGGAAGAACGAAGACGGTTGCGCCGCCTACTTGGACTTCTACCGGGAAAGGAACATAGGAATCCGTGGTGCCGCCCATCGGCGATACGGGGGTCACGAGCTGGTCGCGTACCTTGCAGTTGCTGCGAATCACCTGCAGCACCTCACTCACCCGATCGTCCTCGATCCCGATCAGGAACGTCGAGTTCCCGGACTTCAGGAAGCCGCCGGTCGTAGCCAGCTTCGTCGAACGGAAGCCTGCGGTAATGAGAGCATTGGACAACCGGTTGCTGTCCTTGTCTTGCACAACGGCAATCACCATTTTCATAGGACATCCTCCTCCTTCAATCTATCTTATCGCTTAATGCGCTCCGCAAGCAAGCTCCGGCAGTCCGCTAGAATGGCCGAGAAGACTTCGTCCGGCGAATGGTTCCCGTCTATCGGGACAATTCGCAACGGATTCTTCTCCGTGATCGCCCGGAAGCTGCTGCGTACGCGCTCATGATACTCGGTGTTCTTGCTTTCGATCCGGTCGAGCCCCACAGCCGGATCGGCAGCGGCTCGGCCGCGAAGCCGCGCCTCGGTGACGGAGACCGGAACATCGATCAAGTACGTCCGGTCGGGAACAAGCCCTCCCGTAGCGAAACGGTTGATCTCCTCCACCGCCTCCAGGGAGAGACCCAGCCCATGCCCCTGATAAGCGATGCTCGCGTCGACAAACCGGTCGCAGAGGACGATATTTCCTTCGGCAAGGGAAGGAATGATCTTCTCTGCTACATGCTGTGCACGCGAGGCGGCGTATAGCAGCACTTCGGCCCGATCCGCCATCTCCACATTCTCTGGATCGAGAATGATCGTGCGGATTTTATCGCTGATCCTCGTGCCTCCCGGTTCGCGGGTCGCCACAATCGGCAAGCCCCACTTGCGAAGCTCTTCGGCTACACGAGCAATCTGCGTAGTTTTACCGGATCCATCCGGCCCTTCAAAGGTGATGAACAGACCGGGAAACCGGCCTGCTTCTGGAATAAGGGATGCTGTTTCCTTGCGGTTCATGATGTTCCTCCATATGCCGGCTCTCGGGTAATGGCAAGTCCCGTGAGCCCTTCTTCTTCGCTGCCCTGAAACCGGGCGCCCGAGCGGGACAGAAGCAGGAGAGCCTCTTTCATCGCTTCGGTGATTCTTTCTCCCGGGTAAAGCAGAGGGATTCCCGGCGGGTACGGGATCACCATTTCCGCCGCATAACAGCCAACTGCCTCGGCGAGAGGGACCCGTTCGATCGTCCGTCCTGCTTTGGAATAAACCTCTTCCGCATCCCAAGGGATGGTAATGGGGTCGGAAAGCTCGAAAACCGGAGGAATCTCCAATAGATTCGGCAAAAACGTCCGTTTTTCCTGCATTCCCCCCGCAATTTCCGCATCAAGAGACGTAAGCGCGTCTATCAGCCGCTCGACGTCGTTCTCCGTGGATGCCAAGCTGAACAGACAGAGAACATAGGTAGGGTCTGCGAGCTCCGTCATACAACCGTGTGCCTCCAGCTTTTCCTGCAGCTGGTAGCCGCCGAGCGAACCGGAAGTATCATATATTCCCCTCTTAAACGGATCGAGAAACCCGTAAACGGCACCCGCTTCTCGTGAAAGCAGAGCGAGCGCCTTCCAGCCCTCAGCCGCTTGCTCCAGCCTATTCAAGAAAGCGATTCCTCGTTCAAGAAGGAAACGGCCCTCCGTTTCCAATTGGAGGCGGCTCAAATCAAGGGACGCCATAATCGGATAAGAGGGACTCGAGCTCTGGACCGTTGACAGCACACGGCGGATTCTCGGGCGATTCAGCCGATCGCCTTGAAGATGAAGCATTGCTCCCATCGTCATGGCGGTTAGCAGCTTATGCGTAGACTGCACAACCCCGTCCGCCCCGCAGGCGATGGCAGAGGGCGGCAGCGCCGGATGAAATCCGAAGTGGGCGCCGTGGGCTTCATCGACGACGATCGGCTTGCCGTAGTCGTGCACGAGACGGACCGCCTCGGATAGATCATCGGCCATTCCATAGTAATTCGGATTGGTGAGGAGTACGCCTTTTGCTTCTGGGTAACGCTCCAGCGCCTTCTGCAGATCCTCCGGCCGCACCCCGGCGGTGAGACCGGAAGCCGGGTCTACCCGGCCCGGCAGGAAGACGCAGCGCGCTCCCGCCAGGGCGATCCCGTTCAGCACCGATTTGTGAACATTGCGCGGAAGGATCAGCAGCTCCCCCGGCCCGCACAAGCCCATGACGAGCGCCAGGTTGCCTGCCGTACTACCCCCGACTAGAAAGTGCGTCTCTTCGGCGCCGAAGCAGGCAGCGGCGCGCTCTTCCGCCTGCCGAATGACGCCTGTTGCGTGATGAAGGTCATCCAGCCCCGTGATCTCTGTATAATCGAGCTCCATGATGGAGCGAAACCATTCCGCTCCCAAGGCGTGTACACCTTGTCCACCTTTATGCCCGGGGACATGGTAACTGCCGAGCTTCCGATCCCGGTAATCGAGCAGCGCCTCCAGCAAGGGGGCGTCAGAAGCTCCTCGGGCCGCGCTTTTATTCGAATGCGTCAAAACCGCTCAACCTCCATGAATCTCCAACCCTAATAAAGAAAGGAGAAGCCTCTTTCGTTGGTTTCGCCGAGAAATCACTCGACAAAAAGCAACGTGGCCCTCCTTCACTATACCAAAGAATAGCCCGCTTCGGGCCTCTATGCATTCTTTTTGTACCAGATTCCCTTCAGTCGGTGAATGAAAAACGGATACTTTTCGTCCAGCACATCCGTGCGCACCAGTTCCGCCTCGCAGGCCTCGCAGATGAAACCGGAGATGATGGTAATCCCGGTCTTTCCGGTCTCGCCGCAGATCAGACATTCGCTGTTCGTTTCTTCCATTCTCGTTCACCCCTTCCTTGTTTTCTATTAGGATAACCCATTCTCTCGCCTTTCAAACCTGATTCGGTTGCTTTATCCCTATGCGAAAAGGCCTCTCCCGGTGTCTGTACGCCTTTTTTTCGTCAAACGGCTGTTAGCAAAGACTCTTTCAACCGATATTTCAGGTAGAGACCGTCAGGAGGTTGCTCATGCCCGAACTTACTTTATCCAAGGAATCCACTTACTATCAATATACACTCCTTCGGAAGCTCCATGTCCCGCGTTTTTTCGGCCCCCTCTACGGGATGGTTCTCACGGGATTGTGCGCACTCGTCGTAGCCCGTTTCGAGCGGGAAGGACTCTACGCAGCAGGAGGGGCACTCCTGGGCGTCCCGCTCTTGCACGTCCTCATTGCCAGGCTTTATCGGCGGCTGTCCAAGCGCACCCCGGACGTGTGGGGCTTTCGCTTCCGGTTCCTGTGGGGCGGCTATCTCCCCGTCTCCTATTGCCCCTATCGCCGTTGCCTGCGCGTGCTGAATCAGCTGTCTTTTCTCGGGGGAGCGCTCCTCGCGCTGCTTTACGTCTGGGCCCCGCCGGTCTACGCTGCTAGCGGGCTGCTGGTTCACCTCTGGATCATCCTTCCCCACTATGCGCTTGCGCCGATCTTCCTGCGCCTAAAGCCAGGAGGACTCATCCGTTACGGTTCCCATGAGGTCTCCTATTACATGCCGTGATGACCGCTCATTGGGGGCATCACAAAAAAGAAGGGGCTGTCCTTCGAGAAGGCAAATGCCTTTCTCTTGGGACAGCCCCTTTCTTTTGAAATGCATTCATTTCAGCTTGGTTTCTGCCGCTTTAGATCTTGTCCAATACCTTCAGGAATCGGTAGATGAGCATGGCGGCTTCGCCCTTCAGCGTCTTGTCCTTCGGTTGATAAGCGTCTCCGCCTCTGCCCTCGACAAAGCCGAGTGCCTTGGCCTCATACACGTCATCATAGGCCCAGAAGCCGATCTTGTCGGAGTCTGCGAACTTGGTCAGATCAAGAGCAGGCACGGCATTGCCGCTCGTCCGATAAGCACGCATGATGATCGCTGCCATCTCTTGACGGTTCACGATGCGATTCGGTTCGTACTCGATATCGCTGATTCCCTTAATGACGCCCGCATCACGAGCGGCGGCAATGTAAGGAGCGTACCAGTCTTTTTCCGATACATCGTTGAAGCCGGTGTTCGTCTTGCTGATCGGCAGTTCAAGAATCTTGGCGACAAGTGTTGCAAACTCGGCGCGGGTAATGCCCATGTTCGGGTTGTAGTTCCCCGCCAAGTCTCCTTCCAAAATGCCACGGGAAGCGAGCAGCTCGATCACAGACTGTGCCCAGTGCCCTTGAATATCTTTGAACGTAACGGTCTTCTCCAGAACGGCAACCTTCTTGGCGTCGGTCAAGGTCAGCGTAAGGGTAACGGTATTTTTCTCTTTGTCTACCACACCGCCAGCCGACTTCCACGTCTTGGTCACTTCATCATAGTAGAAGATCGAGACATGATCCTCATTGGTTACGAGAGCAGGATCATAGGGGAGAACCAGAGTGACTTGTGCAGGCGTTCCCGGAACGGCCGGGGTCACTTCGTAGCCATCGCTGACTCGCTTGCTGTCCCCAGCAGGAGCCGGGATCTGCGTTACTGGGATCTCCTTCACCACGACCGTGTCTTTGCCCTTCGTGATAATGTCTGGCGTTGGTTCAGGCTTGGTCGGTTCCGGATTTACCCGCGTATCCCGAAGTACTCTTACCGTACGTTCTGTTTTGCCAAGGTTTCCGTTTTGATCGCGAACCGTATAGGTGAGGACGTAGTCTCCAACGGTTTCGGTATCCACGCTGCCCAAGACGATGATACGGCCGGTAATATCCCCATCAAGATTATCCTTTGCAGTTGCTCCCGGATCAGTGAAGACCCTACCGAGAAGGACCACAACAGTAGCGTCCCCTTTAAGAGTGACAACCGGTGCAATCAAGTCTGCTGCAATGTCCGTCTTCTCTCCGAGAACAATGCGGTCAAAGCTATCTACCAGATCTTCATAATCTCCGTAAGGAGCCTGCTTCTGTACCTCTTCCGCTACCTTGTCGCGGGAAGGATCGGCGAACCCTTCGTAAGCCTCTACCGCTTCATCGTGGAAGCCCATATCCGGATCTTCCAGAATGGAGAGAACCTCGTCGCGATTCAGGTCTCCCTCATTAATCAATTTCAACAGTTCTTGACGCTTTTGCTCCAGCGTCATGGTCATCACGGAGTAGATGCTCAGATGGCGAGTCAAAAGCGTCATACGACCGCTTTCCGAGTCATACTGACCACGAATATACTCCCAGGCGCCTTTGGTTTCATTAAAGTAGAAGGTCATGAACGCCCGGTCGGTGATGCCTTTGCCAATCACCATGCCGAGGGTAATGTCCTTGTCGGATGTGAAGGAGGGAATCACTTCCTCGCTAACTACATTGCCCCAGGCGCTAAGCTTAACTGCGACCATCTTGAAATCATACACTTGCTTCTCGTAGATGCCCATTCCCGGCTTAACCGCTGCGATAAGTGCCTCGTTACCCGGCTTTTCCGGATCAACATACTCGCAGACGAGCTTCAATCGGGAGCCTTCCGGCAAGGCAGCCAGCAGCTCAGCCGTGATCGGCACTTCAATACTGGTGTTTTCCGTTTCGAGCGTAAGGGTCAATCCATTGTCCGCTGCTTTTTGGACTTGTTCCTTGGTCAGCTCAACCGAGACCGGTTGTCCTTCCGTTACGGGTTGATCCACTTTCACCGTAACCGTTGTTTCTCCGTTATCCTTTGCTCCTTGTACGGCATCGTCCACCTTTTTATCGGTGATCACGTCGCCGTTCTTTGCAGGAATGATCGATTCCGGCGAGACTTCGTCGGTCACGATAATGGTACGGGTGATCTCCGTTACATTACCGGTCTTGTCTTTTACTCGGTAAGTAAGGGTGTACGTGCCTGGCTTATTCGTATTGACATAACCCAGAACTTCTACTTCACCGGTAATCGTACCGTCAACATTGTCCGAAGCCGTGAAGCCGGGTTCGTTATACAAGTTTCCTTTCTTCACGGTGACGACCGGCTCTCCTGCCAGTGTAATAACTGGCGGGGTAATGTCAGCCACTACTTTCACCGTAAAGGTTTTGGTAACGATTTGTTCGCCGTGCTTGATCGTGGCTGTGAGTACCACGAATGTGTCTACATCCGGCTTGGTGAAGACGCCCGTCTCCGACAGGAACTCCGGATGGCTGCTCGTCCACGTGATCTCGCTGCCGTTTACTCCCTCTTGCAGAAGTGCCACATCGCGGGTTACCCGAATTTCCGAGTCTCCCCCGGTATAGCCGATCTTCAATGCCTCAGCGTCAGCTTGTGCCATTTCCAGATGATTGTCCAGCGTTTTGAAGCTCAGCTTGACTACAGAGGAGACTGCATCCTCATCCAGATTCCGCACAATCGCGTAGAGGTCATACTCGGTTTCCAGTTGCAGGTCATCTACCGTCAGGAAGGTGTCTGCGTTTGCTTGAGCGGAGGAAGATCCGGCTGCCAGAGCCTTCTTGCCTTCTCCGTTCTGACCAGCGAAAAGTTGTTCCTTAGAAGGTGCAGCGGCCCCCTTCTCCGTGACCACGTAATAGATGGTTCCGGCTTCTGTGCTCTTTGCCTTCACATTCACGCTCGTTTGGTTAACCTTGGCCACTTCGGCTTCAAGAGTCGGGATGATCAAGGGCTTTGTTTCGGCATGCATCGCTTGCCGCACCGACAGGTTTCCTGCCGAATCTTCCGCAATCACATAGATGTCATAAGCCGTTTCAGGGGACAGCCCCGTTACTTTAATGTCCGTAAGGCTGTTGGCCGGTGCCGCAATGCTGCCTGCAATGGCCGGCGTTCCCTGCGCGTTTTGACCGTTTTTCACTTGAACGATACTCGGTGCCGGGACTCCGGCAGGAACCGCAACATAGTACACCTTCGCAGGCTCGTTGACCTCTACGGTGAACGTAGTCGAATATTTGCCGATGGTTCCTTCTTTGACAGAAATCGATTTAAATACAGGGGGCTTGGTGTCCTTAACCTCAAGGGTGGTAAAGGTGACTTCGCTCACATTGCCCGCGTTATCTTTCGCCCGAATGCTGTACGAGCTGTAGGTTCCGGCTTCAATCGTACCGCTGGTACCCACTACCCACTCGCTCCAGCTCTCGTCGTTCTTCTTGACCTGGTATCCATAGATTCCACTGCCGCCGATATCCATAATCTTGAACTCGGCATTGCTTACCGTACGATTGGATGCTGCGTTCGTTTCGATTTGAGGCGGCGTCTGGTCATTGATTACCGTAACCTTTTGAGTGTACGGGGACGACCACTTCTCACCGGACTTCACCTTCAGCTCAACCGTATAGGTGTCGGTAGACAAAGTCGTTGCATCAATCGTTGTCTCAGGGTCACTGCTGGTGAGCACTTTATTGCCCATCGAGTCGAAGAGCGTCCAGGCGTACTCGTCAATGGCAACTTGCGCCGGATGGAACGCTTCCTGCTTGAGGACAATGCTCTTTTCATTTTCGTGGATTCTCACCAAATGGGAGTTGACGCTAAAGTCCGCTACCGGCAGGGCCAGCCCATTCTGTGACAGGTACGCCACATCCGGCTTGCTCCATTTGCCGCTTTGGTTTACCACTTGAAGGTTAACCAGGTAGTAGCCGTTCGCATTGGTGAAATCAGTGCCGACATCCGGCTTGCCGAGTGTGTAGCCGTTCGTGCTTTCTCCAACGGCTTGCCACTTCCAAAGCTCATTCAGAGGCTCGCCATTCGGATCGGTTGATGCACTTTGCAGTCCATCCTCATTCGTATAGACGATGGAAGCAACCGGCAAGGCGCTCTCATCTTGAGCCGCTTTGCGATTCTCGTTGATATATGCCGCGATGGCCTTCAACGTTTCTTGGTAGTCTTCTTCGGAAATAAACGTTCCCTTTCCGTTGTTGTCGGCTACCAGCTTTTCCGTTTCCTCACGCAGAGTCGGGTCTTCTTTGCCCACTCCTACGTAATGAACGTCATCTTTGCCGAGGCGGTAGAGAACTTCGCTCCGCGTATCTTTGTCTTGGGTGAAATCTTTTTCCACATCATCATTGAAGTTGACCAGGTAGCGATCCGATCCCGGATTCCACTCCGGTCCGCGAACCACTTCGCTGAAGGGGCGCGTGTCTTTGCTCGTCATGGTGATGTTCTTGAAGGAGAAGTACGTCAGGATCGTGCAGCCGTGAGCCACGTAGCTGACAAGCGGTCCGAATCCATATCCGTTCGTATCGGTGATGGTGACGTCACGATCTTCGTTCTTCGTATCGAAAATGGTTACTCCATTTTCTACAAAGCGAAGGCTGTCCGCCGAAACATCCATCGAGATGCTCTTGATGGAGGAGGAAGCTTGGCTCGGCTTAGTCTTTAGCAGGCTGACACCCGGCATGCCTGGAATCGTAGAATTCATGGCATTGTGGAAGCCGGACACATCGACATTGGTGAGCTTGTACAGCTTTACATTCGGATGGTACTGAAGCTGTCCATTTTCAGAAGTCGGTTCCTCGGCATAATCACTATAATCATACAGGACTAGGTAGCCGTTCAGCTTGCCGGCAACGGTAGCTGCGTTAAACAGGAAGCCCGCTCCTTCGAGCGTATGCGTATCGATTTTCCCTTCACTGAGCGTATAGGAGATGTTCTTCTCATACTTGCTCGTGTCGGGATACAGCATAAAGTCCTTGTAAGATGGGGCGCTGTATCCGAGGAAGTGAATATCCCCGCCCTTGGCGTATACGTGCTTCAACCGATAATAGGTAGCCGTAAGCGACAAGTCCTCGGTGCTGATGTCCGTAAAGTACTTGCTTGGGTCAGGAGTAGACTGTTCCTTGTAGTAATCGTAAGGATGATGTCCATCATGGTCATCCCAGTTGGCCGGAACACTGCCATTCGTCGGATACTCCGGCGCATAGTAGTGATCGTAGGTTTGCCAGTTATTCGGGTTGGTGGCTTTCACGTTTGCCGTCTCAAAGACGTTCACGTTCACTTCATCTTTCGAGATTCCATAGACTTGTTCGAGTACCGATTTCAGGTCGTTCTCGAAGGTCCGGATATCCCGGCCGCTGTTGCCCAAGGCAACCGCAACGTCAATGCTCGCATTCCCGGATGCGGCAGATGCTACGGCTGGAGCAAACAGGGGGGAAAGTAACGATAAGATCATGGTAAAAACAAGGAACAGGCTTACTTTCGCTTTCAGGACCATTTTCCTACTCAAGTCGCTTCCTCCTGTCGTGGTGGGTATATTTTCATATTAAGGCCGCGCAACTTACAAGATTCTTACACGTCTTTCGCCCTAAAAAACAGAAAAAGCCTTGATAGACAAGGCCTTTTCGATAAAACACCGTTCTAGCGTCCTGCGGAGGAACGCGAAAAATGTCAAAAAAATCTGCGATAAATGTCACTGACATCTACAGAATCTTCGTCATGGAGGTGACGGCCCTTATCAAGGAGCAGCAGCTTCGCCGCTGCACGTTCTCCTTCCTGGGCATACCAGGCCAATAAATACTTAATCGAGGTCAGGAATCGACTGTAGCAAAGATCCCTTTTCCACAAGCTCCAAGAATAGGCCCGTTCTCCGAAAAGGTCTCCTTCATAGCGATCAACCAATCGCTTCCACTCTTCCGGGCCCCACTCTTCCAGCGGCTCTTTTTTATGAATCAGCGCTTCAAACTCATCGAGGTCGCAGATCACCTGCTTTAAATGAAGGTAATACACCCCGGCGTCGTTTTCGATCTCCGCAGAAATCTGGGCTTCCTTGAGCGCCTTCTTCAGACGAAAGACAGTGGTGTAGAGGTTTTGCTGAGCCTTCTGAGGCTCCAGCTCCTGCCACAGCAGGTCCATAATGCGCCACTTGCTGATCCCACTCGCCCGTTCCCCGACCAAGAGAGCAAACAACTCCTCCACCTTGGCCGTAATCCAACTGACCTTAAGGGGAATCCCGTCCTTTTGAAATCCGATCTCTCCAAATAAGCGCAGGCGCACATTCGCAGGAGGCAGCGCCTTAGGGGGCAGTGCTCTTCTTTTGGTCATCCGCGTTAGGGTCTCTTGAATGGCCTCGGGATGAACCGGCTTCAGCAGGTAATGAATGGCGTTCAGGTTAAACGCCTGGATGGCATAGCGTTCGTAGGCCGTGACAAAAACGATTTCCAAATGGTCGTTGACTTCAAGGAGCTCAGAACCGACACTGATCCCGTTTTTGACCGGCATCTCCACATCGAGAAAGACCAAGTCTGGCTCAAGCGCCGGAATCTCTTGAACGGCCTGCTCCGGGTCTGTATATTGACCGACAATGTCCACTTGTCCGGTATCCTCTAAATACTTGCGAAGCAAAGCCAAACCCAGGGGTTCGTCGTCTACCAGTACCGCGCGTATCATCCCAGTTGCTCCCCCTTTTCTTCTGTTGCGATAGGCAGGTAGAACGAGACGCAGGTGCCTGCCCTCGATGTCTCAAAAGTGAGCTCCTCGCCATAATACTCCCGCAGCCGACTGTTGATGTTCACCAGCCCGACACCGCTTCCTTCCGCATCACGCAGCTTGCCCACACTGTTTTTTACCGCTTCAATCTGTTCCGGAGTCATGCCTCGTCCGTTATCCTCTACGGAAATGTGCAGCCGCTCCGACTCGCGACGGATGACCAAGCGAACCCGGCCTTCCTCCCGATTGCTCATCACTCCATGCTGAATGGCATTTTCCACGAGCGGCTCGATCACCAGCGGGATCACGTAGACCTCCAAGGTTTCTGGGTCAACCTCGTATTCCATCTGCAATCGTTCGCCGAAGCGGACTCGTTCGATATCGACGTACAGTCGAATCAGATCCAGTTCATTTCGAACCGTAACATACTCAGAGCTGGAGTCGCGGTCAAAGGACTGCCGAAGGTATCCGGACAGCTTTTGCAAGAGCTCCGGCGCCTGAGCCGGGCTTACGTAGCAGAGGCTGATGATGCTGTTCAGAACGTTGAACAAAAAGTGCGGCTTAATCTGGGCTTGCAGGAATGCCATTTCGTTTCGGCGTGACTTCTGTTCGGCCAAGCTCAGGCTGTGTAAGCTTTGCCCCAACTCCAGGCTTACCCGCTCATTGTTTTGAAAGGTGAGGTAGTATCGGATGATCACCAGGAATGCGAGCATCAAGGCGTACAGAATGACAAAGGCGATGCCGATGTTCATGTCGCTCTTCAGCCCAAAGCTGTAGGCACCCACGTCCAGAGTATAAGCATTTACGCAGAAGAGGGCCCCGATCAGCACGGCATGAATGCGCGGCTCAACCCAATCCGAACCTCGATAGAACTCGATCAGCACCTTGAGGAACATCGTTACGACAATCAAAAGGTTGATGATCCCCATGAAGGTCCCCAAGCGAATAAACTGGAGGGGCGGAGCCACGGCCACAAAGAGCACGCAGAAGGAATACCCCGCAGCCAACAGCCTCATGGCCTTCCTGGATAGAAAGCGTTCATGGGTGCGATGAATAATTAGAAGAAGCATCGTTATGCTGACATAGTTGGAGATATGGCCAATCCGAAACAGATTATCAAAACTGATCTCGGGAAAAACCAGCGAAAGCGTGCGCTGACTCAAGTAACTGAGGATAATCGCAGTAAAGATACAGGTTAAGCCAAACGGGAGAATGGCCAATTCCCTTTTTCGAAAATACGGAGAGCTGGCATAAAAGATCATATAAAACACGCCGATGGAGAGCACCAACGCAAAGGCGAAAACTTCCCAGATCATATGCCGGTCATTGTGCAGCTTGATGGCGTTCGGGTAACCCAAAAGCAGGGGTCCGGCGATTCCCCCAATGAGGTACTGCTTATTGGCTGCCTGAACAATCAGGGTAGCCGTGGTAGTTGCAGCGCGAAAAGAAGTCGTTTGGGGAGTATTTCCCTCCTCCCGGCTTCCTTCCTCGTTAAAAGATCCATTCTCCATCACCAAGGATCCATTTATGTAGAGGCGACTCGCATTACGGATGTTTTCCTTCTTAATGCTGTAGACTTGACCCGGTGTCAAATGTTCAATCGTCATTCGATAGGTGGCATGCCCGGTTTTCGGATAGGCATTCCCCTCCAGATCCTTCGTCCAATTCCCCGGCACCTGAATCCAGGTAGGAGTCCCTTGCTTCCCTTCAAGGAAATCCTTCGGCTCCAGCAACCGCCCCCAATAGAACTCCCAGTCTCCATCCAGCTCCACGACAGAGGAGGACGTTAGCGAAGAAGCATCAAAGACGCCGTGAACGACATTCCTCTTGTCTTGAAGATCCATTCGATAGTAGATCGCCAAAATCAAGACAACGAGGGCCATGCCTCCTGTCAAAAAGGATTTCCACTTCATGTCCGACGACCTCTTTCTGCGCGCAGCACCTGGCTGCGGATAAGACACTTTTTCATCATAAAAGCATCCCAAGCCGGGAGCAAGACATTTTCGCAGGAACTGCATCGATTTCGACAAAATCCGTCTCGCCGCACGCAAGTGCAGGACTTGGCGTCCCTAACCTTCCCCTTTTCTTACCCCTTCTGGCTCCCGTCCAACCCTTACGAAAGTCCAGACTCATTCCCAAATGTCCAGCGCTTGGGTGTGAACACAACAAAAAAGCCTGCACGGTGTGTGCAGACTTCATTGTGCTTGGCGACGTCCTACTCTCCCAGGACCCT
Organism: Gorillibacterium sp. CAU 1737; assembly: GCF_039888655.1. Classification (NCBI taxonomy): domain Bacteria; kingdom Bacillati; phylum Bacillota; class Bacilli; order Caryophanales; family Paenibacillaceae; genus Gorillibacterium; species Gorillibacterium sp. CAU 1737. Next base: position 71,739 of record NZ_JBDQQO010000015.1, read on the forward strand.
GCGGTCCAAGTACCATTGGCGCTGGAGGGCTTAACGGTCGTGTTCGAGATGGGAACGCGTGGTTCCCCTCCGCCA
>NZ_JBDQQO010000016.1:0-70248 GCF_039888655.1 Gorillibacterium sp. CAU 1737
CGAGGTGGAAGTGCGGCAACGCATGCAGCTGACGGATACTAATCGGTCGAGGGCTTATCCAACACAACACATCGGTAAGAATGTTACTCGCGAGTTGCTTCGCATCCGGTTTTCAGGGAATAACCTTCCTTGAGAGAGCTTATGCTTTCGAAGTGGTTTTGCCAAGGCAAAACTCTAGTTTGGTGATAATGGCGGAGGGGAACCACGCGTTCCCATCTCGAACACGACCGTTAAGCCCTCCAGCGCCAATGGTACTTGGACCGCAGGGTCCTGGGAGAGTAGGACGTCGCCAAGCACAATGAAGTCTGCACATATCGTGCAGGCTTTTTTGTTGTTTCTAACCAGATTTGCCTGGTTGAACACAGGAGTGCTTACCGGATAGGTGAGTTTATTTGGAGGTGTTATGGAAATATTGCAGGATTGCTCTATCTAAACGAGAATTGTTCTAAGGAAGGAACGCGAGAAGGAATAAAGAGGAGAGGATTCGAGATGCTAAAGCTCTTTACGTACAACTGGCAAGTGAGAGAAGAGTGGTTAACCTGGTGCGAGTCTTTGAGTGAAGAGGAATTGTTGAAACCCCGGATAGGGGGCCAAGGCAGCATTCTCCGAACATTATTCCACATCATTGAGGTAGAGTACAGCTGGACCATTATGCTCCAGGGGAATGCGGACCCCGGTGAACCTCCGTTTGAACCATATGCGAGCTTATCGAAGGTTCGAGAGTACTCGGCGAAGTGTCACGAGACGATTGCCCCGTTCCTTACAAAATGGTGCAATGCCGATTACGATGAAGTGAAGGAGCAGACTTCGTCAGGGGAAGAAGGGGGACCCAGCTTGGGGGACGTTTTACGCCATATGATCGCTCACGAGATCCATCATGTTGGGCAATTATCCGTTTGGGCTCGCGAGATGGGCCGGAGTCCCGTGTCCGCTGACCTTATTGGAAGAAACCTGTGATGGACGATTGGAATTTGCATTTATCGGGAAGAAGAGAATGGACAAACGGAAGCGCTTTAAAGAACTTCGGCAGTCTTTCTAGGGAATTGTTATAATGGTGTTAGCAATCGATCATAACAATACCCTAACAACGCCAGGAGGAACAGTCATATGGCAATGCAAGAGGGCCTCCGTCAACTGGACGGAGCTAATCAAGTGAAGGTTCATGGAAGAACGTCGCGGACACAGTTTCCGATCCCGCTTTTTTGGACAGCCAGCGGAGTGGAGGCCAATGTGACGGGCTCAGAGCTCTGGGTGGAGCTAGAATCGGATTATGCTCAATATGAGCCATGGATCAGCATCTTACTCAATTCCGAACCGATCAGCCGGCTGATGATTCCAAAGGGACGTCAGTGGGTATGTTTGTTTAGAGGTATGAACCCGGAGACAATCAAGAATGTCCGCATCGTGAAGGATGTGCAGGCCATGAGCGGCGATCCCGATGCATCCCTTATCGTACACGGCCTAAAAGGAAACGGCGAGCTAAAGCCTGTTGAGGATAGGCCATTCAAGCTTGAGTTCATTGGGGATAGCATCACGTCCGGAGAAGGCTCAATCGGGGCCAAGCCGGAGGAGGACTGGATTCCGGCTTGGTTCAGCGGTGTTCTTAACTACACCACCCTCACGGCAGTCGCCCTGAATGCAGACCATCGGGTTCTGTCTCAAAGCGGTTGGGGCGTGATGACCAGCTGGGATAACAATCCGAACGCCAATCTGCCGGCTGGGTATGAGCAGGTGTGCGGGTTATTGACCGGCGACAAGAACGCTGCTCTTGGAGCGCATGAACCGAATGATTTTGCGGCTTGGCAGCCGGATGTCGTGGTCATCAATTTGGGAACCAACGATGGCGGAGCGTTTTACAATCAGGAATGGAAGGATCCCAACACTGGTAAGGTGCACAAGCAGCGGCTAAATGAAGATGGCAGCTTCCACCCGGAAGACTTGGCTTCTTTTGAACAAGCCGTGCAGGCTTTCTTGATCAAGCTTCGAAAAAACAACCCGAAGGCTGACCTCGTTTGGGCCTACGGCATGCTCGGCCTTCCGATGATGCCGGCTATTTATCGGGCAGTGGACACCTACATCCGTCAAACGGGCGACCGCAAGGTTTCGGTCTTCCAACTGCCGAACACCAATGAGCACACGATCGGCGCGCGGATGCATCCGGGTCGTCTGGCTCATGAAGCGGCCGCGAAGGAACTGTCGGGTTATCTGAAGGAGCTTCTGAAGGCGTAGAAACAAACCGAATCATATCAGTTCCTGTTGGGAACTCTGGATTCCTGGGAACGATGGGGAAGAAAAGTCGAAGGGCTCAGTCGTCGGTCAAAAGCTGGACGGACAGAAGTCGTGTTCTGTTTCATGAAGCTGGACTGGACCGAGGGCAGATCTTCCCCCTTCCCTTGCTATTCGAACGTTTTATGAGCCTGAAATCACGCTCTAGGTATATCCTAGAAAAAATCGGCGGACACTACTAGCAAGGCGCTTGAAAACAAAAGAAAACGTGCTATAATAATGATAAGGTCAAAGAAAGTCAAAGTCAGACTAAATGGCGGCGGGCTTCTGATTTGGCTCGTGCCATCTATCCGATTTTGGACAGATGGCCTTTTGATATCAAGAGGCGGAGGGTGAATGGATGCGCAATGCTTCGGATATGATTGAACAGTATCTCAAGAATATCTTGATGCAAAGCCCGACCGGTGTGATTGAAATCCAGCGAAACGAGCTGGCCGAACGGTTCCAATGCGTCCCCTCTCAGATCAACTATGTGATCAGTACCCGCTTCACGCTTGAAAAGGGCTACATCGTCGAAAGCAAACGAGGCGGCGGGGGGTACATCCGGATTCAGAAGGTGCAATTGTCCTCCCATGGCATGATTCTCGATTATGTCCTGGGAGCCATCGGTGACCGGATCGACCAGACCAGCTCGGAAGGGTTGCTTTATCAGTTGGAGGAGGGCGGGTTTATAACCTGCCGCGAGGGAAGCCTGATCAAGGCGGCGATGTCTCGGGACGTCCTCTACCTGAAGCTTCCGATTCGGGATGAAATACGGGCCAGGCTGCTTAAAGCGATGCTATTGTCACTGCTCAGCCATGCTTAAGGAGGGATAACCTTATGCTATGTCAGGAATGTGGAAAACGACCGGCGACTTTGCATTTTACGAAGATCATCGGCGGGGAGAAGACGGAATCGCACCTGTGTGAAACCTGCGCGCGGGAAAAGGGAGAGCAAATTCCTGGAACACCGGGCGGCTTCTCCATCCACAATCTGCTCTCGGGTCTGCTGAATTATGATTCGGCGGTCATGCAGGGTGCCGTAGCGGCTCCTCCGCTTAACAACCGATGTGAGGAATGCGGGTTGACTTACGCGCAATTCAGCAAGCTCGGCCGCTTCGGCTGCAGCTCCTGCTACCAAGCATTCGGCGACCGGCTGGACCCTTTGTTTAAACGAGTTCACGGCAGCACGACGCACAGCGGCAAGGTTCCCCTTCGCTCTGGCGGGATTCTTCAGCAGCGGCGTGAGCTTCAGACGCTCAAGCAGCAGCTGGCGGATCTGATCCAACAGGAGGAGTTTGAGAAGGCCGCAGCGACTCGCGACCAAATTCGCGAGCTGGAAAAACGGATCTCCGACGTATAAGGAGGGGCAAGAATGGCAGTGGGACATTTTACCGATCAGGCGCTTAGCGATTGGATGAGGCAGGACGGACCCGACTCCGATATTGTCCTGTCCAGCCGAATTCGGCTGGCTCGCAACATGAGGGGCTATCCGTTCCCTATGCTGGCCACAAACCAGCAGGCACGCGATGTCCTCGATAAGGCGACCGAAGTGCTGGAGAATGAGGAGCTTAATGAACTGGGGGACTTCACCCTCGTTCCGCTTGCAGACATCAGCGACCTGGAGAAGAAGGTTCTGGTGGAAAAGCACCTCATTAGCCCGAACCTGGCGAACGAATCACGCGGGGGCGCGGTCATTCTAAGCGAGAACGAATCCATCAGCATCATGGTGAACGAAGAGGACCATCTTCGCATTCAATGCCTGACATCAGGGTTTCAAATTCGGGAAGCCTGGGATATGGCCAACCGGATTGACGATATTTTGGAAAGCCAATTGAATTACGCCTTTGATGAACGCCGCGGCTACTTGACGAGCTGCCCCACCAATGTGGGGACCGGTCTCCGCGCGTCGGTGATGATCCATCTCCCTGCACTCGTCATGATGCAGCAGATCAATCGGATTCTCTCGGCGGTTACCCAGGTGGGTCTCGTCGTCCGGGGGATCTATGGCGAAGGCAGCGATGCATCGGGCAACCTGTTCCAGATTTCCAACCAGATCACACTGGGGCAATCGGAGGAGGAGATTTTGAACAACCTGTACAGCGTCGTTCAGCAGATCATTGAGCATGAGCGGGCTGCACGGGAACGACTGCAGGAGGATACGCCGCATCGGCTGGCCGACCGCATTCAACGCTCTTTCGGGATCCTCTCCCATGCGGTCATCCTTGATTCGAAGGAAGCGATGCAGCGTTTGTCCGACGTACGGCTGGGCATCGACCTGGGCTTGCTATCCGGCATTGAGAAGAAGACGTTGAATGAACTCCTTGTCGCGACACAGCCGGGCTTTTTGCAGAAACAATCGGGAGAGCTGTTGACCCCCGAATACCGGGATATCCGCCGAGCGGAGCTTATCCGTGAGCGGGTTCAGGAATAATCGGGTCGACAGCGGCCTGAATTTTATAACGGAGGTGCTAGTGAATGATGTTTGGGAGATTTACGGAACGTGCACAAAAGGTGCTCGCACTTGCTCAAGAAGAGGCGGTTCGCCTCGGTCACAATAACATTGGTACAGAACATATCCTGCTCGGTTTGATCCGGGAGGGGGAAGGCATTGCGGCTAAGGCCCTGATGGCCTTGGGGCTCGGACTTGAGAAAATTCAAGACGAAGTAGAATCGCTGATCGGCCGCGGACAAGAGCAGCCGACCAACATCGCCTACACCCCGCGTGCTAAGAAGGTCATCGAATTGTCGATGGACGAAGCCCGTAAGCTGGGCCATACCTATGTAGGAACGGAGCATATCCTGCTTGGCCTCATTCGAGAGGGAGAAGGCGTAGCCGCACGGGTGCTGAACAACCTCGGCATCTCGCTGAACAAGGCCCGCCAGCAAGTGCTTCAACTGCTTGGCAGCAGCGACTCGGTGTCGTCCAACCACGGCACGCCAGCCAATGTGAATACGCCGACGCTGGACGGATTGGCTCGCGACCTGACGGCCTTCGCGAAGGAAGGCAATGTCGATCCGGTCATCGGCCGCAGCAAGGAGATCGAGCGCGTCATTCAAGTGCTGAGCCGCCGGACGAAGAACAATCCCGTCCTGATCGGGGAGCCGGGCGTCGGCAAGACAGCCATCGCCGAGGGGCTTGCTCAACGCATCGTGAACAACGAGATTCCGGAGACGCTGCGTGAGAAACGCGTCATGACGCTCGACATGGGCTCTGTAGTCGCCGGGACGAAATATCGCGGTGAATTTGAAGACCGCCTGAAGAAGATCATGGATGAGATCCGTCAAGCCGGGAACATCATCCTGTTCATTGATGAACTGCATACGCTCATCGGAGCGGGTGGAGCGGAAGGTGCCATCGATGCCTCCAACATCCTGAAGCCGGCGCTCGCTCGCGGCGAGCTGCAATGCATCGGGGCGACGACGCTGGATGAATACCGCAAGTACATTGAGAAGGATGCTGCCCTCGAACGCCGCTTTCAACCCATTCAGGTTGATGAGCCGACGCCGGAGGAAGCGATCCAGATCCTTCACGGACTGCGCGACCGCTATGAGGCTCACCACCGTGTAAAGATTACGGACGAAGCGATCGTGCAAGCGGTGAAGCTATCCGATCGGTACATCACCGACCGCTTCCTGCCGGATAAGGCGATCGATCTTATCGACGAAGCCGGTTCGAAGGTCCGACTGAGCTCCTACACGACTCCACCGCAGCTGAAGGAACTGGAAAACAAGCTGGAGGACATCCGCAAGGAGAAGGACGCAGCGGTGCAAAGCCAGGAGTTCGAGAAAGCGGCCGCTCTCCGCGACACGGAGCAAAAGCTTAAGGAAGAGCTGGAAGATACCCGCAACGAGTGGAAGAAGACGCAAGGCCGGTCCGATTCCGAGGTCACGCCTGAGGACATCGCCGATGTCGTCGCCAGCTGGACCGGGATTCCGGTGCGGAAGCTGGCGGAGGAAGAAACCGAACGCCTGCTCAAGATGGAATCGATCCTCCACGAACGCGTCATCGGACAGGATGAAGCGGTTCGCTCCGTAAGCCGCGCCATCCGCCGTGCCCGGGCCGGACTGAAGGACGTGAAGCGTCCAATCGGCTCCTTCATCTTCTTAGGTCCCACGGGCGTCGGGAAAACCGAGCTTGCTCGTGCGCTGGCCGAGGCCATGTTTGGCGATGAGAATGCGGTCATCCGCATCGACATGTCGGAATACATGGAGAAGCACTCGACATCCCGTCTCGTCGGAGCGCCTCCAGGGTATGTCGGATACGAAGAAGGCGGCCAGCTCACCGAGAAGGTTCGCCGCAAGCCGTACTCCGTCGTCCTGCTGGACGAAGTCGAGAAGGCCCATCCGGAAGTGTTCAATATCCTCCTGCAGGTTCTGGAAGATGGTCGCCTGACCGACTCCAAGGGCCGGACGGTAGACTTCCGCAACACGCTGATCATCATGACCTCCAATGTTGGTGCCGATACGATCAAGAAGAACTCCACGCTCGGCTTTACCGCTGCGGATGATTCGAGCCGCGAATACAATAACATGAAGGACAAAGTGATGACCGAGCTCAAGAAGAGCTTCCGTCCCGAGTTCCTCAACCGGATTGACGAAATCATCGTCTTCCACAACCTGGAGGAAGCCCACATTCAGGAGATCGTCTCCCTGATGGCAGAAGACCTCCGCAAGCGCCTGAAGGAGCATGATGTCGACTTCGTTCTCACTGAGGAAGCGAAGAAATTCCTGGCGAAGGAAGGCTACGATCCTGCATTTGGTGCACGGCCACTCCGTCGGGCGATTCAGAAGCACATTGAGGATCGACTGTCTGAAGAACTCCTCAAGGGCAACATCGCCAAGGGGGATTCGCTCACCATTGACGTGAAGGAAGGGACCCTCGACGTCGTTCGCAACGGCTAAGAAAGCCGATACGAGGAATCAGCCTACCACTAAACCGTTCATCAACTCTTGATCCGCCAGTCGCATGATGAGAGTTTGATGCGCGACTAGAAGCACCCGTCTTTGCTGCAGCACTCTTCCTTAGGGAAGGAGCTGCGGCGGGCGGATGCTTTTTTGCGCCTGGAAATATTAAGTATAGCTGTATACTAGGCGGATATCGATTGCTATAATTATACAATCATCGCCATTTTGAGAGGAGTCCGTTATGCGCCGTCGCAGTCAGCAGTTGTTTCGCCTTTTCCTCATTTTCCTTTTGTTTGTAGGACTTGTTCCCGTCATGCCCAGTCCGCAAGCGCGGGCAGAGAGTCTCGCTAACATTGAAGATCCGTTCGTAGAAGAGGCCATTCGCGCTAAGCTCGACTACGATCCCAATCAGCCGCTCACCAAGGATGCGGTATACAGTCTCCACGCGTTGGAGATCCACTCGAGCAAGGTTCATTCCCTTCGAGGATTAGAGGATGCGGGGCAACTCGTCACCCTCACGCTCACGGATAGCAAAGTGATGGATTTCACACCTATACTAGGGCTTAAAGGCTTGCGCGTCTTGGACCTAAGCCGCAATGAAATCGTGAGCCTGGCTCCGTTCGTGGCCTTGAAGGACCTGGCTGAGCTGACTATCAGCCACAATCAGATCAAGGACCTGTCTCCGCTCTCCAAGCTGACCAAGCTTGAGAAGCTGAATGTATCCGGCAACCAGATCACCAGCCTCGAGCCCCTCAGCGGGCTTGTGAAATTGAATGTTTTGGATTGCTCCGACAACCAGGTGAGCAGCTTGAAGCCCCTGCTGACGCTGACGAACCTGACGAAGCTCTCCGTTTCGAAGAACCTTCTCGATCTTACGGATCCGGAGATTGCCGAGCAGATCAATACGCTAAAGCGTACAAAAGTCACACAGTTCGTGGATGCCTACACGGAGCAAAAGGCGGTCCCGAAAAGCAAGCTGCTGCTGGATTGGACCGAGGTAACCGGGCTTGAGGCACAATATTTTCAGTACTACGTTTATGGCAACGGGCGCTATGTAACGGCAGCTTCGGAAGGCCACACCCTGGTTTCAACAGACGGCCTTAATTGGAAAAGGTACTACTCCGGCGATTCGGAGCCCTTCATGTCCATTGTTTGGGGCAAGAATGAGTTTCTGGGTATCAAGCCAGACGGATGGGGAAATACCGTATGGAGCTCCAAGGACGGAATCACCTGGACGAAACATAAGGAGAAATTCGGAACCGGCGGCTGCCGACTTGTCGCCTGGAACGGGAAGCGTTATGTCGCCGTAGACGGGGGCATCTATACATCCGAGGATGGGCAAAAGTGGACCGAACGCTCGTTGAAACTCGACACTCAAATCCAGGGCCTCGCCTATGGCAATGGAGTTTTTGTTGGTCAGGGGGAAGAGTGGGGGCAAGTGGTCGTCTCTTCAGACGGCATCACCTGGAAAACGGTGAAGACCAAGCAGCCCAACTATCATGACATGTACGATATTGCCTTTGGCGGAGGACTCTTTGTAGCCGTCGGCGGCAGCACGATCATGACCTCCAAGGATGGCAAGACGTGGACATACGTCTCTGCTGCTTCATCCAAAACAACACTCCACCAAGTGATGTGGGCCAAAGATCGCTTTTACATCTACGGCTCGGAGTATGCGTCTTCCAAGAAACCGGCTCATCTGACCTCCAAGGACGGGAAAAAGTGGACCAGTGCCGGCTTTACGAATTCGCCAAACCAAGAGCCCCAATTCACGCTGTATAACGGAAAACAGTATGTAACCGCGACCACGGCCGGCCTGCAGACCTCTGCCAACGGAGTGAAGTGGACGCAAGCCCTCACCTACCCGCTGTACAATACCGGTATATTGTATGGTTGGGCTGTAGGCAATGGAAACCTGGTCATGGTTGGCGGGCATTATGATACGTTTAGGGAAGTGGCTCTGAGTTATCAGAGTTCGGTACGGCTGGGGGCAGACGGAAAGTGGAAGGGCTCCTCGATCAAGGAAACCCTTCCGTTAACGAGTGTCGTATGGACGGGGAAGGACTTTTTTGCAGTCGGGTACACCGGCAAAATGATGACCTCGACCGATGGCCTCGCTTGGAAGGCGATTGCTTCTCCTACCAAGGAGAGTTTGAGCAAAGTGGCCTATGCGAATGGAAAGTATTACGTGACCGGTGCGAAAGGAACGCTTTTCACCTCCACGGACCGGGTAAAGTGGAAAAAGGCGAATACAGGTGTCAGTGTAAGGCTGGAATCCATTGCTTCGAACGGCAAGACGACGGTCGCGGTGGGGAAAGAAGGAACGCTGATCGTGTCCAAGGACGGCGAGAAGTGGACCAAGCCCGCCAAGCTGTTTAAGGGGGACCTCTACGATGTGGAGTGGGGGAACGGCAAATTCGTTGTGACCGGCCAAAGCCATGTGGAGAACAGGAAGGATTCTACGATCCTGGTCTCTTCCGATGGAACCTCGTGGAAAAAGATTTCCTTCGATGATGAAACGCCGGAGGGATCGGTCAGCACAGCAGGCTTGTATGAGATTTCTGTAGTGGGCGGCCTGTTTATCGCGGTAGGCAGCGGAGGAGCCGTCTTCGTCTCGGAGGATGCGGAGAAATGGAGAAAGCAGCCGGCGATGGTCGCAGGAACATGGCTCGTGGCAGCTGAACATAAGGGAAGCGTCTATTTGATGGGGAACGCGACCAAGACATTGAAGGCCAAGCTCCCTTAAAAATACGGATTTGATGCTGCGGATATTTTCATTAAGTCGTCAAAAATGGTACACTTCGAATAGTGTGTATTTTTCGACTGGAGAGAGCTATGGCAAAAGCAAAAACGAAATTTGTCTGTCAGGACTGCGGCTATGAGACGCCCAAATGGTTGGGCAAATGCCCGGGCTGCGAGGCCTGGAATACGCTGGTCGAGGAAGTGGAGACGAAGGTCGTCACCCAAGGAATTCTCCCCGTCGGGGGGATGGTGCAGGAGAAGGCGATCTCGATCACGGAGATTGCCGGGGCACTTGACCCTCGCATTCGCACCGACAACCGCGAGCTCGACCGAGTGCTTGGCGGGGGGATCGTCCCCGGCTCGCTCATCTTGGTCGGCGGAGATCCGGGGATCGGGAAATCCACCCTGCTTCTGCAGACGTCTCATAAGTTAACCATCGGCGGCCGCAAGGCGCTGTATATATCCGGAGAGGAATCCGCACGGCAGACGAAGCTGCGGGCCGATCGGCTCGGAGCCCTGTCGCCGGAGCTTTATGTGCTCTGCGAGACCAACCTGGAGCGCATCGATGAAGCCATTGATCGGGTGTCGCCGGAGTTTGTCGTGATCGACTCGATCCAGACGGTCTACCATCCGGCAGTGACGTCGGCGCCGGGGAGCGTCTCTCAAGTGAGAGAGTGCACCTCGCACTTCATGCGGATCGCTAAGACGAAAGGCATCGCCATCGTCCTCGTCGGCCATGTGACCAAGGAAGGGGCCATTGCCGGCCCGCGGCTCCTGGAGCATATGGTGGATTGCGTCCTCTATTTCGAAGGCGAACGGCATCATACGTACCGGCTGCTTCGGGCGGTCAAAAACCGGTTCGGCTCGACCAACGAAATCGGCATCTTCGAAATGCGCGAGGAGGGGCTCGCGGAGATCGCCAACCCTTCCGAGCTGTTTCTTTCGCAGCGCCCGAAGGGCGTGTCCGGCTCGACGGTCGTGGCCAGCATGGAAGGCACCCGGCCGATGCTCGTCGAGCTCCAGGCGCTCGTGACGCCGACCACCTTTCCGTCGCCGCGGCGAATGTCCACCGGCTTCGATTATAACCGGCTGTCGCTCATCATGGCCGTGCTGGAGAAGCGCAACGGCTTGTTCCTGCAGAGCCAGGATGCATACCTGAACGTGGCCGGCGGTGTTCGGCTCGATGAGCCGGCCGTTGACCTGGGTGTAGCGGTCAGCCTGGCGTCGAGCTTCAAGGATCGCCAGACACGCCAGGATGATGTCGTGTTCGGCGAGATCGGCCTTACCGGCGAAGTCCGGGCGGTCTCTCGCATCGAGCAGCGCGTTCGCGAAGCCGAGAAGCTGGGCTTCAAGCGAGTGATTCTGCCGGCTGCCAGCCTGAAGGGGTGGACGCCGCCGGAGGGAATCGTCGTCAAAGGAGTTAACACGGTAGCGGAAGCGCTTGCCGCAGCTCTTGATGAGTAAAGGTTCAAGGCCTTGCTGCCGATAGAAAAAGGGTACACTAGAGAGAAAGAACCGTCGAGGAAACGGACTTTCCGGCGGGAGAATCGTGAAGAGGGGGTACATGATGGGCAAGGAAGAGGAAATGAAGAGCCGGATCATCAAGCTGGTCGCACCCGGCACGCAATTTCGCGAAGGACTGGAGAATGTGCTCCGGGCCAAGACCGGTGCACTTATCGTGGTCGGTTACAGCCCCGAGGTCATGGAATTGGCCGACGGCGGCTTTTGCATCAACTGCGATTTTACTCCGAACTTTTTGTACGAGTTGGCGAAGATGGACGGAGCGATCATCTTAAGTGAAGATATCAAGAAGATTCATTACGCAAACACTCAGTTGAATCCGGACCCGGGCATTTCCTCGAACGAAACGGGCATCCGCCACCGGACGGCTGAACGTGTCGCCAAGCAGACCGGCAAGCTGGTGGTCTCGATCTCCCAACGCCGGAATATCATAACCCTGTACCAAGGCAACCTGCGTTACTCGCTGAAGGACATCGGCGTCATTTTGACAAAGGCGAACCAGGCGATGCAGACGCTGGAAAAATACAAGTCGGTGCTCGACCAGAACCTCATCAACCTGGGGGCAACGGAGTTTGAGGATGCGGTTACCTACGAGGATGCCGTCCATGCCCTGCAGAGAGCGGAGATGGTGCTCCGGGTAAAAGCCGAGATTCGCCGCTACATCAACGAGCTCGGTGTAGAAGGGCGCCTGATCAGCATGCAGCTGGAAGAGCTGGTCTCCCATGTTGAGCATGAGTCGGCGCTGCTTATCCGCGACTATGTGCGCGAGAACACGGACGACAAGATCAAGGAGATTCGGGCAGGCCTGTCCCGCTTGACCAGCGAGGAACTGCTGGACCTGCATCACATCGTCCGGCTACTGGGCTACAACGTCACGAATAACATCCTGGACGAACAGGTTTCGCCTCGCGGCTTCCGCGTATTGAACAAGATTCCGCGGCTCCCGTCCATCATCATCTCGAACCTGGTCGAGAAATTCGAACACCTGCCGCAGATCATCTCCGCCTCCATCGAACAGCTGGATGAGGTGGACGGCATCGGGGAAGTGCGCGCCCGGGCAATCAAGGAAGGGCTTCGTCGCTTCCAAGAGCAGGTATTCATTGACAGACAAATCTAAATTGACTACAATTTCTAGGTTAACTTCCTGCCGGTCTAGCGGCGGATGAAAAAGGTGGGTCCTCATGCTGCGAAAATCGGTACCCAATATGTTTACGATCCTGAATCTGTTTCTCGGGATTGTCGCGATCATTCTCGTGTTGAACGACACTCCGGTCTTTCCGGACTTTGATAATGCCAATCTGGCCTCGATCATCGTCATCATCTCCATGCTGATGGACGGCATCGATGGACGGCTGGCCCGTGCGCTCAACGTGCAGAGCGAATTCGGTAAGGAGCTGGACTCCCTGTCCGACGTCATTTCGTTCGGGGTCGCACCGGCATTCATTATGTACGTGGTTGCCTATGGCGACGTCAATCCGTTCATGGCCTGGATCACAACGGCCATCTTCCCGATCTGCGGAGCGCTCCGGCTGGCGAGGTTCAATGTCATCGAAGGCATTCCCGGTTTCTTCATCGGGCTTCCCATCCCGGCGGCGGGTGTCATCCTGTGCACCCTCGCTTTGTTTCATCAGGAAATCAGCGCGTATGTGCTCGTGGGGGCCTCGCTCCTGCTTTCGTTCCTCATGATCAGCCGCGTCAAGTACCCGAGCTTCAAAAAGGTCCGTATTACGAAGAGAGCGGCGCTGCTTGCGCTCCTGTTCGTGGCGATCGCGCTCATTATCGCCGTCCTCTTCCCGACGTATCTGTCGCGGCTTATCTTCATTCCGCTGGTCCTCTATGCATTGTACGGGACCTTCATGGGCTTCAAGCGCAAACGGTAGGGTCTCGTCTTCTTCGGGCAACGTCGACCCTCTTGGGCGGTGAACGGCCCACTATCAACATAAAACAAGACCGTCAGGGCTCCCTGACGGTCTTGTTGTCTTTCTCACTTATGTACGATTCGGACGGGCGGAACCCGCCTTCTTAAGACAGGTTGAAGAACCCCAGCGTGGAGCACTTCTTGGACTCGTCCTCCACCACTTGCTGCATGTCGACGCCGAGCAGGTTGCAGAGAGAGGCCAGATAGAACAGATTGCGGCCCAGCTCGGCTGCCACGACCTCTGTACAATTCTCGCAGAGTTCCCCGCTCATATGGGTATCGAGAAGCTTCTTCGCATCCTCGATCGTCATTTCCGTGGAATAGTGCTGCTTGCCTGCGTGCACTTGAACGCAGCCGCATTCCGTGATTGACTTGGTCACGGCCCGACTCACAGCCGCATTGGATTGCGTGGTCTTCGACAAAACATCCAGCAGGCTGCGGTGGCGAAGCAGGAGATCCGATACCTGTTCTTGAAACTGGGTAAGGCTTAGCGAATTCATTCTCTCTTCACCCCAAGGAAAGGATAGGCACTAAGGTCATTATAATGGAACCTCCTCTACAATTCAATTTGCAATCCTTGGCGAATCATCCCAGTGACCTGTGAGTGAACGAGAACGGAGACTGGGCCAAATAATGCAATTCAATGGATGCTGTACAGCATGTTTAGAGGCTTGCTTCTTCGACCATACTGGTAACACGGCAAATCCTGCCAGCTCTAGCGAGGCAAGGAAACAGCCGGGGAAAGGGAAAGGTGAAGCAAGTGAAACCATTCATTCATGTGGCATCTTTGGCAGTGGGCTTTTTTGTCGGTTATCAGAACCGGTTATCCGTCGGACGGCTGTTGGAGCAAGCGGCAGGCGACCGTTTCGCAGGCCTCTCGTACAGCATGCAGGATTTCGTTAGCGCAGGGAGTGTTGCGCTTCTTTTCCTGCTTGCGGCAGGAATGTTCGGAGACGCGCTCGTCCGTCTGCTCAGCCGGATGGATACGTCGCTGAAGCATATGCCGGCGGAGCAGCTGGTGTTTTTGGCTGTCGGGACAACCATGGGGCTGCTGGCATCCGCACTGCTGGCTCCGCTGCTGCTGGCACTCGGTGCCGGGAGTCCGGTGCCGGCCTTTGCGGTCACGGTGCTGGTGGTCTTCTATTCCTCTCGTCTAGCACGGTCGAAGGGAACGGAGATCTGGCAAGCCTTCCGCGACAGCAAAAAGTCGGGAGACGGAGACGGCCGTGATGAGGCGGAAGAGCGGAAGATTCTCGATACGAGCGTGATCATCGACGGCCGGATTGCAGATATCTGCAAGACGGGGTTCATTGAAGGGACACTTGTCATCCCGGAGTTTATTCTGGAGGAACTTCAGCACATTGCCGATTCCTCCGATCTGCTGAAGCGCAATCGCGGTCGGCGCGGACTCGACATCCTGAACAAGATCCAGAAGGAACTCGATGTGAAGGTGGAGATCTACGAGGGAGACTTCGAGGAAATCTCCGAGGTGGACAGCAAGCTCGTCCGGCTCGCCAAGGTGATGGGAGGCAAGGTGCTGACCAACGACTTTAACCTGAACAAGGTGTGCGAGCTGCAGGGTGTGAGCGTCTTGAACATCAACGATCTGGCGAATGCGGTAAAGCCGGTTGTGCTGCCGGGTGAAGAGATTGTCGTACAGGTGATCAAGGACGGCAAGGAGCATGGGCAAGGGGTTGCCTATCTGGATGACGGAACGATGATCGTGGTCGAAGGCGGCCGTGACTACATCGGCACGACCATGGAAGTGATGGTCACGAGTGTTCTGCAAACCTCTGCTGGCCGAATGATTTTTGCCAAGCCGAAATTGTTGGAAAAAGCGCAGTAAAACGATTATGATAGAGACAGCCGGCCGGACGGGGGCATTCGCAACATCCGTCCAAGCGGCTGTTTTTCTGTTCTTGAGCGTGTTTTCCTAAGCGCTCAAGCAAGAAACGCGGAGGAAGCTGGCGTATGAGCATACAAGAGAACACGGCCTTTGGGGTCGTGATGCTGGCGGGCGGGCGAGGCTCTCGCATGAAGAGTGCGGAGAGCAAGCAGTTTCTGCTCGTCGCCGGCAAGCCGATCCTCGTTCACGCCCTGGAGCGGTTCGAGGAACAACCGGAGACGGCCTGTATTGTTCTGGTTGCGGCCGAAGGCGAACTGGAGCGTTGCCGCCATCTTGTGAACCAGCACGGGATTCATAAGGTGACGGCGATCGTGCAAGGAGGCGCCGAGCGCCAAGATTCGGTCGCTTGCGGCCTGAAGGCGCTGCCGGCCGAGGTGGAGTGGGTGATGGTCCATGATGCGGCCCGCCCGTTTGCCGCAGCGGAGGACATCCGCGCCTGCGCAGCCGCAGCTGTTGAGGAGGGAGCCGCGATTCTGGCGGTCCCGGTCAAGGACACCATCAAGACAGCGGACGCCCGGAGGCGGGTCACGGCAACGCCGGATCGGAGCACGCTGTGGGCGGTCCAGACGCCGCAGGCGTTTCGTCGCCGCGTGCTCGAAGAGGCGCATGCTGCCGCGCTTGACGAAGGCTGTCTCGGCACTGATGACGCCAGCCTGGTAGAGCGAATCGGCGGAACGGTGCGGATCGTACCGGGAAGCTATGAGAATATCAAAATCACAACGCCGGAGGACCTGCAGTGGGCAGAGGCTTATGCCGCTCGAGCCGCTTCGGCAGGAAAGGACCCTGCTATGATCCGAATAGGACAAGGCTTTGACGTTCACGCCTTTGAAGAGGGGCGCAAGTGCATCATCGGAGGGGTGGACATTCCCTTTGAGAAAGGACTCGCCGGCCACTCGGATGCCGATGTGCTGCTGCACGCGGTGGCAGATGCCATTCTCGGCGCGTTGGCGCTGGGGGATATCGGCAAGCATTTTCCCGATACCGACGCGGCTTACAAGGATGCGGACAGCATCAAGCTGCTGGAGCATGTCTGGGCGCTCGCGATTGAGCGAGGCTATCGTTTGGGTAACCTCGATGCAACCGTCATTGCCCAGCGGCCCAAGATGGCTCCCCACATCCCCGCGATAGTCGAGGTTCTCGCCCGGACGCTTCATGCGGAGCCGGGAGCGATCAACGTGAAGGCGACCACGACCGAGAAGCTTGGCTTCACGGGACGCGAGGAAGGCGTGGCCGCTCAGGCAGTTGTTTGTCTTTTTGCGAATGTGCTATCATAGCATGTAATCTTTCTGATGGAAGAACGGAGGAAATTTCCATGACGGAACAAGTTCGCGTCCGCTACGCGCCGAGCCCGACCGGGCATCTGCACATCGGCAACACTCGGACCGCATTGTTCAACTATCTGTTTGCCCGCCATGCCGGCGGCAAGTTCATCATCCGTATCGAGGACACCGACCTCAAGCGCAATGTTGCAGGCGGTGAGGAGAGCCAGCTAAAGTACCTCAAATGGCTCGGCATCGAGTGGGATGAGAGCGTGGACGTAGGCGGCGAATACGGCCCTTATCGGCAAACGGAACGCCTCGACATCTACCGCAAGCATTATGAGGAGCTGCTCGAGCGCGGGCTTGCGTACCCCTGCTATTGTACGGAAGAGGAATTGGAGCAGGAGCGCGAAGCTCAGAAGGAAAAGGGAGAAACGCCGCGCTATTCCGGCAAGTGTCGCCACCTGACGGAAGCAGAACGCGCTGCTCTGGCTGCGGAAGGCCGAGTCCCGAGCATCCGCTTCCAGGTACCGGAGGATCGCACTTATTCGTTCGATGATATGGTGAAGGGCACCATCTCGTTCTCGACCGAAGAGATCGGCGACTTCGTTATCGTGAAGAAGGACGGCATTCCGACCTACAACTATGCCGTTGCCGTGGACGACCACCTGATGAAGATATCCCATGTGCTGCGGGGGGAAGAGCACATCTCCAACACGCCGCGTCAGCTTATGATTTATGAAGCCTACAGCTGGGAGCCACCCGTCTTCGGGCATATGACGCTCATCGTCGGTGAAAACCGCAAGAAGCTGAGCAAGCGCGACGAATCGATCGTGCAGTTCATCGCCCAATACGACAAGCTCGGCTACTTGCCGGAGACGATGATGAATTTCATCGCCCTCCTGGGCTGGTCTCCGGAAGGGGAGAATGAGATCTTCACCAAGGAAGAGCTCATTGCCGCTTTCAATGCAGACCGACTGTCGCAAAGTCCGGCCATGTTCGACACGCAAAAGCTGGCTTGGATGAACGGCCAATACATCAAGAACGCCGATCCTGAACGGGTTGTTCGCTTGTGTCTGCCTATTCTCCAGGAGGCTGGGCGACTGCCTGAATCGCTTGATGCGGAGAAGCAGGCTTGGGCGGAACGCCTCATTCGCCTGTTCCAGGACAAGCTCTCTTGCGGAGCCGACATCGTGGAACTCACGACGCTGTTCTTCGAGGAAGACGTCCACCGCGACGAAGAGGCGGCAGCCGTGCTGGAAGGCGAGCATGTGCCGGTTGTACTGGGCGGCATGCTGGACGAGCTCAAGGCAGCGGAGTCCGATGAGCTGGCGCCCGAGGCGATCAAAGCCATGCTGAAGAGCGTGCAGAAGGGAACCGGCTTCAAGGGCATGCAGTTGTTCATGCCGATTCGTGTCGCTGTCACTGGACAGATGCACGGACCGGACCTCAATGAGACCATTTCCTTGCTCGGTCGACAAAAAACGATGGCTCGCCTTGCTGCTTTGTTGCCATAAGGGCGCATCGTGGGCTATACTGAAAAAAATCGGAAGAATTTCCGTTCATCACATGAACGCTATGACCGGATAAGTACCGCCGTACAGGAAGCACAGAGAGGATGACCCCTCCTGCGAGAAAGCAGGAAGCGGGCTGCAAGTCATCTCTTCCTGCCGGTGTGGAAATGCGCCCGGGAGCAGCGAGGTCGAATGGTTCACCGTAGATCTCGCCGGATCTGTCCACGATACGGACCCCAAGGGGAAGGAGAGTTCGCTTCCAGCCGGCTTCCTGTTTCAACAGGCGCTGTCTGATGAGGCCTCCTTCAAGCAGAGTGGAACCGCGTGCATAAGCGCCTCTGCAGCCGTCAGGCTGCGGAGGCGTTTTTTTACATCGATCATCAGGGAGTGCCTTCGGGCTAGCGACAGGGGGTTGTCTCAATGTTTCCACGCATCCGCTCGGATGTGAAAGCCGTGTTCGACAACGATCCGGCTGCCCGTTCGACCATAGAGGTCGTGCTTACCTATTCCGGTCTGCACGCCATCTGGTTTCATCGGATCGCCCATTTTCTATACCGGCATCGCGGGTATGCGCTGGCGCGAGCTGTCTCCCAATTTGGGCGTTTCATGACGGGTATCGAAATTCATCCGGGGGCGGTCATCGGCAACCGGCTGTTCATCGATCACGGCATGGGGGTCGTCATCGGGGAAACGTGCGAGATTGGAGATGATGTCGTCCTGTTCCAAGGTGTCACGCTTGGAGGGACAGGGAAGGAAAAGGGGAAGCGGCACCCCACCATCGGCAGCAATGTGGTCGTCGGCTCGGGAGCCAAGGTGCTCGGCTCCTTCAAGGTAGGCGACAATTCGCGGATCGGAGCCAATGCCGTGGTGCTCCAGGAGGTGCCGGCGAATTGTACCGTCGTGGGCAATCCTGGGCGAGTGGTTCGACGAGACGGCATGAAGGTGAATAAGCTGAACCATGCCGATATGCCGGACCCCTCCAGCGAGTTGTTCCGCTCGCTGCAGGCTCAGATCGATGAGCTGAAACGAGAGTTGGAACGGGAGAGACGCAAGACCGGGGAACATGATTACACAGAGGAGCGGTATTGAATGACGCTGAGTATTTACAATACGTTAAGCAGAACGAAGGAAGAGTTTCACCCGATTGAGCCGGGCAAAGTAAAGATGTATGTCTGCGGTCCTACCGTGTACGACTACATTCACATCGGCAACTCCCGTCCGCTGGTTTTCTTTGATACGGTGCGTCGTTACCTGGAGTACGCCGGCTACGAGGTTCAGTACGTGGTGAACTTCACGGACGTCGACGACAAGCTGATTCGCCGTTCGGAGGAGCGCGGCATTCCCGTTCCGGAGCTCGCAAGCACGTTTATCGAGGCCTATTTGGAAGATGCCAAGAAGCTGGGGGATGAGAATGTCATTCACCCGCGCGTAACGGAGAACATGGATGAAATCGTCTCTTTCATCGCCGGCCTGGTGGAGAAAGGGGCAGCCTACGAGAGCGGCGGGGACGTCTTCTTCCGCACGAAGGCATTCCCGAAATACGGCCAAATCTCTCACAAAAACCTGGAGGAGCTCCAGCACGGAATCCGGATCGAGGTGGATGAGCGCAAGGAGAGTCCGCATGATTTTGTCCTTTGGAAAAAGGCGAAGCCCGGTGAAATCCGTTGGCCGAGCCCTTGGGGAGATGGACGCCCGGGCTGGCATATCGAATGCTCAGCCATGGCAGCCAAGTACCTCGGGGAAACGATCGACATCCATGGCGGCGGCGAGGACCTAGAGTTCCCGCACCACGAATGCGAGGCGGCTCAATCCGAAGCGCTGACAGGCAAGCCGCTTGCGCGTTATTGGATGCATAACCGCTACCTGAACATCAAGGGCGAGAAGATGTCCAAGTCGCTCGGCAACAGCTTGACGGTGCAAGCGCTCCTCAAGCATGCGAAGCCGCAGGCTTTGCGGTTCGTGATCCTGTCGACGCATTACCGCAACCCGATCAACTTTAACGATGATTCGCTCCAACAGGGAGAAGCCGGCGCGGAGCGTTTAAACAACAGCTTTTTGAGCCTGGTCCACCGTTTGCAGATTCTTACGGAATCGAAGAGCGGCTGGGTTCCGGAGTCCGAGGAGGCGCTGGATGCCATTCTGGCTCGGAATGAGCATGACGGCGAGGACGAGAGCGTTCAGGAAGCGTCTCGCGCCGTCCGGGAATTTGAAGCCCGCATGAACGATGATTTCAATACCCCTGATGCCATCACCGCCATGTTCGACCTGGCTACCGCAACCAACAAGTACTTGCTTGTGGAGCAGGCATCGCTTACGGTTCTTCAAGTTCTGGAACGGGCGTTCCTGCGCATGGATTCGGTGCTGGGCCTTCTCTTCGAGCAGGAAGCGACCGACGATGACGCCGGGATCGAACGGTTGATTGTAGAGCGCCAAGAAGCCCGCCGGTCGCGAGACTTTAAGCGAGCGGATGAAATCCGCGACGAGCTTGCAGTGCGCGGTATTCTGCTTGAGGATACCGCCCAAGGCATCCGTTGGCGCAGGAAATGAGGGAGGACGAACCGATGGAACCCGCCCCCTTATTTATCCCGCCGGCCAAGGATCCGAAGCTGATGAACCCGCTGGCGCTCGCCTACATGGGAGACACGATCTATGATCTGTTCGTGCGCCAGTACCTCATCGCCCAGCCGAATCACCGACCGCATCACCTGCATCGCGAGGCGAGCCGTTTCGTTTCCGCGAAGGCGCAGGCCAAGGCGCTAGAGAGATGGCTTCCTCTTCTCACGGAGGAAGAGCAGGATGTCGTCCGCCGCGGCCGCAATGCCAAGAGCGGGACGGTGCCGAAGAACACGGACGTGCTCGTCTACCGGCACAGCACCGCCTTTGAATGCCTCGTTGGATATCTGTACTACCGGCAGCAGCTTGACCGGCTGCACGATCTGCTCATGATCAGCATCAGCTCCTACCCGGATATTCTTGGATAGCACTCGAGCAAGAGGGAACCAACAGAGAGGAAGAACGAACATGGAAGAATATTTGGCAGGGAAGCACTCGGTGCTGGAGGCGCTCCGTTCCGGGCGGCCCATTCACAAGATCTGGTTCGCGGAAGGCGCACAGAAGCATCTCGTGACGCCGATTCTCGCCGAGGCGAAAGCGCTCGGCATCGTGACCCAGACGGCAGATAAGCGCAAGCTCGATCAGATGGCAGGCAGCGTTCAGCACCAAGGAGTCGTGGCGCAGGTGGCCGCCTACGAATACGCGGAGCTCGACGACATCCTTCAAGCAGCAGAAGAAAGCGGCGAGCCGCCTTTTCTTCTGCTGCTGGATGAGATCGAGGACCCGCATAACCTTGGTTCCATTCTGCGGACGGCTGAATGCACCGGGGTTCACGGTGTTGTCATTCCCAAGCGGCGCTCGGTCGGTCTTACTGCGACGGTGTCAAAAACCTCGGCGGGAGCGATTGAATACGTCCCCGTGGCCAAGGTGACCAATCTGGCCCAGACGATCGATGACCTCAAGAAGCGCGGGATTTGGGTGGCGGGAACCGACGGCAGCGCAACGCAGGATATTTACCGCACCGATTTCCGCATGCCCCTGGCACTGGTTATCGGCAACGAAAACAAAGGCATGGGGCGCCTCATCAAGGAAAAATGCGACTTCCTCGTGAAGCTCCCGATGTTCGGAAGCATCAACTCGTTGAACGCTTCCGTTGCCGCCTCGCTCTTCATGTACGAGGTTGTCCGTCAGCGCCGGATCGTCCAGTAGGCCGGTCATGAAGGACTATCTGATCGTCGACGGATACAACATCATCGGAGCCTGGCCTGAGCTCGCCCGATTGAGGGACATCCGTCTGGAGGATGCGCGGGACCGCCTGATCGACATTATGGCGGACTATCAGGCGTTCTCGGGGATGAAGGTCTACCTGGTGTTCGACGCCCATCAGGTACCCGGTATAGGCGGCAAGTACGAGCAGAGCCGTCTTCAGGTGGTATACACGAAGGAGAAGGAAACGGCTGACGAGCTGATCGAGCGGCTCGTGTCCGATCTGATCGGCAGGAGGCGGCACGTCTACGTGGCTACCTCCGATATGACGGAACAGCATGTGATCTTCGGTCGGGGGGCCTTTCGCCTGCCGGCGAGAGAGCTCCTGTCGAAGGTCAAAGAGAGCCGCAAGGAAGTCCGCAAACAGCTGGAGGATTCAAGAAAATCCGCGAATACCATCGACAGCAAGCTCAGCGATGATCTCCGAAAGCGGTTTGAACAGTGGAGGCGCGAATGAAGTTCCTTGTTCTGCCTGAATTTTCACTTGGCATCCCGCTCCGAAACAGGTTGACGATAATCGGAGCTATCAGGTATACTTATTTCATATGTTTGCTTATTTTCCCATTTTTCTGCGTTTCGCAATTGCTGCCTGACAGGCCAAGCCGGAGGGATTTTCGTGGGTATTGACCTCAATGATTTAAGAATGCAGGACTATGCCCTTTTGACCGATGAGGACAATGTCGAGGCGGTAAGAGCGGGGAACAGTGATGCTCTGGAACACCTGATCAACAAGTACAAGAATTTCGTTCGGGCCAAAGCCCGTTCCTACTTCCTGATCGGCGCGGATCGAGAGGACATCGTGCAGGAAGGCATGATCGGCCTGTATAAGTCCATCCGGGATTTCCGGGGAGACAAGCTGGCCTCCTTCAAGGCCTTTGCCGAATTGTGCATCACCCGGCAGATCATCACGGCCATCAAGACCGCAACCCGCCAGAAGCACATTCCGCTCAATTCCTATGTCTCGCTGGACAAGCCCATCTATGACGAAGAGTCCGACCGCACCTTGCTGGATATTATCTGCGGATCAAAGGTAACCGATCCGGAAGAGCTCATCATCAACCAGGAGGAATTCTCCGGCCTGGAGGATAAGATGGGCGAGATTCTGAGCGACCTGGAACGCCGAGTCCTCATGCTCTATCTTGACGGACGCTCCTATCAGGAGATCGCCGTAGATCTTGACCGTCATGTAAAGTCCATCGATAACGCCCTTCAGCGGGTGAAGCGCAAGCTGGAAAAATACTTAGAAGTTCGTGATATGGTCTAATCAAGAGCATCTGGTTCCTTCCGGGAACGACGGATGCTTTTTTTACTGGGAAGAGAGGAAGCAATCGGTGCTTTGGTGGTATAACTCCTGGTATTTTCGTCCATACTGGGTGGAGGCTGATTCCGCCCGGCCTCTTGGCTTGCGCCCCTCCGGTTTCTGCGAATCTCTCGAGAATTGCCAGAGTCCTGTCGGTTCACTTGACAGGCACTTGACGCTGTGCTAAATTATTTTAGGTAACCCTATTTGTCGGAGTCTGCTCAAGACAATCGGGGTTCTTTAATTCAGGTTGTCTCGGGAGGTGTGATCCATGCGGGTTATTATCACGTTGGCTTGTACGAGCTGCAAACAAAGAAACTACACGTCCAACAAGAACAAGCGTAACAACCCTGACCGCTTGGAGAAGAAGAAATATTGCAAATTCTGCAATTCTCATCAGCTTCATCGCGAGACCCGTTAAGGTAATACGGAGGTGCTGTTGTGGGATTCGTAGCCAGAATGAAGCAAGGATTCAGCTCCACGTTCTCCTTCTTCGCGGAAAGTTGGGCGGAACTGCGTAAGGTCAAATGGCCGGGACGCAAGGAATTGACCAGCTACACGATCGTGGTTATCACTACGGTCATTTTCGTGGGAATCTATTTCACTATCTTGGATTTGATCATTTCCGAGATCGTGAGATTGGTCACTAAATAAGAGTGACGCAAGGAGACGATCATGGAGAAACGATGGTATGTTGTCCATACCTACTCCGGGTATGAGAACAAAGTGAAGGCCAATTTGGAGAGACGCGTCGAGTCCATGAACATGACCGACAAGATCTTCCGCGTCCTCGTTCCGATGGAAGAGGAAGTGGTAAGCAAGGACGGCAAGAAGAAAACCGTCATGCGCAAGGTCTACCCGGGCTATGTCCTCGTGGAAATGATCCAGACCGACGACTCCTGGTATGTCGTCCGCAATACGCCTGGTGTTACCGGCTTTGTGGGCTCTACCGGATCAGGTTCCAAGCCGACTCCGCTTCTGGCCGAAGAGGTGGAGGCTATTCTTCGCCATATGGGCATTGAAGAGCCGAAACCACGGATCGACTTTGAGCTCAAAGAAACCGTTCGCGTGAAGGTTGGACCATTCGCCGACTTCGTGGGTTCCGTCGAAGAGATTCTGTTCGACAAGAACAAGCTGAAGGTGCACGTGAACATGTTTGGGCGCGAAACCCCGCTCGAGTTGGACTTCACTCAAGTGGAAAAATTATAGGACACACCGGGGGCTGTTGGCACTCGGCTTGTGCTCTATAATGGGTTTGGCGCGAGCTTCGTCCTATATGGACGGCACATGAATGCCGACCGCTCAGTGCGGTTCGGCGCGCGGTTAACCGGCTTCAGGGGTGGCGGAGTTCTCCGCAGCAGCCTGTCAGCCGTTTTGCCTTAGGTGGGAGGGTATTACCCGTTCGACCACATTCCAGCAAGGAGGTGTCCCTCATGGCTAAAAAAGTGATCAAAATGGTCAAACTGCAAGTCCCCGCAGGGAAAGCAAATCCGGCTCCGCCTATCGGTCCGGCCCTCGGTCAAGCAGGCGTAAACATCATGGCGTTCTGTAAGGAATTCAATGCTCGTACCGCCGATCAAGCCGGCCTGGTTATCCCGGTCGTCATCAGCGTGTTCGAAGATCGTTCCTTCACGTTCGTTACGAAAACTCCGCCCGCCGCTGTTCTTCTTCGCGTTGCAGCTGGTATCCAAAAAGGCTCCGGCGAACCGAACAAGAAAAAAGTTGCTACGGTAAAGCGCGACAAAGTTCGTGAAATCGCCGAGCAAAAAATGGAAGACCTGAACGCAGCATCGGTTGAAGCCGCTATGCGCATGGTCGAAGGTACCGCCCGCAGCATGGGCATCACGATCGCCGACTAATTGCAGTCCGGCATCATCCAAATGCGAGCTTCCCGAAACCGATTGACTCGTTTAGAGACTTTCCGTTTACCATTTGGATAACGACTCCTTGAGTCGTATGTGGGAGGATATTCCGTTAACACCACAAAGGAGGAACAAGACGTGCCGAAGCATGGTAAGAAGTATGCCGAAGCGGTCAAGAACATCGATCAAGATGCTCTCTACGAGCTTCTCGATGCGGTGACCGCGGTCAAGAAGAACGCGACGGCCAAATTCGACGAAACCGTCGAAGCGGCTATCCGTCTCGGAGTTGACCCGAAGAAACAAGACCAAGCCGTTCGTGGCGTAGTGGTACTGCCGCACGGAACCGGTAAAACGAAGCGCGTGCTCGTGTTCGCGAAGGGCGACAAAGCCAAGGAAGCGGAACAAGCCGGCGCTGATTTTGTCGGGGATCAAGACATGATCAACAAGATTCAGCAAGGCTGGTTCGACTTTGATGTCTGCGTAGCTACGCCGGACATGATGAGCGAAGTAGGGAAGCTGGGTCGTCTGCTTGGCGGTAAGGGCCTCATGCCGAACCCGAAGGCAGGCACCGTTACGTTCGATGTGACGAAGGCTGTGCAAGAAATCAAAGCCGGTAAGATCGAGTACCGTCTGGACCGTGCGGGACAAATCCATGCCCCGATCGGAAAAGCCTCGTTCTCGGAGCAACAACTGGCTGATAACCTGCGCGCTCTGATCGACGCCCTCGTTCGTTCGAAGCCAGCTGCTGCCAAGGGTGTATACCTGAAGGGTGCAGCGGTTGCGTCCACGATGGGACCGAGCGTTAAGCTGAATCTCCAATCCTTCCGTTAAGCCTTGACACGGGCTTGCCCGTCTGGTATGATGGCTAGGGTTTTTGGAATCGAATAGTCTGCCGTAGACAGTAGGTGCCCGTGTGTCGGGCTTAATTTCCTCCCGAGGCGTTCGAATACAGTTCGACCGTTCATGATGAACATCGAATTTCGGGCCTTCGTGCGGAATGCACGAAGGCCCTTCTTATATCGGACATCCGCTCGATGGCAGGACGACAGTAACAGGAGGTGTAACGATGGCAAACGCAAAGATTTTGGAGTCGAAACAAGAACAAGTTTCGGTAGTATCCGGCAAGCTGAAGGATAGCTCTACTACGGTTGTAGTGGACTACCGCGGCCTGAACGTGTCCCAGGTAACGGAACTTCGGAAGCAACTGCGTGAAGCAGGTGTGGAATTCGAAGTATTGAAGAACACCCTGGTTCGCCGCGCAACGGCTGACGCTGAGCTCTCCGAGCTTAACCAATACCTGACCGGCCCGACGGCCATCGCATTCAGCAATGAAGACGCGATCGCCCCGGCTAAGATCCTCGCCGACTTCGCTAAGAAGAACGACAAGCTGAACATCAAGGGCGGCGTTGTCGAAGGCAAAGTGGTCGGTTTCGACCAAATCAAGGCGCTGGCGGATCTTCCTTCCCGCGAAGGACTTCTGTCCATGCTGCTTTCCGTGCTCCAAGCTCCGATGCGCAACTTCGCGCTCGCAGTCAAGGCCGTATCCGAGAAGCAAGAAGGCGGAGCCGAAGCGTAAGCTTCTTCCGTACGGGCTGATCGCGTAACATTTCGCAACAGACACGCTTCATTCGAAGCCATAACTATGAATCCATGGAGGGTTAACCATGAGCAAAGAGCAAATCCTTGAAGCCATCAAAGGCATGACCGTTCTGGAACTGAACGATCTCGTAAAAGCAATCGAAGAAGAATTCGGCGTAACCGCAGCTGCTCCAGTAGCAGTTGTAGGCGGCGGAGCTGCTCCGGTAGCTGAAGAACAAAGCGAATTCGACGTAATCCTGGCTAACGCTGGTGCATCCAAGATCAACGTAATCAAGGTTGTTCGCGAAATCACCGGTCTCGGCTTGAAGGAAGCGAAGGACCTGGTTGACGGCGCACCGAAGGCAATCAAAGAAAAAGTATCCAAGGATGACGCTGAAGCTATCAAGGCTAAGCTGACCGAAGCCGGCGCAACCGTAGAAGTGAAGTAAGGTTGCCCTTGCACAGAACCCCCTTGAAGGTTGACTTCAAGGGGGTTTTTATCCATCACCGGAAGCGGGAGGCTTTGGCATGAGCGAGCATTACTATACCGGAAAGCCGACGGTGAAACACGATACCCGAACCTTGAAGGAAACGCTCCGCGGCATCGACTTTACCTTCCTGACCGATGCGGGCGTATTCTCCAAGGGCGGCATCGATTATGGGAGCAAAGCCCTTATCCGCTCCATGCAAATCGCAGACAAAGCTCGGGTGTTGGATGTTGGCTGTGGCTATGGTCCGATCGGGCTGACGGCGGCCAAGCTGGTTCCCAGCGCAAGCATTACGATGGTGGATGTAAATGAGCGGGCCGTAGAGCTCAGCCGTCAAAATGCAGAAGCGAACGGCATCCACAACGTAGAGGTGCTCGTAAGCGACTGCTTGTCAGCCGTGCGAGACCGGAGCTTTGATTGTGTACTCACGAATCCGCCGATCCGCGCAGGCAAAGAGATCGTTCACCGTATCTTTGAACAGGCGGCGGATGGTTTGGTGCCGGGAGGCAAGCTGTGGGTGGTCATCCAGAAGAAACAGGGGGCGCCTTCGGCGGTTTCCAAATTGGAGACCTTGTTCTCTTCCGTTAAGGAAGTGGACAAGGACAAAGGGTACCGGATCATTGTTTGCGAGAAATAGGCAAGAAGCGAAGCCTATCACGGGAGGGTCAGTTTTCCGATTGACTCTCTATTTGCTTTGTGGTATCATAATTAAATGTCAGTATAAAATGGGCTCCATGTCTTTAGTTGACTAAAATGTCAAGCCTTTTCTCTTGCCAGAGAGGCGCTGTCGGCCGGCAGACGCTTGTCAATCGGGCAATGGCAGGGGCTTGTGCATAAAGTTGGCCCGAATGGCGTATATTACTCCTTTTTTGGGCAATATCTATTGAGTAGGAGACTCGGCCGTTTTCAATATCGATGGGCAGGCGGGAAAACTGTTTTTCCGAGAGTCCGGTCGATCTGGCACTTGCGGTTGCCGCTCTTTGCAAGAAGAGATGGCAGTTCGCGAGACCGGCCGCACATCACAAGAAAGACTTTGACCGCGTAAGCATCGGCAGGTGAAGTCGCGGAAGGCTTCATCATTGAAGCTTTTTCTTGTTTTATCGCTGTCCGAAAGGGCGCTTCCACAAGCTTTCATAGGTTGGACGGAAACGCATTTTCGAACCGCTAATCGTTTTATTGAGTAGACACAAGGGGTGAAGAAAAGTTGGCAGGTCATCTTGTACAATTCGGACGACGCACACGCAGAAGTTACGCGCGGATCAACGAAGTCTTGGAAGTCCCCAACCTGATTGAAATTCAGCAGAAATCGTATCAATGGTTTCTGGATGAGGGCCTGCGGGAAATGTTCCAGGATATTTCCCCGATTCAGGACTTTACGGGCAATCTGGTGTTGGAGTTCATCGATTACAGCCTGGGCGAGCCCAAATACACCGTAGACGATTCGAAAGAACGCGATGTTACCTACGCAGCTCCCCTCCGGGTGAAGGTTCGCCTGATCAATAAGGAGACCGGGGAAGTAAAAGAGCAGGAAGTCTTTATGGGCGACTTCCCGCTGATGACGGACACCGGCACCTTCATTATCAACGGTGCGGAGCGTGTTATCGTCAGTCAGCTCGTTCGTTCCCCCAGCGTCTATTTCAGCACGAAAACCGATAAAAACGCGAAAAAGACCTTCACGGCTACGGTTATTCCGAACCGCGGTGCCTGGCTAGAGCTGGAAACCGATGCGAAGGACATCATTTATGTACGGATCGACCGTACGCGGAAGATCCCGGTAACGGTGCTTTTGCGCGCACTTGGATTTGGCACAGATGCTGAAATCCTCGATCTGCTCGGTGATGACGAGTTTATCCGCAATACCTTGGACAAGGATAACACCGACTCTACCGAAAAAGCGTTGATTGAAATCTACGAGCGCCTGCGTCCAGGCGAGCCGCCTACGCTGGATAATGCGAAGAGCCTGCTCGTGGCTCGCTTCTTTGATCCAAAGCGCTACGACCTGGCCAATGTGGGTCGATACAAGATCAACAAGAAGCTGCATATCAAGAACCGTCTGTTCAACCAACGTCTGGCTGAGTCGCTGGTTGATCCGGAAACCGGAGAAATCCTGGCAGAGGCCGGTCAAATGCTTGACCGTCGTCTGTTGGACCAAGTCCTTCCCTTCCTGGAGAAGAACCTGAACGGCAGAGCCTTCCCTGTTGCGGGCGGCGTATCCGAATCGGAAGACATCCCGCTGCAAGTGGTGAATGTCTACTCTCCGCAGGAAGATGGCAAGGTCATCAAGGTCATCTCCAACTCCATTATCGACAAGTCCGTCAAGCACATCACGCCGGCTGACATCATCGCGTCGATCAACTATTTCATTAACCTGCTGCACGGCATCGGAAACATCGACGATATTGACCACCTGGGCAACCGTCGTCTTCGCTCCGTTGGTGAGTTGCTGCAGAACCAATTCCGTATCGGGCTGTCCCGGATGGAGCGCGTCGTTCGCGAGCGCATGTCCATCCAAGACGCGAATGTCATCACGCCGCAAGCGCTGATCAACATTCGTCCGGTCATTGCCTCGATCAAAGAGTTCTTCGGAAGCTCCCAGCTTTCGCAGTTCATGGACCAAACGAACCCGCTCGCCGAGCTTACGCACAAGCGCCGTCTGTCGGCACTCGGACCGGGTGGTCTGACCCGGGAACGGGCCGGCATGGAAGTGCGTGACGTTCACCCGTCCCACTACGGCCGGATGTGTCCGATCGAAACGCCGGAAGGTCCGAACATCGGGTTGATCAACTCGTTGTCCACCTTCGCGCGGATCAACGAGTATGGGTTCATTGAAGCTCCTTACCGCCGCGTCGATCCGAAGACTGGTGTTGTTACGGAGCACATTGATTACCTGACGGCTGACGAAGAAGATAACTACGTCGTCGCACAGGCGAATGCTTCTCTCTCGGAAGAGAACAGCTTCCTGGATGAACAGGTCATCGTTCGGTTCAAGGATGAAATCCTGACGCTTCCGCGTGAACGCGTCGATTACATGGACGTTTCGCCGAAGCAAGTGGTTTCGGTTGCTACGGCGCTCATTCCGTTCCTTGAGAATGACGACTCCAACCGTGCGCTCATGGGATCCAACATGCAGCGTCAAGCGGTACCGTTGCTTGTTCCTCGTTCGCCGTTTGTCGGTACCGGGATGGAGCATAAGGCTGCGAAGGACTCGGGCGTCTGCATTGTCGCCAAGCACCCGGGTGTTATCGAACGGACGTCTGCCAACGAAATCTGGGTACGTCGCCAGGAAACCGTGGACGGCAAGGTCGTCACCGGCAACCTGGACAAATACAAGCTTCATAAGTTTGAACGTTCCAACCAAGGAACATGCATCAACCAACGTCCGCTCGTCTTCCGCGGTGAAGTGGTTCAAGCCGGTGATATCCTCGCCGACGGTCCTTCCACGGAGCAAGGCGAATTGGCGCTCGGCCGTAACGTGGTCGTAGCCTTCATGACTTGGGAAGGCTATAACTACGAGGATGCGATCCTTCTCTCCGAGAAGCTCGTGAAGGAAGACGTCTACACCTCGATTCATATCGAGGAGTATGAGTCGGAAGCACGGGACACCAAGCTCGGACCGGAAGAGATCACCCGTGACATCCCGAACGTCGGGGAAGAAGCGCTCAAGAATCTGGATGAGCGCGGCATCATCCGCATCGGGGCAGAGATCGCAGCCGGCGATATCCTCGTCGGTAAGGTAACCCCGAAGGGTGTAACCGAGCTGACGGCGGAAGAACGCCTCCTGCACGCGATCTTCGGCGAGAAGGCGCGCGAAGTGCGCGACACCTCGCTGCACGTTCCTCACGGCACCGACGGAATCGTCGTTGACGTGAAAGTCTTTACCCGCGAGAACGGCGATGAATTGCCGCCAGGCGTCAACCAGCTCGTGCGCGTCTACATCGCGCAAAAGCGGAAGATCTCTGAAGGCGATAAGATGGCCGGCCGTCACGGAAACAAAGGGGTCGTCGCCCGGATTCTTCCGGAAGAAGACATGCCTTTCATGCCGGATGGTACGCCGGTTCAAGTCGTGCTGAACCCGCTCGGGGTTCCGTCGCGGATGAACATCGGGCAAGTGCTGGAGGTTCATCTTGGCATGGCTGCCCGCGGTCTTGGCATCCACGTAGCGACACCGGTCTTCGACGGTGCGCACGAAAATGACGTCTTCGACACGATGGTCGAAGCCGGCATGCAACGGAATGGTAAGACCAAGCTCTATGATGGTCGTACAGGCGAACAGTTCGAGCGCGAAGTAACGGTCGGCGTCATGTACATGATTAAGCTGGCGCACATGGTTGATGACAAGATCCACGCCCGTTCAACTGGTCCGTACTCCCTCGTTACGCAACAGCCGCTCGGTGGTAAGGCTCAGTTCGGCGGCCAACGCTTCGGGGAAATGGAAGTATGGGCGCTGGAAGCCTACGGCGCTGCCTATACCCTGCAAGAAATCTTGACCGTCAAGTCCGATGACGTGGTTGGACGCGTTAAGACCTACGAATCCATTGTCAAAGGCGAGAACGTGCCGGAGCCGGGCGTACCGGAGTCCTTCAAGGTTCTCATCAAGGAACTGCAAAGCCTTGGCATGGACGTCAAGATCCTCTCCGAGAACGAAGAGGAGATCGAAATGAAAGAGCTCGACGACGAGGACGATGTGGCCAGCGACAAGCTGAACCTCAATCTCGAAGGCGCAGAATACGGCGTCGAATAACTCCCGGTCTCACCAGTAGCGGCCTTTCGGCCGTAGCATAATTGATCGCTTGCTTGAGGCGCCCCGGTTTTCGTTGTTCCGAAGCCCGGGGCCTTCGGCAAGCCACCGTGTCATTTCTGATATCCAGCTTTTCAATCTTGAGGAGGGTTGCTCCTTGATCGACGTAAACAATTTTGAATACATGAAAATCGGCCTCGCCTCTCCGGAGAAAATCCGCTCCTGGTCTCGCGGCGAAGTCAAGAAGCCCGAAACGATCAACTACCGTACGCTGAAGCCGGAAAAAGAAGGCCTCTTCTGCGAGAAGATCTTCGGACCGACAAAAGACTGGGAATGTCATTGCGGCAAGTACAAGAGAGTTCGCTATAAAGGCGTTGTCTGCGATCGCTGCGGCGTCGAAGTCACTCGTCAAAAGGTTCGCCGTGAGCGCATGGGCCACATCGAGCTGGCCGCTCCGGTCTCTCATATCTGGTATTTCAAGGGCATTCCGAGCCGTATGGGTCTCGCCCTCGACATGTCTCCTCGCTCCCTTGAGGAAGTCATTTACTTTGCTTCCTACGTTGTAACGGACCCAGGCGACACGCCTCTCGAGAAGAAACAACTTCTCTCCGAGAAGGAATATCGCAGCTACCGTGAAAAATACGGCTACGCCTTCCAGGCCGGTATGGGTGCTGAAGCCGTTAAAAAGCTTCTGCAGGACATCGACCTCGAACGCGAGCTCGAATCGCTCAAGGAAGAGCTTCGCACAGCTCAAGGACAACGTCGCAATCGGGCGATCAAGCGTCTGGAAGTCATCGAAGCGTTCCGCAACTCCAAGAACAAGCCGGACTGGATGGTCCTTGATGTCTTGCCGGTCATTCCTCCGGAGCTTCGTCCGATGGTTCAACTCGACGGTGGCCGTTTCGCCACGTCCGACTTGAATGACCTGTATCGTCGGGTCATCAACCGGAATAACCGTTTGAAGCGCCTGCTTGACCTGGGCGCTCCGGACATCATCGTACAGAACGAAAAGCGGATGCTTCAAGAAGCCGTCGACGCCCTGATCGACAACGGCCGCCGCGGCCGCCCGGTAACGGGCCCAGGCAACCGTCCGCTCAAGTCCCTGTCGCACATGCTGAAGGGGAAACAAGGTCGCTTCCGTCAAAACCTGCTCGGCAAGCGCGTTGACTACTCTGGTCGTTCCGTTATCGTCGTAGGTCCGAACCTGAAGATGTACCAATGCGGTCTTCCGAAGGAAATGGCGCTTGAGCTGTTCAAGCCGTTTGTCATGAAAGAGCTGGTCAACAAGGGCCTCGCTCATAACATCAAGAGTGCAAAGCGCAAGGTGGAACGCAGCAGCGCAGAGGTATGGGACGTTCTTGAAGAAGTCATTCGCGAGCATCCGGTTCTCCTGAACCGTGCCCCCACGCTGCACAGACTCGGGATTCAGGCGTTCGAGCCCATCCTGGTCGAAGGCAAGGCTATCAAGCTTCACCCGCTCGTATGTACGGCTTACAATGCCGACTTTGACGGTGACCAAATGGCCGTGCACGTTCCGCTCTCGGCTGAGGCCCAAACCGAAGCTCGCTTGCTCATGCTCGCTTCGGGCAACATCCTGAACCCGAAGGATGGCAAGCCGGTCGTCACGCCTTCCCAGGATATGGTTCTCGGCAGCTTCTATCTGACGGTTGCCGATAAGAATGCTCCGGGAACCGGTTCGGTGCTGAGCTCGATCCACGAAGCCATTTCCCTGTACCAACGGGGGATCGCTTCCCTGCACGCAGTCGTTGCCATTCCGGCGAAGCTGCTGCACAAGACGAGCTTTACCCCTGAACAGCAAAAAGCGATGATCATCACCACGATCGGAAAGATTATCTTCAACGAAATCTATCCGGACGATTTCCCTTATATCAACGAAGCGACGAAGGAAAATCTCTTGAACGGCATCTCTGACAAGCACTTTGTGTTTGAAAAGGGTGCGAACATTCAGGAACGTATCGCGGACGCTCCCGATACGAAGGGCGTGGGCAAGGAATACCTGGGTTCCATCATCGCCGAGTGCTTCCGTCGCTACAAGACGACCGAAACGTCGGTCATCCTGGACCGCATCAAAGAGAATGGCTTCACCTACTCGACGAAGGCCGGGATTTCCATCGCTGTCTCCGATGTTACCATTCCGCCGGAAAAAGCGCGTATCATTAAGGATTCCAATGAAAAGGTCAGTACGGTAACGAATCAATTCCGTCGCGGATTAATAACCGACGAAGAACGTTACACCCGAGTCATCGGCATCTGGAGCCGAACGAAGGACGAACTGACGGACATCCTGATGAAGTCGCTCGACCGGTTCAACTCCATCAGCTTGATGGTCGAATCGAAAGCACGGGGTAACAAATCGCAAATCACCCAACTCGGTGGGATGCGGGGCCTGATGGCAACGCCGACCGGCCGGATTTATGAACTGCCGATCATCTCGAACTTCCGTGAAGGTCTGACGGTCCTTGAGTACTTCATCTCGACCCACGGCGCCCGGAAGGGTCTGGCGGATACCGCGCTTCGGACGGCTGACTCGGGGTACTTGACCCGTCGTCTCGTCGACGTTGCGCAGGATGTCATCGTACGCGAAGATGATTGCGGAACCGACAAGGGCTTCTCCGTTAGCCGTATTCAGGACGGTAAGGAAGTCATTGAGGATCTGTACGACCGCATTGAAGGTCGTTATGCCTTCGAAACGCTCAAGCACCCGCAAACGGGCGAGGTCATCGTTGGCCGCAACGAACTGATCGAACCGAGCATTGCGGACGAGATCATCAATGCAGGGGTTGAGAAGGTTCAGATTCGCTCCGTTCTCAGCTGCCGCGCTCGTCATGGCGTCTGCAAGAAGTGCTACGGCCGCAACCTGGCGACCGGGGATCACGTGGAGATCGGGGAAGCGGTAGGGATTATCGCCGCCCAATCCATCGGGGAACCGGGAACCCAGCTCACGATGCGTACGTTCCATACCGGGGGCGTTGCCGGAGACGACATCACGCAAGGTCTTCCGCGGATTCAGGAGCTCTTCGAAGCCCGTAATCCGAAGGGTCAAGCGATCATCTCCGAGATCGACGGTGTCGTGAAGGATATCCGCGAAGCGAAAGATCGCCGTGAGATTGAAATTCAAGGCGAAGCCGAATCCAAGGTATACTCCGTCACCTATGGTTCCCGAATTCGCGTCTACAAGGATCAGCAAGTCGAAGCAGGGGATGAGCTTACCGAAGGTTCGATCGACCCGAAAGACATGCTTCGCATCAAGGGTATCCGCGGCGTGCAGAACTACATTCTTCAAGAAGTTCAGCGCGTATACCGGAACCAAGGCGTAGAAATCAACGACAAGCACGTCGAAGTCATGATCCGGCAAATGCTTCGCAAGATCCGCGTCATCGATGCGGGCCACACGACGCTCCTGCCGGGCTCCTTCGTCGATATGCATGAATACGAAGCTGCCAATTTGCAAGCACTTCTAAGTGGTGATGAGCCGGCAGTTGCCAAACCGGTACTGCTCGGGATCACGAAGGCGTCGCTCGAAACCGACTCCTTCCTCTCCGCCGCTTCCTTCCAGGAAACGACGCGGGTGCTCACCGATGCTGCGATCAAGGGCAAGGTGGACCAACTGCTCGGCCTCAAGGAGAATGTTATCATCGGCAAGTTGATTCCGGCAGGTACCGGGATGGCCCGCTACCGCAGCATTCGCCTGAGCGACGCCAATGGCGTACTGGGTGAACCGGAAGCAGCTGAGCTTGAAGGAGAAGTCTCCGAAGCAGCAGAACAAGTGGATGCTGTAGAAGTTCAGTAAATCGGAAGTTTTGTAACTCTATCCCCATGGGGATAACCTCTCGTTCATGTCAAGGATCGTTCACTTTCTTTGCAGAAAGCCCGAACTTTCCTTGACATGGAACTAGGGTGAATGCTATTATGTCGTAGTGTGCCAAAATCGATTGTTTTCCTGTGCTTTGGAGGATATGATTTCTTATGTCTTATGATAAAGTGAAGCAGGCTGGAAAGCTCCGGATTGGCACGAAGCAGGCGACAAGAATGATCGAGCTTGGAGAAGCGACGGAAGTCTTTGTTGCCAAAGATGCGGATCCGCGTCTCACCGGCAAAGTGGTGAACCTCTGCAAGAAATGCGGAGTGAACATCACTTACGTCGATTCCATGAAGCAGCTTGGCAAAGCATGCGGAATCGAAGTGGGAGCCGCCGTAGCGGCAGTTGCAACTGAATGAAGGACCTGACCGTTTTTGTTGCCGGTCCCCGGTGGCAAAAACGTTTCCTTTGTCCAATTGCGACTCACCTGGATCTGTGGGCTTGCAATACAAGAAGGAATAGAATGACTGGAAGGGGGTGCAGTAATGCCGACAATCAATCAATTAGTACGTAAAGGCCGCAAAGCCAAGGTGGTGAAATCCAAGTCGCCGGCTCTGCAAGTAGGCTTCAACGCACTGAAAAGAGAAGAAACCGATCTGAGCGCACCGCAAAAACGTGGAGTTTGCACTCGTGTCGGTACGATGACGCCGAAGAAACCGAACTCCGCTCTCCGTAAATATGCTCGGGTACGTCTGTCCAATCGGATCGAAGTAACCGCCTATATCCCGGGGATTGGCCACAACCTCCAAGAGCACAGCGTTGTGCTGGTTCGTGGTGGACGGGTTAAGGACTTGCCTGGTGTTCGTTATCACATCGTTCGCGGAGCACTTGATACCGCTGGTGTCAACAACCGCAAACAAGCCCGTTCCAAATACGGCGCAAAGCGTCCGAAAGCCGCCAAGAAATAATGGCGCATAATCTGCTAGACGATTCCGTAAGAAAGGGGGATAACTATGCCGCGCAAAGGTCCTGTAACACGAAGAGACGTGCTGCCTGATCCCATTTACAACAGCAAACTGGTTACTCGTTTGATTAACCGTATCATGATCGACGGCAAGCGGGGAACCGCACAGAAGATCCTGTACAACGCGTTCACCACGATTCAAGAACGCACGGGTAAGGATCCGATGGAAGTGTTCGAAGCTGCCATCAAGAACATCATGCCTGTTCTGGAAGTGAAAGCTCGCCGTGTAGGTGGTTCTAACTACCAAGTACCGGTTGAAGTTCGTCCGGAACGTCGTACCACCCTCGGTCTCCGTTGGTTGGTAAACTATTCTCGCCTTCGTGGTGAGAAGACGATGGAAGAGCGTCTGGCTGCCGAGATCATCGACGCCAGCAACAACACCGGCGCATCCGTCAAGAAACGCGAAGACACGCACAAGATGGCGGAAGCCAACAAAGCGTACGCTCACTATCGCTGGTAGAACCCCGGTTACGACCGGTTCATACGAAAGGAGAATACCCCATGGCAAGAGAGTTCTCCTTGAAAGATACGCGTAACATCGGGATCATGGCACATATTGATGCTGGTAAAACGACCACGACGGAACGGATCTTGTTCTACACCGGCCGTACCCACAAAATCGGGGAAGTGCACGAAGGTGCTGCCACGATGGACTGGATGGAGCAGGAACAAGAGCGCGGCATTACGATTACGTCTGCCGCAACCACCGCTCAATGGAAGGGCCACCGCATCAATATCATCGATACCCCGGGACACGTCGACTTCACCGTTGAAGTTGAACGTTCCCTGCGCGTTCTGGATGGAGCAGTGGGCGTGTTCAGCGCCAAAGAAGGCGTAGAACCGCAATCCGAGACGGTATGGCGTCAAGCTGACCGTTACGGAGTGCCCCGCATTGCTTACGTCAACAAAATGGATATCATCGGAGCCGACTTCCTCGGAGCTGTTCAGCAAATGCGTGAAAAGCTCGGAGCAAATGCTGTTCCGATTCAACTTCCGATCGGAGCCGAGAACGACTTCATCGGCATGATCGACCTGGTCGAAATGAAGGCACACGTCTACAAGGACGACCTGGGTAAGCAAGCTGAAGAAGTAGAGATCCCGGCTGAGTTGAAAGACAAAGCCGAAGAGCTCCGCCTTGAGCTGGTAGAAAAGGTTGCTGAACTGGACGAAGAACTTACGCTCAAGTACCTGGAAGGCGAAGAGATCTCGATTCCTGAGATCAAAGCCGCTCTCCGTAAAGGTGTCTGCGAAGTGAAGATCTTCCCGGTTATCTGCGGCTCTTCCTACCGCAACAAGGGCGTACAGCCGATGCTGGATGCCGTTGTGGACTACCTGCCTGCTCCGATCGATGTTCCGGACATCAAGGGACATCTGGAAGACGGCAGCGAAGTAACGCGTCGTTCGGCCGATAACGAGCCGTTCTCCGCACTCGCTTTCAAAATCGCTACGGACCCCTACGTGGGCCGCTTGACCTTCTTCCGCGTGTACTCGGGCGTTCTGAACTCCGGTTCTTACGTTCTGAATGCCACGAAGAACAAGCGTGAACGCGTCGGCCGTATCCTTCAGATGCACGCGAACAGCCGTCAAGAAATCCAGGAAGTCTATTCCGGTGATATCGCGGCTGCCGTTGGTCTGAAAGACACGACCACCGGGGACACCCTGTGCGACGAAAAAAACCCGGTTATCCTCGAGTCCATGAACTTCCCGGATCCGGTTATCTCCATCGCTGTTGAACCGAAGACCAAAGCCGACCAAGACAAGATGGGCGTTGCCCTCTCCAAGCTGGCGGAAGAAGATCCGACGTTCCGTTATTACACCGATGAAGAAACCAACCAAACGATCATTCAAGGGATGGGCGAGCTTCACCTGGAGATCATTGTTGACCGGATGCTGCGCGAATTCAAGGTAGAAACCAACGTGGGTAAACCCCAAGTTGCCTATCGCGAAACGTTCCGCTCCTCGGCGAAGGTCGAAGGCAAGTTCGTTCGTCAATCCGGTGGTCGCGGTCAATACGGTCACGTATGGGTCGAGTTCGCTCCGCGCGAACCAGGAGAAGGGTTCCTGTTCGAGAACAAGATCGTGGGCGGCGTGGTTCCGCGCGAATACATCGCTCCGGTTCAAGCAGGTATCGAAGAGTCGATGAAGAACGGTGTTCTTGCCGGCTTCCCGCTCGTTGATATCAAAGCAACCATCTTCGATGGATCGTACCATGATGTCGACTCCAACGAAATGGCGTTTAAGATTGCTGGTTCGATGGCCCTTAAGGCTGCCAAGGACAAGTGTAATCCTGTCCTGCTCGAGCCGATCATGAAGGTAGAAGTAACCGTTCCGGAAGAGTACATGGGCGACGTTATGGGCGACCTGAACTCCCGCCGTGGACGCATCGAAGGCATGGACGCCCGTCACGGAGCTCAAATCATCCGTGCGAAGGTGCCGCTGTCTGAAATGTTTGGTTACTCCACCACCCTGCGCTCCCGGACGCAAGGACGCGGCGTCTATTCGATGGAAATCTCCCATTACGAAGAAGTGCCGAAGTCCATTTCCGAAGAAATCGTGGCTAAGCACAAAGGTGCATAACCATCATAACCGCTAAATTAAGGAGGAATCGTTTCAATGGGTAAAGCTAAATACGAACGCAATAAGCCGCATATGAACATCGGTACCATCGGTCACGTCGACCATGGTAAAACGACCCTGACGGCAGCGATTACCACTGTTCTTTCCAAGAAATACGGCGGCGCAGCCGTAGCTTTCGACCAAATCGACAAAGCTCCGGAAGAACGCGAACGCGGTATCACGATCTCCACGGCTCACGTTGAGTACGAAACGGCTTCCCGCCACTACGCTCACGTTGACTGCCCGGGACACGCCGACTATGTGAAGAACATGATCACCGGTGCTGCTCAAATGGACGGAGCGATCCTGGTTGTATCCGCAGCTGACGGTCCGATGCCGCAAACGCGCGAACACATCCTTCTGTCCCGTCAAGTAGGTGTTGCTTACATCGTCGTATTCATGAACAAGTGCGACATGGTAGAAGACGCTGAATTGCTTGAACTGGTTGAAATGGAAATCCGTGATCTGCTCAGCGAATACGACTTCCCGGGCGACGACACGCCGATCATTCACGGCTCTGCTCGTGAAGCTCTGCAAAACCCGGATGGCGAATGGGCTGAAAAGATCGTTGACCTGTTCAACAAGATCGAAGAGTACATTCCGCTGCCAGAACGTCAAACCGACAAGCCTTTCCTGATGCCGGTCGAAGACGTGTTCACGATCACGGGTCGCGGTACGGTTGCTACCGGTCGTGTAGAACGCGGTACGGTTAAAGTCGGCGACGAAGTTGAAATCGTTGGTATCGCCGAAGAAACTCGCAAGACCGTCGTTACGGGCGTTGAAATGTTCCGCAAGCTGCTTGACTCCGCTCAAGCCGGCGACAACATCGGCGCACTGCTTCGCGGTGTTGACCGTAAAGACATCGAGCGCGGCCAAGTTCTGGCGAAGACGGGTTCCGTTAAGCCGCACACGAACTTCACCGCTTCCGTATACGTTCTGACGAAAGAAGAAGGCGGTCGTCACAAACCGTTTTTCACGGGCTACCGTCCGCAATTCTTCTTCCGCACCACGGACGTAACGGGAATCATCCACCTTCCGGAAGGCACCGAAATGGTTATGCCTGGCGATAACATCACCGTTACCGTCGAGCTGATCGCACCGGTTGCTATCGAAGAAGGAACGAAGTTCACGATTCGCGAAGGCGGCCGCACGGTTGGCGCGGGTTCCGTTGTCACGATCAGCAAATAAGCTTCGACCTCGAACTGGAGGGCTCCTGTCGATCGACAGGAGTCCTTTTTTAAATCGGCTTAAAAAAGCTTGAAATCTTTCTTGCTTTTCATCTGGGCCTTGTTATATAATAGTGAACGTTGGTCTGTGACGTTGCGATGATGTGGGAGGTTGCCGATACACCCGGCCCCTTTGCCATTGGGTGGGGTATTGGAGAATTTCCACGGAGTATGTCCGATTACAAATTGGGCGATAGAAGGAGGGACTTATATGGCAAAGCAAAAGATTCGTATCCGCTTGAAGGCATACGATCACAGGATTCTTGACCAGTCCGCAGAGAAAATCGTTGAAACGGCAAAACGTACCGGTGCAGGTGTATCGGGACCGATTCCGCTTCCGACTGAGAAGCAAATCATCACGATTCTTCGCGCGGTTCACAAGTACAAGGATTCCCGGGAACAATTCGAAATGCGTACGCATAAGCGCTTGATCGACATTGTCAACCCGACCCCGCAAACGGTCGACGCTCTCATGCGTTTGGACCTGCCGTCCGGCGTGGACATCGAAATCAAGCTTTAATAGTAGAAACTAATTATCCACATGTGAATGAAATGAGGTGTCAACATGACTAAAGGTATCTTAGGTAAGAAACTGGGCATGACTCAAGTTTTTACTCCTGATGGTACGGTTATTCCGGTAACCGTCATCCTGGCTGGTCCTTGTGTAGTCCTCCAAAAGAAAGACGTGGAGAACGACGGCTACGAAGCGATCCAACTCGGCTTTGACGATAGAAAGAAAAACGCCATCAAACCTGAGCTGGGCCACGCGAACAAAGCGGGCACGGCCCCTAAGCGCTACATTAAAGAATTCCGCGGGGTAACTTTGTCTGATTATGAAGTTGGCCAAGAATTGAAGGCTGACGTGTTCTCCGAAGGCGAATTCGTTGATGTCACGGGCACTTCCAAGGGTAAAGGGTTCCAAGGTAACATCAAGCGTTGGGGACAACACACCGGGCCGATGGCTCACGGTTCCCGCTATCACCGCGGACCAGGTTCGATGGGTTCGATCCAAGCGAACCGTGTACCGAAGGGCAAGCACCTTCCGGGCCACATGGGTGTCGAAACCGTAACCCTGCAAAACCTGCAAGTGGTGAAAGTCGACACGGAACGCAATGTGCTGCTCATCAAGGGTTCCATTCCGGGCCCTAAAAATAGCTACGTTTCCGTCAAATCGACGGTTAAGAAGTAAGAAGCGGAAAGGAGGATCACCATGCCTAAAGTAGCAGTTTACAACGTCAGCGGTTCGGAAGTCGGCGAAATCGAGCTGTCCGAATCCGTATTCGGTATCGAACCGAATGTACACGTGCTTCACTCGGCTGTTGTCATGCAGCAGGCTTCCCTGCGTGCAGGTACGCACAGCACGAAAGGCCGTTCGGAAGTTCGCGGCGGCGGACGCAAGCCGTGGAAACAAAAAGGAACCGGCCGCGCTCGCCAAGGTTCCATCCGCGCTCCTCAATGGAAGGGCGGCGGGATCGTATTTGGCCCGACTCCTCGCAGCTATGGCTACAAGCTGCCGAAGAAAGTTCGTCGTCTCGCTATCAAATCCGCACTGTCTTCCAAAGTGATCGACAATAACATCGTTGTTCTTGATCAACTGAGCATCACAGCTCCGAAGACGAAAGAGATCGTCAGCCTGTTGAAGAACCTGAAGGCAGACCGCCGCGCGCTGGTTGTCACCGGTGAATTCAACGAGAACGTCGCTCTCTCCGCCCGCAACATCCCGGGCGTGAAGTTCGTCAGCGCATCCGGCATCAACGTCCTTGACGTCATGCTGCATGACAAGCTGATCATCACCAAGGAAGCGGTCGAGAAAGTACAGGAGGTGCTGGCGTAATGAAAGATCCTCGCGATATTATCAAGCGCCCGGTCATTACGGAACGTACCAGCGACCTGATGGCTGCCAAGAAGTATGTCTTCGAAGTGGACATCCGCGCCAACAAGACCGAAATCAAGCAAGCCGTTGAAGCGATCTTCAAAGTGAAGGTAGTGAGCGTAAACACGCTTCGCATGCCGGCTAAACCGAAGCGCTACGGCCGTTACTCCGGCTACCGCTCGGAGTGGAAAAAAGCCATCGTGGCTCTTTCCCCGGAAAGCAAAGAACTCGAATTCTTTGAAACCGTGTAAGACCACCATCTTTCGAGTAAGGAGGGAATCCAAGTGCCAGTAAAAAAATACAAACCGACTTCGCCGGCTCGTCGCTCGATGTCCGTCTCTACATTTGAAGAGATCACCGCGAGCGTACCGGAGAAATCTTTGCTTGCGCCTCTTAGCAAGAAAGCCGGCCGTAACAACCAAGGTAAGATTACGGTTCGTCACCAAGGCGGCGGTGCTAAGCGCAAATATCGGATTATCGATTTCAAGCGGAACAAAGATGGAATACCCGGTCGCGTTGCTACGATCGAGTATGACCCGAACCGTTCGGCTAACATCGCTTTGATTCATTATGTGGACGGGGAAAAGCGTTACATCATCGCCCCGAAGGGTTTGAAGGTTGATGACGTCATCACCTCCGGTGTTGGCTCTGACATCAAAGTGGGCAATGCCCTTCCGCTGGAGAACATCCCGGTCGGTACCGTTATCCACAACATCGAGCTGAAGCCTGGTAAAGGCGGCCAAATGGTCCGCGCAGCCGGTACGGAAGCTCAACTGCTTGGTAAAGAAGAAGACTACGTCACCATTCGTCTTTCCTCCGGTGAAGTACGTCGCATTCTGAAGAACTGCCGCGCTACCATCGGCTCCGTCGGCAACGGCGACCACGAGCTCGTGAAGATCGGTAAAGCCGGTCGTGCTCGTCACATGGGCAAGCGTCCGGAAGTCCGCGGTGTCGTCATGAACCCAGTGGATCACCCGCACGGCGGTGGCGAAGGCCGCGCTCCGATCGGCCGCAAATCGCCTTTGTCTCCTTGGGGCAAACCGACTCTCGGCTACAAGACCCGCAAGAAGAACAAAGCTTCCAACAAGTACATTGTACGCCGTCGCACGAAATAAGATTGCACGAGATAAGGCTTATGGAAGGGAGGATCTTCAATGGGACGCAGCTTGAAAAAAGGACCTTTTGTAGACAGCTATCTGCTTAAGAAAGTCGAAGAGGCCGGCGACACCACTCAACGTAAAGTGGTCATCAAGACCTGGTCGCGCCGTTCCACGATTTTTCCGCAGTTCATCGGACATACGTTCGCGGTGTACGACGGAAGAAAGCATGTTCCGGTTTATGTAACGGAAGACATGGTGGGACACAAGCTCGGCGAGTTTGCCCCGACGCGCACGTACAAAGGGCACACCGACGACGACAAGAAGACCGGCCGCCGCTAAAACCGGTCTTTCCCAGACCGGTTTTCCCAAGCGGGAAGCCGAAGACATTGATTTCTACGGTATGAGAGGAGGTTCATCCCATGCAACAAGCAACTGCTAATGCGAAGTTCATCCGCATCGCACCCCGCAAGGCTCAGCTGGTCATCGATTTGATCCGCGGCAAGCAAGTGGGCGAAGCGATCGCGATTCTGCGCAATACGCCGCGTGCGGCATCCCCGATTCTTGAGAAGCTCCTGAACTCGGCTATTGCCAACGCAGAGCACAACTACCAGCTCGACCCGAGCAAACTGGTCATCTCGCAAGCCTATGTGAACCAAGGCCCGACGATGAAACGGTTCCGTGAACGCGCCATGGGTCGCGCAAGCCGCATCAACAAACGCACGAGCCACATCACCTTGGTGGTATCCGAAAAATAAGGAGGGAAAACGTGTG
The DNA here is from genome assembly GCF_039888655.1 of Gorillibacterium sp. CAU 1737. Taxonomy (NCBI): domain Bacteria; kingdom Bacillati; phylum Bacillota; class Bacilli; order Caryophanales; family Paenibacillaceae; genus Gorillibacterium; species Gorillibacterium sp. CAU 1737. Next base: position 44,248 of record NZ_JBDQQO010000016.1, read on the forward strand.
GGTCAAAAAGTAAACCCAATCGGTCTTCGTATCGGCATCATCCGTGACTGGGAGTCCAAGTGGTACGCTGGTAAAGATTACGGCACCCTGCTGATGGAAGACGTCAAGATCCGTGAATACCTGAAGGGCAAGCTGAAGGATTCTTCGGTTTCCCATATCGATATCGAACGCGCTGCAAACCGCGTGAACGTCACCATCCATACGGCTAAGCCTGGTATGGTAATCGGCAAGGGTGGATCTGAAGTAGAAACGATCCGTACGCACCTGTCGAAGCTGACGAACAAGAAAGTTCACATCAACATCACCGAAATCAAAAACCCCGAGCTCGACGCGATCCTCGTTGCGGAAAGCATTGCTCAACAACTGGAGCGCCGTGTTTCCTTCCGTCGCGCCATGAAGCAATCGATCCAAAGAACGATTCGATCGGGAGCCAAAGGAATCAAGACCTCGGTAAGTGGCCGTCTGGGCGGCGCCGAAATCGCTCGTACCGAAGGCTACAGCGAAGGCACCGTACCGCTGCACACCCTGCGTGCAGACATCGACTACGGAACGGCTGAGGCACACACCACCTACGGTCGGATCGGCGTAAAAGTCTGGATCTACCGTGGCGAGGTTCTTCCTGCGGCTAAGAAGAAGGCTGTCCGGGAAGGAGGAAACTAATCATGTTGGTACCAAAGCGCGTTAAGCACCGTAAGGAGCACCGCGGTACGATGAAAGGGAACGCCAAGGGCGGAACCGAAGTATCCTTCGGTGAATACGGCCTGAAGGCTCTCGAACCGGCATGGGTCACGAACCGCCAAATCGAGGCTGCTCGTATTGCCATGACCCGTTACATCAAACGGGGCGGTAAAGTATGGATCAAAATTTTCCCTTCGAAGCCGATCACCCAAAAACCCCTCGAAGTTCGGATGGGTAGCGGTAAAGGTAACGTTGAGAAGTGGGTAGCTGTTGTTAAACCGGGCAAGATCCTGTTTGAACTGGCAGGCGTAAGCGAAGAGATTGCACGCGAAGCCATGCGTCTTGCCGCTCACAAGCTGCCGATCAAGACGAAGTTTGTAAAACGCGAAGAACTGGGTGGTGAAGCAGAATGAAGGCTAGCGATCTCCGCAACCTGACCAGTGCCGAAATCGAGCAAAAAGTGGCAGGTTTCAAGGAAGAGCTGTTCAACCTCCGTTTCCAGCTGGCCACCGGCCAATTGGATAACCCGACTCAAATCCGCAACGTGCGCAAAGAAATTGCACGGGCCAAAACCATTTTGCGTGAAAGGGAGCTCGGTATCGGTTAATCCGATCCAAGCCCAGAGAGGAGGATGAAACATGGCAGAACGCAAGGAACGTAAAGTTCAAGTTGGCAAGGTCGTCAGCGACAAGATGGACAAAACCATCGTGGTTGCCGTCGAAACCTACAAAAAGCACAGCTTGTATCACAAGCGGATTAAATACACGAAGAAGTTCAAGGCACATGATGAAAACAACGAAGCCAAGATTGGCGATACGGTGAAGATCATGGAAACCCGCCCGTTGTCCAAGGACAAGAGCTGGAGAATGGTTGAAATCGTAGAGAAAGCTGTCATCATCTAAGGCCTACTGAAGCCGAAAGGAGGGTATCCCCATGATTCAACCTTTATCCCGTTTGAATGTCGCCGACAACTCGGGCGCTAAGCAACTGATGTGCATTCGCGTGCTGGGCGGAACCGGTCGTCGCGTAGGACATATCGGTGATACGATTATCTGCTCCGTCAAAGAAGCAACACCAGGCGGCGTTGTCAAGAAGGGTGATGTCGTGAAGGCCGTTATCGTCCGCACCAAGTTCGGTGCTCGCCGTAAAGACGGATCCTACATTTCCTTCGACGAAAACGCAGCGGTTGTCATCAAGGACGACAAGAGCCCCCGCGGAACCCGGATCTTCGGGCCGGTTGCCCGTGAGCTCCGCGACCGCGACTACATGAAGATCGTCTCCCTGGCGCCGGAAGTTATCTAAGACAGGGACCTTTTATCCGCCATTAGGAGGTGTAACTGAAGATGCCGAAAGCAAAGAAGAAGCTGGAATCTCACAGCAACAAGCTTCACGTCAAAAAAGAAGACACGGTAGTTGTGATTACCGGTAAAGATAAAGGCAAAAAAGGCCGCGTTCTCGCCGCTTATCCCCGTGAAAACCGTGTTCTGGTTGAGGGTGTTAACCTGGTGAAGAAGCACGCCAAGCCTTCCCAACAGAACCCGCAAGGCGGAATCATCAGCCAAGAAGCTCCGATCCACGTATCGAACGTCATGCTGATTGATCCGAAGAGCGGCAAGCCTACTCGCGTAGGTTACAAAGTGCTCGACAACGGTGACAAAGTCCGCGTAGCTAAGCGCTCCGGAGAAGTCATCGACTAAGAAAAAGCTGGAAAGGAGGAACATGTAACATGGCTGCAAGATTGAAAGATCGTTACTTAAACGAAATCACTCCTGCTCTGATGCAGAAGTTCGATTATAAAACGGTTATGCAAGTACCGAAGCTGGAAAAAGTGGTCATCAACATGGGTGTCGGCGAAGCAGTTGCCAACTCCAAGGTGCTCGACTCCGCGCTTCAAGATCTGCAAATCATCGCAGGTCAAAAACCAGTTATCACCCGCGCCAAGAAATCCATCGCCGGCTTCAAGCTGCGTGAAGGAATGCCGATCGGCGTAAAAGTTACGCTGCGCGGTGAGCGCATGTACCACTTCCTGGACAAATTGTTCAACGTTGCTCTTCCCCGCGTCCGCGACTTCCGCGGTGTATCCTCCAAAGCCTTTGACGGCCGCGGTAACTACACGCTGGGTCTGAAGGAACAACTGATTTTCCCGGAAATTGAATATGACAAAGTCGACAAGGTCCGCGGTATGGACATCGTTATCGTTACGACTGCAAAGTCTGACGAAGAGTCCCGTGAGCTGCTTACCCAGCTCGGCATGCCGTTCGTAAAGTAATTCCTACTATGGAGGTGTTAATCCAGTGGCAAAAACTTCGATGAAGATTAAGCAACAACGCGCTCCGAAGTTCAAGGTCCAGGCGTACACCCGTTGCGAACGCTGCGGGCGTCCCCATTCCGTCCTGCGCAAATTCAAGATTTGCCGGATTTGTTTCCGTGAATTAGCATACAAAGGCCAGATTCCTGGCGTAAGAAAAGCCAGCTGGTAATCACCCCGCTTACGGGAAGGAGGTTCGCTACATGGTAATGTCTGATCCTATTGCCGATATGCTTACGCGCATCCGCAATGCCAATATCGTTCGTCACGAGACTGTAGAAATCCCCGCTTCCAAGATCAAACGCGAAATCGCCGAGATTCTGAAACGGGAAGGCTTCATCCGTGACGCAGAATATGTTCAGGACAACAAGCACGGGATTATCCGTTTGTTCCTGAAATACGGATCCAACAACGAACGCGTTATCACCGGTCTGAAGAGAATCAGCAAGCCGGGTCTGCGCGTCTATGCGAAAAGTCAAGAAATTCCCCGGGTTCTGGGCGGTCTTGGCATCGCGATCATCTCGACGTCCCAAGGCGTCATGACCGATAAAGAAGCTCGTCAATCCAAAGCAGGCGGAGAGGTTCTCTGCTACGTTTGGTAATTGACCAACGTGAACGAATGGAGGTGTAAACATGTCCCGTATTGGTCGTAAACCCATTGCAGTCCCGAGCGGAGTTGCCGTAACCCTCGACAACACGCTGATCACGGTAAAAGGCCCGAAAGGTACCCTGTCCCGTGAACTGCATAAAGATATGAAAGTCAGCGTAGAAGAGAACGTGATCAACGTAGAGCGTCCTTCCGACAACAAGCTGCACCGTTCCTTGCACGGAACGACCCGGAGCGTGGTTGCAAATATGGTGAGTGGAGTTACCGAAGGATTCAGCAAATCCCTCGATCTCGTCGGCGTCGGCTATCGTGCCAACAAGAGCGGCAACAAGCTGGTCTTGAACGTCGGTTACTCTCACCCGGTTGAAATCAACCCGGAAGAAGGCATTGAGTTCGAAGTGCCGGCTCAAAACAAGATCATCGTTCGTGGTATCGACAAGGAACTCGTCGGCGCAACGGCTGCAAAAGTCCGTTCCGTACGTGAACCTGAGCCTTACAAAGGCAAAGGGATCAAGTATGAAGGCGAACGCATTATCCGCAAGGAAGGTAAAGCCGGTAAGAAGAAATAAACCGGCTATCCTAGAACCAGCAGCATGATACGGCAAAGACCGTGTCCAAGATAAGCTGAAAGGAGTGAGTGTTCCCATGATCACCAAAGGCGATAAAAACGAAGCCCGTCTGAAACGGCACTTGCGCGTGCGCAAGAAAATTCAGGGAACGGTTGAACGTCCTCGTTTGAGCGTTTACCGGTCTTCCAAGCACATGTACGCTCAGATCATCGACGATGTAAACGGCAAGACCATTGCAGCAGCGTCGACTCAAGATAAAGAACTGAAAGAGATCGCAAACGGCGGCAACGTCGATGCAGCTCAACAAGTTGGCACCCTGATCGCAAAGCGTGCCAAAGAAAACGGAATCGAGAAGGTCGTGTTTGACCGCGGAGGGTACCTGTACCACGGACGCATCCAAGCATTGGCTGACGCGGCTCGCGAAGCCGGACTCGAATTCTGATCCATTTTGCCAATAAGGAGGTTAAGGACTTGCGCGTAGATCCGAACACACTTGAATTGAAAGACAAAACCGTACACATCAACCGTGTTGCGAAAGTAGTCAAAGGCGGACGTCGCTTCAGCTTCAGCGCACTGGTTGTCGTCGGTGACGGCAACGGCTGGGTTGGCGCCGGGATCGGCAAAGCTTCCGAAGTAGGCGATGCGATCAAGAAGGGTATCGAAGATGCCAAGAAAAACTTGATCCATGTGCCGATCGTCGGAACGACGATTCCTCACCTGGTAACCGGTCGCTTTGGCGCTGGTCGCGTTCTTCTGAAGCCGGCTTCCGAAGGTACCGGTGTGATCGCAGGCGGCCCGGTTCGTGCCGTTCTCGAACTTGCTGGTGTAGGCGACATCTTGACGAAATCCCTCGGTTCTTCCAACTCCACTAACATGGTTAATGCGACGTTGGAAGGCTTGCAACGCTTGAAGCGGGCAGAAGAAGTTGCCAAGCTTCGCGGCAAAACCGTTGAAGAGTTGATGGGTTAAGGAGGGGTAATCATGGCTAAGCAACTGCAAATCACCCTCGTGCGCAGCTTGATCGGACGTCCGGAGAAGCAGCGTGTAACCGTTAAAACGCTGGGACTTACGAAGATGCACCAAACGGTGCTTCAACAGGACAACCCGGCCATTCGCGGAATGGTAAATCAAGTGAAGCACTTGGTTGACGTTGTTGAAGTAGAAGCGTAACTCGCATCAAAGGCCTGTGTCAGGCTGCTATAGAAAAGACAAACAAGGAGGTGCTTGAGCGATGAAAATCCATGAACTTTCCCCGGCTGCGGGATCGACCCATGTGAGCAAGCGTATCGGACGCGGTATCGGTAGCGGTACCGGTAAAACTTCGGGTAAAGGTCACAAAGGTCAAAAAGCTCGTTCCGGCGGTGGTGTTCGCCCTGGATTCGAGGGTGGTCAAAACCCGTTGTACCGTCGTCTTCCGAAGCGCGGCTTCAAGAACATCAACCGTGTGGAATATGCCGTAATCAACTTGGCTGACCTTAACGCGTTCGAAGCGGATACGGTTGTTACACCGGAACTCCTGCTGGAAACCGGTCTTGTGAAAAACCCGAAAGACGGTATCAAGGTTCTGGGCAATGGCGAATTGACCGTAAAGCTGACGGTCAAAGCGAATAAGTTCTCTGCTTCCGCAGTGGAAAAAATCCAAGCTGCCGGCGGTCAATCCGAGGTGATCTAATGTTCAAAACATTGTCCAACATTTTGAAGGTAGAAGATCTCCGCAAAAAGATCCTTTTTACACTTCTCTGTTTGATTGTCTACCGGATCGGGAACTTCATCCCTAGCCCCAACATCAACTCGGATGCACTGAAGGCCCTCGATGAGCAGGGCAGCAGTGTATTCGGCTTGATGAACACCTTTTCTGGCGGAGCGCTGTTCCGCTTCTCCATCTTCGCGATGGGGATTATGCCTTACATCACATCGTCGATTATCGTTCAGCTCCTTTCCATGGATGTCATTCCGAAGTTCGCGGAATGGGCCAAGGAAGGCGAGAGCGGAAAGAAGAAGCTTGCTCAGATCACCCGGTACGGTACCATTGTCCTGGGCTTGATCCAAGGCTTTGGTACGGCAATCTCGTTTAACAACTTGATCCGCACCGGCGCTGGCAGCATCGTCATCGACCCGAAGTTCTCCACCTATGCTTTGATCGCGCTCGTCCTCACTGCAGGTACGGCGTTTCTTATGTGGCTCGGTGAACAAATCACCGAGAAGGGAATTGGGAACGGGATCTCGATCCTGATCTTTGCCGGTATCGTAGCGGCTGTCCCGACTGGGCTGCGTCAACTGGTCCAACAGATGTTCATCGATGCAGGCGACAAGCTGTTCCTGAACATCATCAAGTTCATCGTGCTGATCATCGTGGTCATCGCAATTGTGGCTGGAGTCATCTACGTCCAACAAGGCGTACGGAAGATTCCGGTTCAATATGCGAAGCGCGTTGTGGGCCGCAAGATGTATGGCGGTCAATCCACGCACATTCCGATGAAGGTCAATGCATCGGGCGTTATCCCGGTCATCTTCGCGGTTTCCCTGCTCATGTTCCCGGCGACCATCGCCCAGTTCTGGAGCGACAAGGCTTGGGCCAAGTGGATCCAGCATAACATCACCATCCAAGAACCGGCAGGAATCGGCATCACGCTGTATGTCCTCCTGATCATCGGATTTACGTTCTTCTACACGTTCGTTCAAATGAACCCGCAGCAAATGGCGGAAAACATGAAGAAGAACGGGGGCTACATCCCAGGGATTCGTCCCGGCAAGACCACGGAAGTCTACCTGACCCGTGTCATGACGAGACTGACTCTGGCTGGAGCACTCTTCCTGGCGCTCATTTCGGTCCTTCCTCTGATCTTTACGGATCTTGTCGGCTTGCCGGCTAGCCTGAAGATCGGCGGTACTTCGCTCCTCATCTTGATCGGGGTTGCCCTCGAGACGATGAAGACGATCGAAAGCCAACTGATCAAACGCCATTACAAAGGCTTTATCAACAAATAATGCAGGCCCGGTACTTGCCAAACACCCACGGGGAGGTGGCAAAACGTGAACATCTTATTTATGGGCCCCCCGGGAGCGGGTAAAGGAACGCAGGCGGAGCGGATCGTGAACGCCTATCACATCCCGCACATCTCGACCGGAGACGCGTTCCGGGCGGCCATGAAGCAAGGAACAGCACTCGGACTTGAAGCCAAGCGCTACGTGGATCAAGGGTTGCTTGTTCCCGATGAGATCACGAACGGGATCGTCCGTGAGAGGCTTCAGGAGAAAGACTGTGAAACGGGTTTTCTCCTGGATGGCTTTCCTCGAACGATCTCCCAAGCCGAGGCGCTCGACGGCATTCTGGCCGAACTCGGCAAACAGATCGACCATGTGATCGACCTTCACGTCGATCGGAGTCAACTACTTGCCCGGTTGACCGGACGCAGAATTTGCCGCTCGTGCGGAGCGACTTATCATGTTCTGTTCAACCCTCCTGCGAAGGAGGGTGTCTGCGACAAATGCAGCGGTGAATTGTACCAACGCTCGGACGATACAGAAGAGAAGGTGGGCACTCGTCTTGATGAGTACATCAACAAGACCGCTCCTCTCCTCGACTACTATCAGGCGAAGGGCAAGCTGCGGCAGTTGAACGGAGAGCAGGACATCGACGCCGTCACGGAAGAGATTCATTCGATTCTGCGGGGGCAGGCCGAATGATTATCTGCAAAACCGAGGCGGAGCTTGAATGGATGCGCCAAGCAGGCCGTATTGTGGCAGAGACTCATCGTCTCATGGCCGATGCGGTGAAACCGGGTGTCACCACCCGGGAGCTTGACCGGATCGCAGAGGAGTATATCCGAAGTCAGGGAGCAGTACCTTCATTCAAAGGCTATAACGGTTTTCCTGCCAGCATCTGCGCTTCCGTCAACAATGAATTGGTACACGGCTTCCCCGGCGACCGAACGCTCCAGGAAGGCGACATCATCAGCATCGATATCGGTGCGCAGTACAAGGGCTACCATGGCGATTCCGCCTGGACCTACCCGGTAGGCGTCATCTCTCCTGAAGCCAAACGGCTTCTCGAGGTGACGGAGGGCTCCTTGTTTGCCGGTCTCGCGGAAGCGAAGCCGGACGCGCGGCTGTTCAGCATCTCCCATGCGATTCAGACCTATGCGGAGAGTGCCGGTTTCTCCATCGTCCGCGAATACGTTGGACACGGAGTCGGTACGAAGCTGCACGAGGAACCGCAGATCCCGAATTTCGGCCCTGCCGATCGGGGACCGCGGCTGAAGCCCGGAATGGTGTTGGCCATCGAGCCGATGGTGAACGCAGGCGAGCGCTATGTAAAGACGCTCGCGGATAATTGGACGGTGGTAACCGTGGATGGATCTCTCTGTGCTCACTTCGAGCACACCATCGCCATCACGGCGAATGGTTACGAGATCCTGACGAAGGTCGGGTGACTGCTATGGCGAAGGCTGAGATCGGCCAGCTCGTGAAAATTCGACGAGGCCGCGGCCAAGAGCAGTATGCGGTCATCATCGGTGTGGAAGATGCCCGGTTCGTCTGGATAGCGGATGGAGACAAACGCAAGTTTGACCAGCCGAAGAAAAAGAACATGCTGCACCTCGAATTACTGGATGAAGTAAGCCGGGAAGTTCAGGACAGCATGAGCGAAACGGGACGTGTGACCAATGGAAAGCTGAGGTTCGCTCTTCACTCCTATCGGAACAGAGTTGAACAGCAGCGTGAAGCGCATGAGAGAGGAGAATGAAAGTGGCCAAAGACGATGTCATTGAAGTAGAAGGTACGGTTATCGAGCCTTTGCCGAACGCCATGTTCCGCGTCGAGCTTGAGAACGGGCACAAGATCCTGGCCCATGTCTCCGGGAAGATTCGGATGCACTTCATCCGCATTCTGCCGGGTGATAAGGTCACCGTGGAGCTGTCGCCTTACGACCTGACCCGCGGTCGGATTACCTATCGTTACAAATAAGTTGCATCGAATCCCTTCCGTAAGGAAGAACAGATAGCCGCTCTTATCGGCGGCCGACTACACGGCTTTTCCCGCCTAGGGAAGCTTGCCGTCAACCACGAAAAAGCTTTCCCGCAGGAGAAGCTGCGCCGAAATGCTTGAAGAGGAGGCATAACCATGAAAGTCAGACCTTCGGTCAAGCCGATTTGCGAAAAATGCAAAGTCATCAAGCGCAAAGGCAATGTCATGGTCATCTGTGAAAACCCGAAACACAAACAAAAACAAGGATAACAAGGAGGTGTAGCCTAGAATGGCTCGTATTGCTGGAGTAGACTTGCCCCGTGACAAACGTGTGGAAATTGCCCTGACTTACATTTTCGGGATCGGCAAAACCACGTCGCAAAAGATTCTTGCTATTACGGAAGTAAATCCGGATACCCGCGTGCGCGACCTGACGGAAGACGAAGTCAGCCGTCTGCGTGACGCAATCGACAAGAACCTGAAGGTGGAAGGCGACCTGCGCCGTGAGATCTCGCTGAACATCAAGCGTCTGGTCGAAATCGGTTGCTATCGCGGAGTTCGCCACCGCCGCGGCCTGCCCGTTCGTGGGCAACGCACGAAGACCAACGCCCGTACGCGTAAGGGTCCTCGTCGTACCGTAGCGAATAAGAAGAAATAAAAAGGGGGGAAACCACTAATGGCTAAACCGAAAGCAAAAATTGCTCGTACGAAACGTCGCGACCGGAAGAATATTGAATCCGGCGTAGCACACATTCGTTCTACGTTCAACAACACCATCGTGACCATCACCGACCCGCACGGAAATGCAATTTCCTGGGCCAGCTCCGGCAACATGGGCTTCAAGGGCTCGCGGAAGAGCACGCCGTTCGCCGCTCAAATGGCAGCGGAGTCTGCAGCCAAGGCTGCAATGGAACATGGTATGAAATCTGTTGAAGTGATGGTCAAGGGACCCGGCTCAGGTCGTGAAGCAGCTATCCGCTCTTTGCAAGCCGCCGGCCTCGAAGTGAACCTGATCAAGGACGTCACTCCGATTCCCCACAATGGCTGCCGCCCGCCGAAACGTCGTCGCGTGTAACCCAAGGATCGCTCGGTAGTATAAATATCTCTTCTCTGGTTAAAGCTGGAGAAGGATAGCCATACTACCAGGTTATTATCCGTTAGTAATCCCGAGGAAACGACGTTTCGAAGGAGGGTTCAGTTTCATGATAGAAATCGAAAAGCCGAAAATAGAGACCGTAACCGTAAACGAGGAAGGCAACTACGGCAAGTTCGTAGTAGAACCGCTTGAGCGGGGCTACGGAACCACGCTGGGGAACTCCCTGCGCCGTATTCTGCTCTCCTCGCTTCCGGGTGCTGCTGTTTCGTCCGTGCAGATCGACGGAGTTCTTCACGAATTCTCGACGATCCCGGGCGTAATGGAAGACGTTACGGAAATTATCCTTAACCTCAAAGGCTTGTCGCTTAAGATTCACTCTGACGAAGAGAAGATTCTTGAGATCGACGCCGAAGGGGAAGGCCGGGTTTCCGCAGGAGACATCCGCGCCGACAGCGACGTAGAAATCCTGAATCCGGACCTTCATATCGCAACGCTTTCCCCGGACGCCCGTGTCCACATGAGAATTCATGCAAACAGGGGCCGCGGTTACGTGCAGGCGGACAAGAACAAGCGGGATGACCAGCCGATTGGCGTAATCCCGATCGATTCGATTTACACGCCCATTACGCGCGTCAACTACACCGTGGAGAACACCCGGGTCGGTCAAGTGACCAACTATGACAAGCTCACGCTGGAAGTTTGGACCGACGGGAGCATTCGTCCGGAAGAAGCGGTAAGTCTCGGCGCCAAAATCCTCACCGAGCATCTTTATCTGTTCGTCGGGCTGACCGACGAAGCGAAGGATGCCGAGATCATGGTGGAAAAGGAAGAGGACAAGAAGGAAAAAGTCCTCGAAATGACCATCGAAGAGCTCGACCTTTCTGTTCGCTCCTACAACTGTCTGAAGCGGGCTGGGATCAACACCGTTCAGGAATTGATCACCAAGACCGAAGAAGACATGATGAAGGTGCGCAACCTGGGACGCAAGTCTCTGGAGGAAGTACAAGAGAAGCTCGACGAGCTCGGACTCAGCCTTCGCAGCGAAGAATAATCACGTACAGGAGGAGGGAACCTCATGGCATATCAAAAGTTGGGTCGTGACTCGAGCGCACGGAAAGCATTGTTCCGTGACCTGGTCACCGATCTGTTCATTTACGAGCGCATTCAGACGACGGAAGCGAAAGCGAAAGAAGTTCGTTCCATCGCCGAGAAGCTGATCACCTTGGCAAAACGCGGGGATCTGCATGCTCGCCGTCAAGTCGCTGCCTTCGTTCGCCGCGAGTCTGCTGGCGATCAAGATGCGATTCAAAAGCTGTTCACGGAACTGGCTCCTCGCTATTCCGAGCGGCAAGGCGGATACACCCGGATCCTGAAGCTGGGACCTCGCCGCGGCGATGCAGCTCCTATGGTTTATCTGGAACTGGTAGATCGCGCTTAGTCGTATAACGGGAAAGGGTGGACAGAATCCTCCGGATTCTGCTGAAGCCCTTTTTTTTGTTCCTCTATCCGAATCTTATGCGTGTCCTCTTAAGGGGATCACGCCAGGATAAGCGAGCGGCGCCTTCCGGCGCCGTACCCGTTTATCTCCGACCGGGAGAGATCAACATGCCGAATATCGCGATGGTGGTGAGCTATGACGGGACGGCTTATAACGGCTTTCAGACGCAGCCAGACGGGAATACCGTTCAGGACAAGCTTGAAGCCGCGATCCGTCACCTGACTGGGGAAGAGCTGAAGGTTATCAGCTCCGGCCGTACCGATGCCGGGGTTCATGCTCGCGGGCAAGTGATCAACTTCTTCACGGAATCTCGGATTCCGGTTGAACGCTGGTGCCTGGCTCTCAACTCCCGCCTGCCGAAAGACATTGTGGTCTATAGCGGGAGAGAGGTATCGGTTGATTTTCACGCGAGGCGTTCCGCCAAGCGGAAGACGTACCGCTACTCGATCCAACGCTCCAAATTCCATGATGTGTTTCATTACAATACACGCTTTCATCATCCCCATAAGCTTGCGATAGAGCCCATGAGAGAGGCCCTGGAGGCCCTCACAGGCGAGCATGACTTTACCTCGTTCTGCTCGACGCGGGCATCGGTTGAGTCACACGTACGCACCCTGTATTCCACACGGCTGCTTACGGAGTCCTATGCCGATCTGGAAGATAGCGACGCAGGTGTGATCCACTTGGAAGTGACCGGTAACGGCTTCCTGTACAACATGGTGCGAATTATCGCGGGCACGGTGATGGAAGTAGGAGAGGGCAAACGCAGCCCGCAGGACATTCCGCGCATTCTTGCCGGAAAAGATCGCGCGCTCGCCGGCCCGACTGCGGTTCCCCACGGCTTGATGCTGTGGTCGGTGGAGTATAATTCTTTTCAATCAGGGCTTGATTATAAGTCGGACGTATAGTAAGATTATTGTTGGTGTTTCGACTGGCTTCCCACGGCCCCGAGTTGGAATTACCGCTCAATCTTTACGAACCGCAAGGGCCCGTTGCCGGGTCTTTATCGAAGTTTAGGAGGATACGCAAATGAGTACCACATACATGGCGAAACCGAACGAAGTTGAGCGCAAATGGTACGTTATTGATGCAGAGGGCAAAACCTTGGGGCGTATGGCTAGTGAAGCAGCGAGCATCATCCGCGGCAAGCACAAGCCGGAGTTTACTCCGCACGTGGATACTGGGGATTTCGTCATCGTCATCAATGCCGATAAGGTTGTACTGACGGGCAAGAAACTTCAAAAGAAAATGTACTACCGCCACTCTCTTTATCCGGGCGGTTTGAAAGTGACTTCCGCTCAAGAAATGTTGAACAACAAGCCGGAGCGTATGATCGAACTCGCCATTCATGGCATGCTTCCGAAGAATCGTCTCGGAGACAGCCTGAAAACGAAGCTTAAAGTGTATGCTGGATCTGAGCATCCGCATCAAGCACAAAATCCTGAAGTCTGGGAACTTCGCGGATAATAAAGGGAGGACAGTTTCATGGCACAAGTGCAATACTATGGAACCGGTCGTCGCAAACATTCGGTAGCGCGTGTACGCCTTGTACCGGGTGAAGGACGCATCGTAATCAATAAGCGGGACCTGGACGAATATTTCGGCCTGGAAACGTTGAAGCTGATCGTCAAGCAACCGCTGAACTTGACCGAAACCGTGTCGAAATACGACGTTCTGGTTATCGCAAACGGCGGCGGGATGTCCGGCCAAGCCGGCGCGATCCGTCACGGCATTTCCCGTGCTCTTCTCAAGGCTGACCCGGAATTCCGTGGTTCCTTGAAGAAAGCCGGTTTCCTGACCCGCGACCCGCGGATGAAGGAACGGAAGAAATACGGCCTCAAAGCCGCTCGTCGTGCTCCTCAGTTCTCGAAACGCTAATATCCCGTTGGGATCAAGCCTCTGGCCATTATGGCCAGAGGCTTTTTATTTTGGTCTAGCACGGCCTTCTGATTCAAGCCTGCTCGCAAGAGGGACGAATAAGAATCGGATAAAGATGGAAGCTTATCGGTAACCGTCCATTAGGGGGATTCTGGATGAGGGCGCATCTTTTCAAGAGGGCAAGGTCGAACAAGTCACCCAGTAGCTCCGCATCCGGTGAGGAGAAAGAGAGCTCGAAATCAGCAGAGGACTGTCCCCAGCTAGAGCTTGGCTCAACGCTTGCTGACAAGATACAGATTTTACAAGACAGCCTCGGCCAAAGCTCAGATTTTATCTGTCGCGAGGCGGGGGAGGAAGGCACCCTAGCGGTGGCCTATCTGCTCGGGATGTCAGATCAGCAGCTCCTGGCCGTGTTGATCAAGGAAACGATCCGTTTGACCCGGGTTCAGAGAACACGGTCGGATGTGCTGAGCCAAATGGAAGAACGTCTGCCGTTCGGTACCGTCGACCACCCCGTGACCCTTCAAGATGTGCAGAACGACATCTTGAAGGGCAAGGTGATCCTGCTGATCGAGGGGATGAACGGAGCGGTATCCGTCGCCCTTCAAGGCGGTGCACAAAGGTCGGTGGAGGAGCCAACCTCCCAAACGGTTATCCGCGGCCCGAAGGAAGGCTTTACGGAAAGCATCGGCACCAACATCGCTTTAGTTCGGCGTAAGGTGAAGTCGCTGGACATGAGGGTGGAGACCCATACCATTGGAAGATTGACCAAGACGGAAGTCGCAACGGTTTATCTGGAAGGGATCGCGAAACCAGAGATTGTGGGGGAGATCATTTCGCGATTGCGTGCCATTGATATCGACAGCGTACTGGAAAGCGGTTATATTGAGGATTTTTTGCGTGAACGGGGGTATACGCCGTTTCCGACTATTCTCAATACCGAACGACCCGATACAGTTGCGGCTTCCATTCTGGAGGGGAATGTCGCTGTCTTTGTAGACGGCACTCCGTTTGTATTGCTTACCCCTGCAACCTTTTTTCAGTTTCTCTATTCGAGCGAAGATTACTATCAGAGCTTTGACATCTCGTCGTTTCTCCGGTTCGTCCGTCTGTTTTCCTTTCTCGTCGCCACATTCCTGCCATCGCTCTTTATCGCCATCACCACCTTCCATCAGGAAATGCTGCCGACCACGCTTCTCATCAGCCTTACGGCCCAACGGGAGGGTACGCCACTCCCGGCCTTGATCGAGGCGTTGCTGATGGAATTGACGTTTGAAATCATCCGGGAGGCTGGCGTCCGCATGCCGCGCGCCATCGGACCAGCCATCTCCATCGTCGGAGCTCTTGTGCTCGGCCAAGCGGCGGTTCAGGCGGGGCTCGTGTCTGCAGCCATGGTCATCGTGGTCTCGTTCACAGCGATCTCTAACTTCGTTATCCCTGCCATAAACTTGTCAGCGGCCATTCGACTTCTTCGGTTTGTTTTTATGCTGCTAGGGGGTACGTTGGGGCTCTTCGGAATATTGGCGGGTGCCATCCCCGTTCTCGTTCACATGATCGCTCTGCGCAGCTTTGGCATCCCGTACATGACGCCTCTGGCACCCTTCGACGGATCGGCTTTCCGGGACTTTTTTGTCCGTGCCCCATGGAATCGGATGAATCGACGTCCCATTACAACGGCCAAGCGCAACCCAAAGCGCCAGTCCGAAGAGAGCAGCAAATCAGACGACAGGCCGAGCTGACGTAAGAAAGGAGGAGGGGGGATGAGGCAGCCTAGGAAGGGGATTGTCATATGGGCAGCTATTGCTTTGTTGCTCAGCGGGTGCTGGAATCGCACGGAATTAAATGATCTGGGGATTGCCACAGCAACCGGCTTTGATCGCGAAGAGAGAACCTGGGCCATCACCTATCAGGTTGTCGTCCCATCGGCAATGTCCTCCGGAGCAGGCATGACGGGGGGCTCTTCCCAGCCGGCGGTTCACGTCTACACAACCAAGGGGAAGACGGTGTTAGAGGCAAACAACATGAGCAACCTTGAATATCCTCGGCACTTGTTTGTGGCGCATAACAATACGGCCGTGATCAGCGAGGAGGTCGCTAGACAAGGGATCAGTCAAATTCTCGATGTTTATTTGCGGCAACCGGAAGCGCGAGAGACCGTTCAGCTTCTCGTCACAGAGGGCCGTGCGGCATCCATCCTGAGGGATCTCCTTCCGCCGGAAAAAATTCCGGGAGTCAGCATCGCCGATATTATCCGCCAGCAAACCCGAAACACGTCCAAATTGCCGGAGGTCACCGTCCATGACTTCGCTCTTCACTTGAGCTCGGATACTCATTACCAGGTGATGCCTGTCATCGGATTGTCCTCCATGAATGAAACAGGGGAATCGGACAACCTAACCACCCAAGACATTTACAAGAAAACCTCTCCTTCCAGCAAGCTGAAGTTAACCAAGCTGGCGGTATTTCAAGACGATCGAATGGTGAGGTGGATGACCCTGGAGCAAGCGGTTGGAGTAGCCTGGATTAAAGGAAACCTTCGCAACGCGGTTATCTCATTTCCCACAAGTTCGCAGAGCGACGATAAGCTCAACGATTCCTCCGCTCGCATTATTCAGGCTTCCACCAAGCTTGTTCCCCATAAGAAGGGGAGCGGCTTCGGCGTGCACATTCAAGTCAAGGCCAAGCTGGTGCTGACCGAAGTGACAGAGCCCATCGACATTTCGAAAATGAAGGCCATTCGGGAGATGGAAAAGCAGATCGCCAACAGGATCAAGAGGGATATTGAACAAACCTTGGGCTTCATCCAACACGAAAGGATGGACCTTGTCGGGTTCGCCGATCTCATCCACCGCAAGTATCCGAAGGACTGGCCGCGGATCAAGGAGAACTGGCCGGAGGAATTCGGCCGCATGAATGCGGATGTTCAAGTAAAGACAACCATCGTACGGCCGGGCCTCGTGACAAAATCGACAAAGAGTTTGCTGCAGGAACATTAATCGAACCAGTTGATCAGAGGGGGAATGGAAGTGAAGGGTGTTCCTATTCGGGTATCCTATCTGGCCATTGGTCTGTTTCTCTTCGAAATCGGCAGCAGCTCGCTGTTCCTGTTGGGAGCGAAAGCGGGGAGGGATGCCTGGCTGTCCATGCTGATTGGGGCGGCTGCTAGTCTGCCCTTCTTTCTGCTGTATTTGGTTATTCACCGCCTCGACCCGGAAAAGGATCTGTTTGAGCTGCTTCTGCACTATTTTGGAAAGGTGCTGGGTACTCTGATCGGGTTGATGTTCATGGGGTACTTTATTTTAGAAGCTGCAAGAAACCTCCGGGATTTCGGGGATTTGACGGCACTAACCGTTCTGAACCAGACCCCTCTCTATCTGATTATGGCCATCGTCACTCTGGTCATCATGAATTCGGTGCGATACGGCACGGAAAATCTCATTCTGGTCATAGTCAGTTTATTTCCTGTCATTTTATTCGGTTTCCTGATCCTGATTGCCCTGCTGCTTTCAACCGACTTGGTCAAACTGGAGTTTTTGTTCCCCGTTCTGGAACACGGCATCAAACCGGTCTGGGATACTGCGATTCCGGAGCTGATGTCGTTTCCCTTTTGTCAGTCTGTGCTCTTTCTCGTGTATTTTCCTCTGGCACAGCCTCGCTCAAGGCTGATCAAGGCGATGGTAGGGTGGTACATCGGAACGTCCATCTTTCTGGTCTGCTTGAATGAGATCAGCGTCCTTGTATTAGGCCCTGCACTTGCATCGAACAGCACCTATCCCATTCTTCAGGTCGTACAGTTGATTCGGGTGTCCCAACTGATCCAGCGCTTTGACGCGCTTTTTGTGATGATCTTGTTTTTGGGGCTGGGGACAAAGCTCTGCCTCTTTTTCATGGGAGCGCTGACGGGCTTGGAGCGAATGACCGGCAAGAGCAGAGGGCTTTGGATTCTACCGGGGGGAATCGCTATCTATACCGCAGCCTTTTTCCCTGCCGCGTTTACCTCGTTCGTCAACCTTGGCCTAGAAGTGTTGGTCACCTATGTCTTTCCCATCTTTCAGCTCGCGCTCCCTCTGCTGCTCTTTGGGGTGATGCTCCTGCGTCGAAAGAAAAAGGGGCCGCGCACGAGGAACCATTCGCCCGCCGACTCGACCTAAGCTTCCTGTGACTACATGAATATGGTAGACTTGGGAAAAGACGAGGGAAGAGGAGGGGGAAGCAATGGAGACGGATGCCTACACGCGTTACGTCATTTTGCTGAACATGAACGAAGGCAAGGCTTTTACCGAGGATTTGATTCAGGCGCACGTTGCCCATCTTCGCGAGCTGGATCAAGCAGGCAAACTGGTCCTCTGCGGGCCGTTTCTTGATTACAAGGGCGGGATGGTTATTGTGAAGACCGAAACGCGAGAGGAAGCGGAGGAGATCGCCAAACGCGATCCGTTTGTGGCTTCCGGAACGGAGTCGTATGAGCTTCGCACCTGGGAATTATCCTGTGAGGAAAATCATCACCTGTTAGGTCCAAGCTGAACGCAAATTGTTCCAATTTGATCATAATTGGCGGGCAGAACCCCGTTTGGCCAGGCTGTATCTTACATATACTGCTAGTGAGAATACGGCTAAGCGATCGGGGGTGGTTCAACAATGGAGCAAAACTTCAACGAAATGGGCCGGTCTGAACTTGTGAAAACGCTTCGCTCGCATTACGGGTTCGTCACAGAGGAAGACAATGGGGAAGACAGCGATTGGGCGATCCTGGAGCAATGGGAATGCATGTTGGACGGAGCCATCATGAAGAAGCCCACCATCGAGTAGGAGGATCGTCTGGTCGCGATCCAGATCCAAACATAAGCAGTCCTGCGGCACACGCTGCAGGGCTTTTTCATGCATAAAAAAGAGTTCTTAGATGAATTGACAAACAATGCCATAACCCTATAATAGAGTAAAGCGTTAAATCATATAAGAAAAGAGTGAAATGGGAGGATCTACATGAACCTGTTGGAAAAGGAACGATGGATCGGGGAAGCATCGCTTGCCTTGGAAGAGCAGACTGCCCTCGATGTGCTTCAGGCTGCGGTTGAGCAATTCCCCCGTCTCGTGCTGGCATGCAGCTTCGGTGCGGAGGACCTCGTTCTGGTCGATCTGCTCCACCGAGTGAAGCCGGATGCCGATGTGTTCTACCTCGACACGGGTCTCCACTTCGCGGAGACGTATGAGACACGCGACCGGCTGGAGCAGCATTACGCGAAGACCCTCCTTCAAGTTCTGCCGCGCGTAACCTTGGCGGAGCAGGCGGAGCTCTATGGAGAGGAGCTGTGGAGCTCCGATCCGAATACCTGCTGCCAGCTGCGCAAGGTGAACCCGCTTTCGGATATCCTTAGCCGGTACGAGGCTTGGATTACCGGGATTCGCCGCGATCAGGCGCCGACTCGGGCGAACGCCCGAAAGGTGGAATACGACAGCAAATTCGGTCTGGTGAAGTTCAATCCGCTGGCGGATTGGAGCTCAGACAAGGTTTGGGACTATATCCGGGAGCACGATCTGCCCTACAACCGTCTCCATGATCGGGATTATCCCAGCATCGGCTGCGAGAAATGCACGCGGCCCGTTCGGAATGGCGAAGACCCGAGAGCAGGGCGTTGGTCGGGCTTCGAGAAAACCGAATGCGGTCTGCACAAATAGCCGACAGCACGGCACAAGGATGGAGGGACAGGAGTGGCCATACAAGCTCATGGGGGCCGGTTGGTTCATCGACTGGTACAGGGACTAGAAAGAGAAGAACTGCTTCGGGAGGCAATGTCGCTTCCCGCTATTCGGATCGATCGCTGGACAATCTCGGATCTGGATCTCATCGCAGTAGGAGGGTTCTCGCCTCTCATCGGCTTCATGGAAGAGGCGGACTATCGCTCTGTGGTCGATCGGATGAGACTGGCGAACGGTACAGTCTGGAGCCTACCGATCACGCTTCCTCTGGAAGAATCGGAGGCGGAAGGGCTGGCGCTGGGTGACCGTGTGGCCCTGGTTGGGGCGGAGGATGGAGTCCTCTATGCCATTCTTGAACTGCGCAGTCTGTACCGCGGAGCGGTTCAGGAGGAGGCGCAGAAAGTCTTCCGAACAGCCGACGAGGCACATCCAGGAGTGAGGAAGCTCTATGCTCGCCCGGCTCTTTATGCGGGGGGGCCCGTTTGGGTCATCCATCGCAAGAAACCGGAGGCGTTCACGGCCTTTTATCAGGACCCCGAGGAGACTCGCAGCTTGTTTGAGGAACGGGGATGGAAGACGATCGTGGGCTTTCAAACCCGAAACCCCGTGCATCGGGCCCATGAATACATCCAGAAGAGCGCACTCGAGATCGTGGACGGCCTGTTCTTAAACCCGCTCGTAGGGGAGACAAAAGCGGACGATATTCCAGCAGATGTACGCATGAAGAGCTACCTTGTCCTTCTTAAGCATTACTATCCGCGGGACCGCGTGCAATTGAGCGTCTTTCCGGCGGCCATGCGGTATGCCGGTCCGCGTGAAGCCATCTTCCATGCACTCGTCCGCAAAAACTACGGCTGCACGCATTTCATTGTCGGGCGGGATCATGCCGGCGTCGGGGACTACTATGGAACGTATGAAGCGCAAGAGATCTTTCGATCCTTCACCCCCGAGGAGCTTGGGATCACTCCGCTCTTCTTCGAGCATAGCTTTTATTGCAAGACCTGCGGGAATATGGCTTCAAGCAAAACATGCCCGCACGACTCGAACCATCACTTGACCTTATCCGGAACCAAGGTTCGAGCCCTTCTGCGAGATGGGGAATGCCCGCCTCCCGAATTCACTCGCCCGGAGGTAGCTCAGGTGCTGATAGAGGGAATCCGCGAGCCAGAAAAAGCTTCGGAAGCTGTTCCATCCGTACGGGAAGCCGTTCTTTAGCATATTTGTCCACCTCGTCCCATATAGTGGAGAATGAACGCAGGAGCGTGTCCTTACACGTTCCCTCACGCTCTACGGGATGGGGTGGATCTTTTTTATGCGCAGAATTCGCAATCGGGTGATCATCTGGACAACGCTGCGGGGTCGGATCAAGCTGTCGGTCACCTTGATGCTGCTCGTCATGATGGTGCTCGTGTTTGGTTATCGACTCCCCTCCGAATCCGTATCCACGCAATGGAGCCTTCCCTTGTCTGGTAAAGTGATCGCCATCGATGCGGGGCATGGAGGACCGGATGGAGGTGCCGTCAGCCGAGAGGGTGTGGTGGAAAAGGACGTCAACCTCGCGGTGGCCTTGTACCTCCGTGATTATTTGCAGGAAGCCGGCGCGCTCGTGGTCATGACGCGGGAGACGGACACCGATCTGGCTGACAGCGGGACGAAAGGCTACAGCAAGCGCAAGACGGAGGACCTGGTTCGCCGTGCTCAAGCGCTCAATGCGCGGCAGGTCGACTTGTTTCTCACCATCCACATGAACAGCATTCCATCTCCTCGATGGTCCGGGGCTCAAGCCTTCTATACGGAGAATCATCCCGATAACGCCGCCCTTGCGGCACTCGTTCAAGATGAAATCCGGAAAAACTTGGCCAACACGGATCGGGTGGCGAAGCCGGTCGACAAGACCGTGTACCTGCTCAAAATGATGAAGGTTCCGAGCGCCCTCGTTGAACTGGGCTTTCTCAGCAATCCGGAGGAAGCGAGAAATCTAAGCCAGCCCTCATATCAGCAAAAGCTTGCCGCTACGGTGTACCAAGGAATCCTCCGTTACCTGTCCGGCGAGAAGGCTCCGGCATCGGCTCTACCTGAGCTTTAGCTCCTAATCCGATCGAATCGTTCCCCTCGCTTGCAAGGGGGTTCTCTCATTTTCTTCTTGGTTCTTCTATGATCGAATAAGCGCTTCCGCAACCCTATGGTATACTGGGTAAGAAAGAAATGGGATGCATGCCAACCTAATTTTGCCCGACTGAGGTGCTCCATATGGTAACGAAGGAACAGATACTGGACGTGCTTTCTGGTTTTTATGATGGCGGATTTCATCGGTCTGCCGTGGAATTGGGATTGATCCGAGACATCATGATCCGAGAGGATCAGGTGGCCTTGACCTATGTGCTTGCTGATCCCAATGCCGATACATCGCTGTATCGGCAGGAACTGGAGGAGGCTCTGCGCTCGATAGGGGTCCACGCGCCGCATATTCGCTTTCGGCCGATGACAGACTATGAGCGAGATGCCATTGTACAGCGCCTGCAAGGGGGAAGTGGTAAGCCGAAGGAAGAGAGCGTTGCCCCTGTTGGGCGCGAGGCAGAAGGCTCCCTTTTTGCTTCCGGCTCCCAAACGCGTTTTCTGGCCATTGCCAGCGGGAAGGGCGGAGTCGGCAAATCGACCGTCACCGTCAACGTAGCGGTAGCGCTCGCCCGATTGGGGTACCGCGTTGGCTTGATCGATGCGGATATCTACGGCTTCAGCGTGCCCGACATGATGGGAATCGAACAAGGCCCCACCCCGCATGGAGACAAGCTTCATCCAGCAGAGCGGTTTGGCGTGAAAGTCATGTCCATGGGCTTCTTCGTGGAGGAGAATGCACCCGTAATATGGCGCGGCCCCATGCTGGGAAAAATGCTGCAGAGTTTCTTCCGTGAAGTGGAGTGGGGAGAGCTTGACTATCTGCTCCTTGATCTCCCTCCGGGGACGGGGGACATCGCACTTGATGTTCACCAGATGCTTCCAGGCTGCCAGGAACTCATCGTCACAACGCCGCATGCGACAGCTGCTTTTGTCGCCGCTAGGGCGGGAGCCATGGCGCTTCGAACCGATCACGAAATCGTCGGCGTCGTTGAAAATATGGCATACCTCGTCAATCGGCACGGTGAAACCGAGTACGTGTTTGGACGGGGGGGAGGAGCCAAGCTTGCCGAGGAGCTGAATGCCGAGCTGCTTGCTCAAATTCCGTTGGGCCAACCCGATTTGTCGCCTGGTGACCCCGATTATTCCCCGTCGGTTTATCCCGCAGACAGTGAAATCGGCCGTCTCTATCTCGCTCTGGCGGAACGAGTTGCAGCCATAATCGGTTAAGTCAGTAAGAAAATAATCGCCCCTCCTTGCCTAGGCGAACGCCAATAGGACCGTCCCCACAGAAAGGGGTACGGTCCTGTTTGTTTGCATCGCCGATTAACTGCTCGAGCCACCCTGTCCTTGTCCTTGCTGGTTGTTCTCGTCTCCGCCGCTTCCTTGTCCTTCGCCTCCGGAGCTTCCCTTTTTCTGCTCGTCTGTTGCTTTCAACTGTTCGCTGCTTTTTGGTTTTGTCTGCATTTCGATGGCTTCCCCCATCAGCTTGACCAGCTCAGCCTGGAATAACGGCGAGGACAGGGATTCCTTGACCACGGTCATCATCGTCAATCGAAATTGCTGGCCCTTTAGAACGTTTTCCACGATCTTGGTGTATTCGGGGTCCTTCATCAACTGGATGAGTTCCTTTTGATACTGCGGGTCCTTCATAAGGTCTTTTTGAATCTGGGTGTTCTGCTCTTGCAATGCCTTGGCAAAATCAGCAGCAAATGCCGGGTCCGTAAAGGTTTCTTCGATGAGCTTCACGCCTTCAGAGCCGGTCAGGACGTTCTTGACCGTCTCCTGGATCTGCCCGCCCTGCTCGGAGGCGAGCAGACGGAAGCTTGAGCTCTTGCCGGAGGATTGCTGGAGCTGCTTCATCGCTTCTTCGCTCTTCAAGATATCCAGAACCATTGTCTTTGTGTCCTTGTAGCTCGTCCCTTCATCGCTGGACGACTGGGCAGGGGCGCCGCAGGCGGTCGTAAGCATGAGAGCAAGCATGGCGGCTGTGGCTTTTGCGGTCATTCCCTTCATCACGGACGGTCTCCTTTCTTCCGAATGCTGTACCGATAGTATTTGCGGAGTTGAGGGGATTATCAGCGGGAAGAGTCGCTTTTTTCGGGGATCGTTGGTACAATGAGCATGAATAAGCTGGCAAAAAAAACGCCTGCCCCGCCTGAGACACGGAGCAAGCGATTCGACTTTTTGTCAGATGGCGCAACCCCTTATCTTGCTGTCGGTTTGGCGCTTGGCGAGGGGGAGGCAGAAGGCTTCGGCCCCGTTCCTTGATCTTGAACCGGCTCCTGCTTTAATCCAGCCTGATGGATGAGGCTCGATACGTTGACGAAGGTATACCCTTTGGCACGCAGTTGATCGATGATGGCAGGAAGAGCTTCCAGGTTGTTTTTGGCGGAGTCGCTCGCATGAAGCAAAACGATGTCTCCCGGATGCGCGCGGCTTGTCACCCGATCCACAATGGCTTGGGCGCTTTTGTCCATCCAGTCTTGCGCATCGGTATCCCATTGCACGACGGTGTACCCAAGCTCATCCGCAATTCGGAGAACGCGCTTGTCAAAGTCTCCATTGGGGAGACGAAGGAGCTCCGGCTGCTTTTTGGTGACATCGGATAGGATCGCATGTGCTGTCTGGATTTGGTTGCGGATTTCATCATCCGACAGGGTGCTGTAATTCAAATGCTTGTGCCCGTGGCTCCCGATCTCGAAGCCGTTCTTGATGAGTTGATCGACAACCTTAGGATGGCTTTTGGCCCAGGGGGAGGACAGGAAGAATGTTGCTTCCTCCACTCCTTTGTCCTTCAACGTTTGAATGATGGGAGAGGGCAGCTTGTCACCCCAACTGATGTCGAAGGTGAGGGCAACGACCTTGTCGTTCGTGTTGACACTGTAGACGGCGAGCGGCTGTTTTTGTGCGAATACCGTCAAGTTCTCCTTTTCCGCATAGATGATACCGGCACCAAACAATAAGGCGACGGCGATGACCAGCACGCGTTTGATCTTTTTGCCGTTCCATACATAGAAACCATTCATGATCGGATCGACCTCCTGAGTGCGGCGGGCGGTGCGCCTTGTTGATAGCAGTATATGCTTGTACGGAGGCGTTCAGACCGCTTGTCTTGCTGGATCGTTACAGGGGCCGAGTTATAGAATCGAGAAGATAGATCCGCAAAATAGATCCAGAAGATAGACCGAGAAGGGAAGCGAAGTGGTCGTGAGGCTTCAACCGCTTGTTCAGCACTTAAGAGGAATGCGCAAGTACATCGTGGTATCCGCGCTTATTTTTTTACTTGGCGTTGTTCTTGGATCCATGAATTTGTTTCAAGGAGTCATGCAGTCGACCCTGGCCGAGATGGGGGACCTCACGGAAGCTGCTGGACACTGGCCTAACTATGATTGGGGGCTGTTCAGCATGCTGATGCTCAATAACGCCTCGGCGCTGCTATTCGCTCTGTACGGCGGAGCGTTCTTTGGGCTCCTGCCCGTGTACTTCCTGATTTTAAACGGCATGGTTGTGGGCTACATGGGGGTTCAAGAGGCAAGTCAAGGTACGCTCGGCACCTATGTGCTGTCGATTCTCCCCAATGGCCTCTTCGAGTGGACCGCGATTATTCTTGCTTCCGCTTATGGGATCCGTTTTGGCTTCTTGCTTCTTGACGGATTGATCAGCCTGCCGAGTCCGAAGGGGCGTGCAAGAGTCAAAGCAGGGTTTCTCGCCTATTTCCGTATGCTCTTTCCCTTGATGGGGCTTCTTCTCCTGCTGCTGCTAGTCGCGGCGGGACTGGAGGTATTCGTTTCTCCGTGGATTTTTCCAGCCTGACACTCATAAAAGCAAACAGACTTGAGCATAACTATAAGACATGCCTTTGAGACGAGTTTGATCATTCGGTCGGAAGGGGACAGTCGGTTTATGCTCGGTTTTTTATTTAATGAGAGAGAATGTCGGGAGCTCGAATACATGCTTCGCAAGGAATTGGATGAGATGGCATACGATCTGAAGGACGATCAGTTGAACCGGGATATCCGCACCGCTGTAGAAGGGCGATACAAAGTGGTCTTTCGCATGTATGCACGGCTAGCTTCCCCTCAAGAAATATCCCGCTACGCACGCAGCAAAATTCGCTCTTAACCCGTCTTCGGAAAAAAGTTATTCAGAATGCTTGACGAAATAGAAGGCGTATGGTACATTAATTCTCGCCCTTTCGAGACGGCCGAGCCGCTAAGAAAGACGCAAAACACGGCTTCGAGCTTCAGACGATGCAAAAGACTTCAAAAAAAGTACTTGCAAAGCTGAACGGAAACGTGGTAATATATAAGAGTCGCCGCTTGATTCAAACTCGAATTTGAGAGCGAAGAAAAACGCGATGCATGCCCTTTGAAAACTGAACAACGAGTGGTAAGGACGCAGAATTCGAACTTTGGTTCGAAAGACGCACAAACAAACACGCAAGTGTTGATGAATGAGCTTAAGTGAAACGATCTATAAACTTTTATGGAGAGTTTGATCCTGGCTCAGGACGAACGCTGGCGGCGTGCCTAATACATGCAAGTCGAGCGGAGTTTATCTGATTCTTCGGATGAGGATAAGCTTAGC
>NZ_JBDQQO010000017.1:0-47921 GCF_039888655.1 Gorillibacterium sp. CAU 1737
TACATTTACTTTTACAATAATGAACGGTTTCAGGCAAAACTAAACGGCCTCAGCCCCATGGAATTCAGGGTCAAGGCCGCTTAAGAATCTTTTATTTTTTGTACTGTCTATTTGACGGGGTGCGGTTCAGAATTCATTGTAGATGATGAAGGGACACCCTCTTTTTTTGTACAAAAAAAGAGCCCCCGGGACCATCCCGAGGGCTTATGCTTTACCAATCTTATTCAGCAGCAAGAAGCGGCTGTCCATCCGTGCCGTATCCAAGGGACTCCAACCGAGCCTTAACAGCAGGCTGGGAATTGATCGGTACTTGCGAAAAAGTAATATCGCCATAAATAATGAGCGATGCCATCACGATGACCATGTGCAATTCACCTCCCTTCGATATTTTGAGAAAGAGCCAAAGTAAAAGGCGGCTCACCGGGTTCATGCCGGATCGCCGTCCATAAGCAGGCTATAGATTTCAAATAGCGCGATCTTGTTCTCGCGGTCTTTTTGCTCCATGAGGGCTTCGTTATCCGCCAGCTTTTGCTTGAGTTCCGCGATCTGTTGTTCAGGGGTCGGTTCCGGTTGAGGGAGGGGATTCTCAATCGTTTCTTTTGAAACCTCGTCGTACTCAAACGTTACTGCGTTAAAAAGATATTTCGTCACCTCGACATGGGTTTCGTCAACTCGCCTATTCTCTCGATACTCTAAGGACACGAGGATAATGTCTCTACCGCCACTCGCGCGTTCATCAATTTTGTACCAGACACCGTTTTCATCTTCGACGAGCGTTTCGGGGTTCAGCTTGGCAAACATGTAATCCCTCCCTTTCATTAATTTGCGTACGCGACTCTAATTTCAGGGGATCCGAAGTTGTTTACTTGTGTCTTGTATCCCCTTATCGTGAATGAGGACTTAAAGTATATAGTTGAATCTCCAAACATCCTAGCCGCGCGCTCAGAGTTAGAGACGGCTGCAATGTAGCCTGTTTCCTCCCACGATTGCGGTCCAATCGCAAGACTATCGGATAAATTGGGCCCAGCTCCAGCAAAGTACAGGACGTCGTCCACCCACACCTCAATCGATGCTAGGGAAGCGCCCGTTACCGCTATGAGATTTACGACACCAGGCCCTGTCAGGGAAATTAGTGTAGTCATTGATCCTATGACGGTTGCTTGAGCAACAGCCCGCTTACTTGTATAAACCGATCCAGAAGGCATCCATTTCACCCCATTCCAGTATTCGAGACGTCCCCCTGCTCCGAGCCGTGTCGCAGCCAGATTGTTCCCCCTCAAATTGATTTCACCAGAAACCGCAACGTTGTTGAATCCGGATTCGTTGTTCTGCCGGTTAACGGCAAACAAGTCTCGAACCCATACTCCGTCTTTGGTCAGTTCTTGCAAAAGGAATTTGTCCATCCAATAGGCAAGACGGAGTTTACTCCCATTTGCATCATTCACATTGTGAAAGTACAACTCGCCGCCAACTTCATTGATCTTGTTCCGTAAATTCCAGTTATTAAACTCCGTTGACGGTAAGGCATTATTCCATTTACTCCGATCCGTACTCGATACGTGTATCCCGGACTCTGCAGCATGCACAGAGAGGGTGGACTGCACCGTATCAACCTCTGCCTTCCTTGCGATGTCTCCCGCCGCAGACGGAGCAGCGACCTGAGCCCGGCCATTTGCGTCGCGTTGAATGATCCGGTTTTCTATGGCAGAGGACACTGCACCATGGACACCTGCTGTTGCGTCCACATGCGATCTCGTTGCCTCCAGCGAAATCGCCGGAGCGGTACGCCAACTCGACTTCCCCGTGATCGCCTTCACCATGTTCGCCAGCCACCCAAACAGCATTGTAGGTGTGCCTGTATCCCCCGTAGGGGCTGTTGCATCGGATACCGTTCGGTTGCCGATGATCGCATCCGTCACCGCTCCAGCAGCTAATCCCGAGCTAGTAATCTTGGGGCCATTCCCCGTTGTTCCGTCATGGGTATGGCTGGAGAAGTCCTTCTGAGTAACAAAAACGAGCGACGAATCGATCGTTGCTGATACATTCGCTGCCGTGCCCACAATAACGTCAAGTTCAATGAGACGTTCGAGGATATCGGCCCCTCCGCCCGGTGGGATGAACTCTGCGCTTGCACCAGAGTTTCCGTAGGCGTAGAGGATTTCGCCGTCAACAGGGTCTTGAGCAAATAATCCAATTTCTCGGAAATAAAAGCCTGTGCTAATGGTGGAATTCGTCAATTTCCCGCTCACCGTTGCGCGGTTTGGCGGCTTTGCTACAGTCCCCGTGAGCGTCAAATTCAATTTTTGAGAGAGAAGGGCATTCAGAGCCGTGACCGTCTGGTTTGTAACCTGTCCATCCCCGATCGCGATGCGATTAAATTGCAACGGTGTTCCGGCTTGCACCTTTGCCTGAAGGGCAAGCCCCCGAGTTGTTAATGTGAGCCCACCGAATGCAGCCATTTATTCCACCATCCTTATCGTCATGTAATCTCCGATGTGCAAGGCTACACCGGCATGGAAATTAACCGTATCCCGCGTTTGGATGATCACTGCATCCAGCACAGAACGCAGGTTTTTCACAGAACCAACGGCTCGTTGAAAAAGTGCTGCATTCCGGCTTGTTGCAGTCTCATCCCCTGTTACCACTCGAAAATGGTACGGCTCTCCACCGTAATCGAACCACTCTTGAACCTCGCCGCCACCGAAATAAATGTCCACAATCCGTTGAACAGCAGCAGGGGTTCCTCTTGTTCGCGCCAGATAGAGGGCATCCCGAATCGCCTGTCTCTTTGTATAAAGATCGCTGGTTGAATCATACCAGTCGGCCCCAAACTGCCATGCCAGGATATCCAGTGCACTTTCAGGGAGTGAATCCGTATTCGCGTACAGGAGCACAGCTTCAACCGCCTTGGCGATGGCACGAAACTGCTCCGAGAGGGCTGCCGACATGCCTTGAACCGTCTCATCCCGCTGCATCATCTGCGACTGGAGCTTCAACAGATCCACATTGGACAACTCCATTAGATCAACCCCCCATAGAGTAAAGCGCGGGTTCCGTTCGTCCGCTTGGCAACCTTATGATCGGCGATGGAGGTGTATTCAGGCGCCGTCATGGCAACTCGGTAGGCTCCAGCGTTATACAATCTGGCAATAAGGTTGTCCGGCGTGAGGGGCCGGCCTAACTTCGACTGCTGCCAAGCCTCGTATTGATCTGCAGCACCGTGTTCTCCCTCGATAGCCGCTCGAATGGTACTTTCCTCAGCAGACCGCTCCTTTGAGATATAGTAGGTCAACGCGATCGAGTAATCGACGATTTCAGGAGCGAGGACGTTCACTTGGTCGGTTAACGGACGCCGATCATCAGAGGATACTTGCTCCTTCACAGCCTGGAGAACGGCCGCACTAGGGAAAGCTCCATTCTCCATGAGCGGGTATAGGTTCACAACCCCGGGCGACGGGGAGACCGCGGCAACATCAACAATGCCCACGTCAGCGCTTTTTGCCCAGAACTTATAGGCGTCGCGCGGACCGGCAACGCTGAAGGAAGCCGGGGCGAGCTGCTGCCGTTCGCGATAAGCATCATCCGACTCTGCATCAGCTCCGCCTGAACTAGCGGTTACATTGATCACCGAACCGACAAACGGGACCGGATCCACGAGCAGCTTGATTTGTCCGGGTAGAAAGCCGTTGTACTTCTGACCTCCCTCCATTGCCGCAATCTCGACTTCCCCAACCGTATCCCCTGGTTGGATCGCCAGTACACTTTGGGTAGTAAAGTAAAGGATTCCATCCGGGGTGACCCGGGTTCCCGCTGGAATGCTTACCGGTCCCGCCTGAATACTCGATAGGGTGAATCTTATGACCGCCTTGGCTTTCTGTGCAGAAAGACGGGTTACCCTCATCCTGGCACCAAGGCCGTCTAATACTTCGCCGAACGCGAAGGGCAGTAGATTCGAATTTCCGGTATAGTTGATTTTGTTCAACAGCCCCACGAGAATGGGCACCATTTGAAGCAAAAAAAGCCGCCTTGGATCAGCCTCGTAGAGTGGCTGGTTTAAGGCCGCTTGGTAGCTTAACAGCAATTCCTGCTCAATCCGCTTCGCATCCGTCTCCACAAATGCAACCGGCTTAAAGTCTGTCGTCATACATCAATCACCACCTGCAAGAGCAATCCCCCGTTCTCCTCACGTCCCAGAACCGAAACGTCAAGCACATCCGCTCTAGGTTCCCACTGGTTAATCGCTGTATAGATTTCTGCAATCGCTAAAGCGCCCGCCTCGTCCTCTGGACGATCCACAAAGCCCCCGTCCAGTCCAAACATACGAGCATAGGCAATTTCATACTTGAACGTACTCATAATCGTAAAAACATTTTGCACGACTTCCTCCATGCCGACCGCCCCCCAGTTAATCGAAGGGGCATCTGATGTTTTAACAGTCGTGATCATGCCCTCACCTCCTAAAACTCATAGCTTCTTGCGGATGTCTTAGCCGCTCCCGTTGACTGCGGATTTCTCCGTTTGGCGCTTGATTTATCCACGTAAGACATGGGTACCATATCCACGCTGACAGGCCCGCTTTGGCTTGACTTTACCGCTTTATTAGCCGATTGTGCAGCCTCCGCTGTTCCGGCCCGTACGTATTCCTCGAATGACAGCTTGAGTGTAGCTTTCAGTAAACGGCCGGCACTATCAATCTCCGTATCCCCCACCCCGACCGACTTCAACAGCCATTTGGATTTTCCCAACGGCTTCCCCCCGAGGATAAAGTAATCAGCCGATGCCTTATCTCGAATTAACTCCCATGCCTCGATCTGTGCCCGGACATCAAGAGATGCGGACATACGGAGGGCCAAATCAAACGAAAATGTTCCAAGGCTCAACCCCTTAATATAGGTGCTGGGCTTACTGCCTACCTTATCCTGAGACTCCGTACTGAGGTCACCCGACCACTCAAGCCCCGTAAGGGTATAAATCTTGCTCCGACTGACCGAAAACACCTTTTTTTGAAAGGATGCAATGACCACCTTTGATACCTCCTAATTCTTTGTCAGCAGGATCTTCGCAGAGACAAATTCCCCGCTTCCCAGATAGCCATAGGCACCATAATCGGTAAAAGTAGCATTGAATCCTCCTACCTGCTTCAGGTTTCCGTTGGCCAGAACGCCCTTAACGGCCAAGATGACCGTATTGTGTTTGTTCCAAGTATTGTCGGGATAGGCCATGTTGAAATCCGTAACATTGACCACTTCAGCATTTACCTCGTGGATGGCGGGAACCGTCTTTCCCATGAGCTGCATGGTGCCGTCCTCATGAATGGCGGCGATGTCATACCAGTTTTCCGCTTTGGCATCGGTATTCTTGGGAAGCTTGCGCCATACCCATTTTGTCTCGTCCAGCAGAGCCCGCCCCGTATAAGGGTTGTAGTAGCCCACGTCATAGAAATCCAACGGACTCACCATGCCCCAGTAGAATGAGTTATACCCCCGCTCATCCATATTCCAAAGTCCATGCTGACCGTTCCACAGCGTCCCGTTGTAGGCATACCCGTACTCCGGGTATGCCTTATCGGGATCGATAGAACCTCCTGAAAATTTGCCCAACGAAACGCGTTTGAAGGGAGAAGTCCCGCTGCCGTCAATTTCAAAACCGCTTCCGCCAATGGTCATTCCCCCATAAGCATCGCACATGAAGTGATTGTTCCAGCCCAGCATAATGCCAAATTCACGCCAACTGCCGTCCGGCTGGACAGCGCCGATGTCCTCGCCAGTTAGGTCGCGGGCCGGGTCACCTTCCCCATATGCTTTCTTCCCGTTCGCCTTCCAGAGATTCATGCCCTGATTAATGAAATCCCCGATGTTCTCTTCGCCTGGATAGGTACCACCGCCCTGAAATTGCCATCCAAAGCTGAAATTGTTCACGTTCACTCTCTTAAACCGCTTGGTCTTATAGTCATACCAGGCGTTCACGAGAATCCACACTTCCGTGAACTCAACGCCTCCTCGAATACCCGTGATGACAGCAAAATTGTAAGGAGCGTGGGGTTGGGTAGAGCCTTCGGCGAAGAGTCCCAGGCTTTTGTATACGCGTAGAGCCGAATCGGATAAAGCGGCAACAATCATCCCATCCGCCATATTCGCAGGGGAGGAGAACGCCACGGCCACTTGATCGTTTGGGCTTAAGGTCAAGTGGGACGCATAGGGCAGTTCTGTCGTGACAGACCTCGGAATATCGGGAAAAGTTACTCTGGCGGTATGGCTAACTGGATCGACGGTACTGATAAATCCTTTTTTGATCACCTAGTATCCCTCCAGAGGTCTTCGTACGATAAGCTTGGATCGATTACTCGCAAACTCATGGGCAACGGCATCCACCAGATAAAGACCGTCAAAAAAACCTGTATCTTCGATCGTAATCATGGAGCCCGCTGCCAGACCTGGGTTCAAATCAATCGTTATTTTCCCCGTGACTCTTTGTTTATTCCAGCTCCTGAGCATACCTTTGGCCCAGCGATCCGCATCCGCTTGGCTGCCGATCGGAAGGGTAACACTAAGAGTCGGACCCACCATTTGACCGTCAGAGAAGCTCCCCTCAACCATCCCTGTAGGAGTGCTTCCTCGGACATTGCATCGACTGTAGATGCCAGTGGAACGATCGCAGAATTCAAAGCTCCTCATGCTGTTTTTCCTGATCGTCAGTCCGGGTCGTTCCTGCTCCTGCTTATGCTCATCATAGATGACCAAGCTTCCGCTCACCTTACAGGAATAGCCCTCCAATTGGCATAACCAGGAGAGAAACTCAAAGTCAGGCCTCTCGATTTGGTCAAGTCGAGGGTACAGGTGGTTCACCACCCCGTACGGCTTGATCTCAAGCCCATAGCGGCCGGCGATTTCTGCAGCGATCTCCAAGAATCGGACATTTTCCCACCCTTGAGAACGACTAGTACGAGCCGTCATCGGAATGGAGATCGCCGCCAGGTTCAAATAGCCTGCTGTTTGTCTCACTTCATCCACATACATGATGCCGGTGTCATACCCGCCTTCAAGAACCCGGATCGTATCACCTTTCTTCGGACTCCAGGTACTAAGTAGCCCATCTGGGTCTGCTAGAAGGATCGCCATATCGTCTGGAGCCCCGCCGCTTCTGTCCGTTGTCGAAACAGAGATGGGCTGGAGAATAGAAGTGGAGTCCTTGCTGTTATAAAAAATCTGCATAGGTCACCCCTGCTTCCAAGGAGGCAATGTCGCGGCTACAGGCTCATCAATGACAGGTATTCGCAATTGCTCTCCCCCCTGGAAAGTCAATACGCTGCAGTACCGCAGGTTTGCTTTAATAATGGTTGAGGAGAAGCGTTCATCCCCGTAAAAATCCAGGGAGATCACATCAAAGGTGTCCCCTGCCATGGCTGTGTAAAGGTAGGCATCATCCACCAAAGCTCAACCTCCCCTTCGAATCCCACCAAGCATCGCATCGGTCAAAAAAGTCATCCGCTGCGGGCTTAAGGGACTTGATTAAGCTGTCCGCACTTCCCCCATTGATTACAGGAGCAAATACGAACTGAGGGCTTCCTCCGCCCGGTTCCGCTCCGAGTGCTCGGGCCGTCTGATGGAGCAGGCTCAAGCTGCGCGGGGTTCGCTTCAAGGGAATGGCTGCTTCCGGTCCTGCTTCACCGAAAATCGACGGTTGATTGGCAAAGCCACCTTTTGCAAAAGTGGGGATATGCGGCAGGCTAACACCGAATATCATTCCTCCGAACTTGGGCACCCAATCGGGGATTTTGATTTTGATACTGTTCAAGCCATCTATCAGGTTATTGATAGGTGTAACAAAAAAACCTAGGATTCCAGTAAAAATGGATAAAACCCCCCTCCCCAAGCCCATCAACCATTCGTTAGCTCCGTTCAAAGCCGACATTACCCCGCTCATGATGGAGGACACCAGTTGAATAACGAAGGCAGCAATCCCTTGCAGGAATGGGAGTATGTTATTTTGTAAGAGTCCGACAATCCAGGCGCTCACTTGATCCCAGTTTTTCCACAAGAGGATGATGCCGGCCACGAGGGCTGCAATACCAAGGATAATCCAGGTAATGGGGGAGGTCACGATCGCTACAGCAATCCCAAAGGCGGTCGTCGCCGCGGTCATCGCCCAAGTAGCGGCCGTGCTTATTCCCTTGACAATTGCGTCACCGAGATATAACCCACGTAGATAAAGTGTTGCAATCATATCTTTCGCCTTTTCACTGTTCAACGCTTTATAGGCCTTTGTGATCGCCTGGATTCCAGCAACGATACCGGTGCCGATCTTCCAAGTAGCCATCGCGCCAACAATGCCAATGATGATGGGTTCAATCAAGGACCAGTTATCCGAAATCACCTTGTATAAATCGAGAGCATCGCCAGCTACCTCGCCAATTTTTAAGGCAAAGGCATACACTTGGTCCACGGCCCCCGGTAAATATGCGATGACCTTATCTACGATCCCCGATATGGCTCCTTGAAGCTCTCCCACCTTTTGAGGGCTGCTCATGAAGGTCTCGATTAGCTCATTGACGCGTGTGATCAGCCTTGTAAAGGAAGGAAGAACGCCAGCCATAACGGTCATGGAAAGCTGCTGGAAGTTTTCCTTCATCATCCTCTGCTGGTTGGCATATGTCCCCTGATTTTGCGCCAGGTCCCCTTGAGCACTTGTGCTTTTCTCAATGAGGTAGTTATAGCGAAGCATCGTCTGGCTGGCTTCATCCATATTTTCATAGGAAACTCGAACTCCCTTGGACATCGCATAAGCATTCAAATTAGCCGCACTCATGTTGATTCCAAGAGACTTCAGGGGCTCGATATCTCCAGAGATCCCGGATTTGATTTTCTCAAACGCTTCGGCTGGATTGAGGTTGTAGAAGGAGGCAAAGTCGCCAGAGAGAGCCGTCAGGTTTTTTGACATGGTCCCCAGGTATTGACTGGAGACGCCGGAATTTTTCATCACGGTTCCTACGCTGATGGAATACTGCTTAGCAGCCAATTCGGATAGGCCATAGCTTTTTAAGGCACTCTTCGCAAAGGAATCAATCTGGCCTGCGCTTTTTCCAAACGTAAAATCGACCGTCTTCTGAATCTCTGCCAAATCAGAGGCCAGCTTAAGCCCATCTTTACCCGCATCCCGCAATCCGGTTGCGATCGCCGTTGCCGCTTTGTTAGCCGCACCCTTGGCCAGCTCGAAGGACTTGCTAGCCAGCTTGCCAAACACACCGAATGAAAACCCGGCCGACTCTGTCTTTCCTTGGACCTCCTCCAGCACTTTGGACAAGGATGCTTCGAGCTTCTCTGCCGACTTAGCCAGATTCTCAAGTTCCGTATTACTTGCCACGGGTCCGTTCCACCTCCTTTCTTTGCCTTTCTGCTTCTTCAGCCAAGTCTTCAAAAAACGCAATCAGCTCGATGAGGGGCATGTCCATGCACTCGGAACGGGTTGCAAAGTTGTGATAAACAAGCTGGGTTATGCATCCGCGGATGTACTCATCGGTAACGACTCCTCCGAATTGATGAAGAAAAAATCGCGGACAAGGGCCTCCGCCTTAACCGAATCCTTTGCACTCATCCGAAGAACGTCCTCCACCTCGATAGAGGGATCGACCAACCGGCAAGCCTGAGCAAACAAATACAAGTGGTAATCGGAATCGAGTTCCTGAACCATGATCATGTTGCCGCTTTTTTTGAATGCCTTGGTTGCTTCCGCCTTGTCCCTCGCCGTCATATCTTCGAGGTTGTACTTGAGCGATTTGGCCTGCGAGCCATTGATATCGATCGGTTTCGTAAGCTTTAGTTCAGCCATAACTCCTCCTTATAGTAAAAGCAGCTCTCCTACTGGAGAGCCGCCCGAATGCCGGCCGTGAAGTCCACGCCGTTTACCACGTACTTGTAATTGATCTTATCAATCAAGAGCGCTTCCTTGCCGTCCACAACCTTGCGGAAGTAAATGACTTCAAACTCGCTCGACCCTTCGGAACCGGAGCCCACCTCCAGCTTGCCGGGATCGTACTTTTTGTTGATACCGGTCAAAAAGGCTTTGTGCTGCTGAATTCCAATTTTTACATCGGAAGAGTCAAATACATCCACCACCCAGACCACTTCGAAGTTGATTGTACCCGGCCGGGATAGCATGGCATACTGCGGGTTGTCCGCTCGATTGTTAATGGTAAACGTCATGCTGCCTACCTGTCCGAAAGTGGGGAGATCAATTTCCCCCATAATTCCTGCGCCTTTCAGCGTATCCGTCAGCTTCTCGATGCTGGGTAGCTGAAGATCGGAGGAATCATCAATGACGACAAGCTTCCCGGATGTATCCGTCGCCTTGAGTTTGTAATCGATGGTTTTGTTATGGAAACGCGGCATTAGTTTTCACCTCCAAAAAGAGTAGCCAATCCTGCCGTTGTATACCGGACACGGAAGGTCAGCGATTTTGCAACCGGAGTTGTCGTGTTGAGCACGTCGAACAGGAAGTCCCCCGTCACCATGGAGCTTGTCAAGTTGCTTGTCTCGTGAAAGGCGATAGAGCCTGAGAGCAGCTTTCCCTCTGCTACTAGACTATTCAGCCAAACTCCAGCATCATTGAGAATCGTATCCACGAGGGACCGGGTAAGGGGGCCGTCCAGGTAAGGCGCGTAACGGGCCTGGAACGTGTTGGTGAGGTATCGCTGCATCCGAATACTGGCGTCGAACACATTCTTCGGATCGATGGGAGCACCATCCTCATAATTTGCGTTGTGGGCCCCCCACAACACCCAAATCCCCCCCTTGAAGAGAAAGGTTGTAATCCCCTTGGCATTCAGTTGGTTGGCCTCAATCTCGTCAAAGTAGATCGGTCCACTTCCAACGGCCGTTCCAGCAGCATCAACCTGCTTGTTTGAAGGGGTTTCGTAAGGCACATTGTCGTTTGCAAAATCGGTCTGCTGCATTTGTACCACAGCCAGAGTAGAGCCCCAGAACGTGCGGTCAGCCTTTCTTGCCTTCGGCCAAACGACTTTCAGGGGAAGATCGTTGTACCCATTATCAATCTTCCAGGCAATAGCCTTATCGATAGAATCCGCTGTAGATCCTGCGTCAAGATCTGCAACCACGATGGCATCCCAATGGCCGTTCACCAGATTAGCCTTGCTGACCAGCGCTTCCTTGACGGCCTTCTGATGGGACCAACCCGGTGCCGCCAGAATCGTGGGAACAACGTTGAGGGTTTGATAGACGAGGTCAACAGCCGCAATTCCCTTACGAATTCCACCGGAAGTTCCACCAATGACATCCGTCGGGAGGACCTTGGAAGCATCTACTTCGCTGTACTCAACCGTAACCGAAGCGGCGAGTGTCTTGCCGGGAAGAGCGGCAATCTTGATACGGCCATCGTCGGTATAGGCAGCGGTATAGTCCGTCCCGAGCGTCTTTCCGGTGATGGAAAGGGTACCGAGGACCGCCGGAGCAGTGATATAGCCGACCCCGTTTGTGATCTCAATGGTTTGGGAGCCTTCCTTTTTGTGCACACTCGGATCCAACACGTTAATCGCGATAATCGGACCGATAGGTTGAATCGCATTCTTGAAGTGGGCATAAATCGCTTCGCAGAGAGTATACGAAGACCAATTGTCGGAGTACCCAAGCTTTGCCACTGCATCCTCGAAGGTGTTGAGGATAACCGGCACATGGATCGCCGGATTAGAGGTTTGTTGCACAGGAGCCGTCCCAATATAAATCGGTAGAGTGCCGACACCGGCGGGAGGCAGAGCATCCGTTGTAGGAGCCTGAACACCGTAAATGCCATGTTTGTAGGTCATTACATTACACGCCCTTTCAGAAGTTTAAATTTTCTTTGGTCATGAGCGGCAGCACAACGGCCGTCGCTCGGAATGTAAGCCATCCTATCCAGTAATCAGCCGCCTGTTTCTGATATACGCCCCAACGGAATGGCTTTTGAGCCGCCGTCTTGCCGTCTCCGATGAGATAAGACTTGGCCAGCTCCGATCGGCAGATATGCATCAGGTTAAGCAAGTCTTGGTACCCCTTGCCATCCGTGCTCAACTGTCCCGGTGCAAGGTACGTGCCAGGGTTAAACACCATGAAGGTAATTCTTGCCGCAATCCCTGCATCCTTGCCGTCGTCGTCCCCTTCATCCATCCCGATTACCATCGCGGGGACCGCCTTCTTCATCACGCTGGGGAGCTCCAGCAGCAAATCTTCCGGATAATTCGGATGAGGTATCCACCCGATGAGAGCTTTTGGATGCACAAGCCGATAATCCATGAGATCCTCATCATTCGGGAGCTGCAACTTGATTTTCGGGCTGACATGCCTTTCGCAAAAAGTTCGGATTTCCTCCAGTATGAAGTTGTCAATCATGCCTTCACCTTCTTCAGCCATCGGTTAGTCTCGTTCAATAAACAGCAAGATTATCATCACGGCGTTCTACTAAAAAGCTACCGCCTTTTTGATAGGTAAGCGGGGATCCCCGCGAATACACCTCCACCTGGCTGCTGTCGTTTTTCTTAACCATCTTGGTTGAAGCCACTACTGTTCTCATTATGGTCATCTGCGTTTTCACCCCCCTTCAAAGATTGTCCTTGTCGAAGTGCTTCGAAGTAACCCAGCGTTCTTCTGAAGCATCCTTGCGATTGTAAGTAGGCTAAAAAAGAAAACCGCCCTGCAGCAGGGCGGTCTAAAAAGGAGGAGCTATTGGGTGATTCCTTATCTTCCGATGATATCAATATAACACGGATTTTCAGGCGGAAAGTGCCCTCTTCGTGTCACAAGTCTATCATCCGAGTTTCATTCTTCTCAAATAAATCTATTCTTTCCCTGTACAAGATAGTGCTTTATCATATATTTTATCATTAGGAGAGTGAATCCTCTCGGGAACGCCATTTTGCTTTTACATGAGGGAAACCATGAATCTTATTGAGATAACCAAAGAGAACTGGGTAAAGGTTGTTTTGCTCACGACAAATGAAAACGGTTCCCACACCCTTGGCGAAGAGTTCGTCGCGTCCAATGCATACTCCCTGGTTCAATCGGCATTCGAACCGGGATGGACAACGAAAGCCATCGAACAGGATGGGACGCTGATCGGCTTCGCTATGTATGGATGGTGCGAAGAGAGAAGCTGCTATGAGCTCTGCCGGTTTATGCTGGATCGCAAGGCTCAGGGGCAGGGGTATGGAAAACAAGCGCTCTCCCTCATTGTTCAGGAGATGAAGCAGCAGTTCGGCTGCGAGAAAATCTACTTGTCCATCGATCCCGAGAATCATAGGGGCAAACATGTCTATGAGCAATTCGGGTTCGTCCCTACCGGGGATGTTTGGGATGATGAAGAGGTCTTTTGCCTTCCGCTTTAAAACCAAATGAAACTTAGTGATCTATACAACCAGTAGGCATCCGAGAGAGTTGGACAAACTTTCCGGATGCCTTTTTTGTAGCAATTTTTATCAACGCTAGAAGGTTTCCGTTTGATATAACATTTAGTAGGTGAGCAAGGGTGGATTACAGGGACCATATAGCGCGTGTGATTGCTTTTATTGAAGAGAACCTTACTCAGGATCTAACGATTGCCGATTGTGCGCGGGTGGCTGGATACTCGGACTATCATTTTATCCGGGTGTTCCACTATGCGACCAACCTGACACCAGCCGATTACATCCGCAAGCGGAGACTGACGGAGATCATCAAGCGATTGGATCGCGACACAACCCTCTCGGACCTGGCTTACGCCTACGGCTTCAACTCCAAGGAGAACTTTACGCGAGCGTTTACAGCCGAACACAAGGTTCGTCCCTCCGAATTCAAATCGATGCAAAGCAGCCTGAAGCTGTACGAACCCCTTCCCTTCGATACGGAGCCCTTTTCCGTAACACCTGATCTTGTAACACTCCCCTCTTTTTCCGTTGTCGCCTATAAAAGCAAGGAGAAAGCCCCGCCGCTCTTCTGGAACCAATACAACTGCCGCAAATGGTCAAAAAGGTTGTCCGGCGGCGCTACGGTTACGGACTACGGGGTGTGCAGCTGGAACCTTCCGCTCGCGAGGCTTGATTATTGGATTGGCATTCGCAAGGAAGACGCGAACGGAGATTTGACCAGCTCCGAGGAACTCCACATTCCGGGCGGTCTCTATGCCGTTTTTACCACTCCGCCCGCCACCTCCTTCGCTTTCGTGAACGCCATTCATCGAACATGGGAATTCATCAACACCGAATGGCTTCCCCATAGCGGCTACTGGCGCACCGGCGGATATGAATTTGAAACATACACCGAAGAAGCTCGAACGTTTCAAGAAAAAATCTACATTCCTTTGGAGGGAAGAACATGAAGAAGCTTTCGATTACATGGCAAGGCGTAGAGGACCCAACCGGCTACCTGTTTTCCTTGGCAAAATCATTGTCTGCCGCTGTTCAAAACAGCCCTTATGCGGAGTTGGCCGAGGATATCGTCGCCACAAGCGGCTTTGCCTTTCGGATGTGGCTGTCCGCCGATTTATGCCCAAGCGCTACGTCGATCTGGAGCTGGGACGACCAGAAAAAGTGGGTGGAAAGCGGCGGGCTGCTCTGCGACTATGTCGGCCGTTACTGGGGGCAGGAGGATCAGGAGGAACCCCAGCGGCTCAAAGCGATTGAGCTTATCAAAGAGTCGATCGATCGCGGCGTGGCCGCCATCTCCTGGGACATTGGCGTTCCCGAATGGGGCTTGATTATCGGGTATGATGACGCGGCCCAAGCCTTCTCCACCCTCTCCATTACGGGAGAAACCGCGGAGATGCCGTATTCGGTTCTCGGGAAGCGGGAGCTGCCCCTCCTCTCCGTATTAACCCTAACCGGCCGATCCGACAAATCCCCGGAAGCGATCCGAACGGACACGTTAAAGCTGGCCGTCTCCCATTTGAAAGGGGAAGAATCCTGCGAAAACGCCAAGGGCCTGGAGGTCTACCCCGTCCTCCTCAAGCATTATGAGGAAGAGGGCGGATACGGCGCCTCATGGAATGCGGAATACTTTCTTGGAACCTATGGAGCGCTGAAGAAGTACGCGTACAAGTACTTTGAGAAGGTCGAGCTTCCCGAGCTTGCCGACTTGTATCGGTCCGTTTATAAAGCATGGCAGGAAGCCTTCACGCTAAAAAAGAACGAGGACGCCAGTACCCCTGAGGTTCGGAGGAAAATCGCCGCTTTGTTGCATACCGCCTATGAGAAGGAACAAGAAGCCGTCGGCTTGATGGCCTCCTTGACGGCCTCCTAAACTCAAAAAAATCCCCGCACGGCGAGGAGCCGTGCAGGGATGCGCTCAGGTGATCAACAGAAAGCTTTCAGGATAATCACGAGCAGAATGAACAGCACCAGAACGAAGCTGAATGCGCTGCCGCCACCCCCATAAGGGGATACACAACCGCAACCTGCACCTCCGCCATACCCATACCCAGGATAGAAACCCACGTTTCAGCACTCCCTTCACAGAAGATACTTTAGAATATGTGGGAGTTTCCGTTTGGCATGGTCGCATGGAGGATAGCATCCGCCCATTCAAACAGCCCCCGTCCGGATGGACAGGGGCTGTTTGCTGTACGGGGATGCACGGTTCGGCTTAGGCCGTTACTTCCGCTTGCTTGAACTCATCCTTATGCCGGCTGAACATGAAGGTGTAGAAGCCGAGGCTGAGGAGCATGAAGGCGACGATAAAGCCGATCAGAACAAACGTGTTTTGCCACATGGTGCTGAAATCTCCGCTGGAGATGACATCCTTGAAGCCGAAGACGGAATAGGTCATCGGGAGCAGCTTGTGGAATTTTTGCAGGAAGTCCGGCAGCAGCTCCTTCGGGAACGTTCCGGCCGAAGTCGTCAGTTGGAAAATCAGCAGGATGATGCCGACGAAACGTCCGGCATTGGCGAAGGCCGAGACCAGGAATTGAATGATGGCCATGAAGGTAACACTGGTGATGATGGTCAAGATGTAGAACAGCGGAATGCTTTGCACTTCCAGGCCGAGGCCATACAGCAGGAAGGTGTCGAGAATGACGGCTTGCAGAACACCGACGAGTACCGTCACCATGAACTTGCTGAAGAACCAGGTGATGCCGTTCTTCGGAGCGACTGCTGGCTGCTTGATTTGGAACACGATCGTCAGCAGCAGTGCGCCAATGAAGAGGCCGAGCGAGATGAAGTAAGGGGCAAACCCGGTTCCATAGTTCGGAACTTCGGTATACCGTTCTTCGCTGACGGTCACGGGACCTGCGAACATCTTGGCATTTTCGTCGCCCGTGTTGAGCGAGCCGGTTTGCTTGGTGGCATCCGTCAGCTTCGTAGCGAGCTCGCTGTTACCGTCGGCCAGTTGGTCGGCGCCGTCTTGCAGCTTCACGGTGCCTTCATCCAGCTTTTGGGCACCGGTTGCCACTTGCTCGGCACCGTTCGCCAGCTTATGGGTTCCGTCGTTCAGCTGCTGCGTGCCGCTTGCCAAGGCATCGGCGCCTGCGGCGAGCTTGCCGGTACCGGCCGTCAGCTGGTCGGTTCCGCCGGCCAGTTGTCCGGCTCCGGTGGCCAGCTTCTTCGCACCGGCTTGCAGTTGGTCCGCGCCGGAGACGAGTTGATCGGCTCCGCCGGCCAGCTTGTCGATGCCGCCGCCCAGCTGCTGCGCACCCACTTGCAGCTTGGTTGCGCCATCAGACAGCTTCTCCCCGCCGGCAGCGACTTCCGTCAGCTTCGTGGAAATGGTGCTAATCCCCGTCTTCAATTGGGTCGAACCGGTGGCCAGTTGCTCGGCTCCGGCGATCAGCTGATCTTGCCCGGTCGTAACGGAGGTCAGCCCTTGCGAAACCGCCTTGCTCGTTTCGAGCAGCTTCGCGAAGTTAGGGTCTTGGGCCAGCTCCGGATGGGCCTTCGCATAGGCTTGCAGCCCGTTCGAGATCCCATCCGCACCGGTGGACAGCTTGGTCAAGCTTTCCTTTGAGGTGGTAAGCCCCTTTTGCAGTTGGGCGACGCCGGTTTCCGCTTTCTCTGCACCGGCGGACAACTGGCTTGCTCCATCCGCCAGCTTGCCAAGTCCATCAGACAAGGTGGTGGCGCCGGTGTTCAGATCGCCAAGACCCGTCGTAAGCGCTCCTGCCCCTTGCTGCAGCGAAGAGATGCCCTCCTTCATCGGGGAAGCGCCCGCAACCAGCTTGCCGAGACCGGCATCCAAGGCTTCGGCGCCCTTCTTCAGCTCGTTCGCACCAGCAGACAGCTTGCCTGCGCTGGAGTCGAGGGTGTTGATGCCGTCCTTCAGTTGGGAAGCGCCGCTTACGAGCTTCCCGGTGTTGACATCGACGAGCTGAACGCCGTTGTTCAGGTCCGTTGCCCCTTTGGCCAGCTTGTCGAGGTTTTCCTTGATCGTCTTCACGCCGTCATCGACGGATTTGGAGCCGTCGGCCAGCTTCGTGGCGCCGTCACCGGCTTGCCCGATTCCGTCGGAGAGCTTTTCCACACTGCTGAATACCGCTTTGGAATAAGCTT
The DNA here is from genome assembly GCF_039888655.1 of Gorillibacterium sp. CAU 1737. Lineage (NCBI taxonomy): Bacteria > Bacillati > Bacillota > Bacilli > Caryophanales > Paenibacillaceae > Gorillibacterium > Gorillibacterium sp. CAU 1737. The sequence continues at coordinate 17,501 of NZ_JBDQQO010000017.1, forward strand.
CCGTTACGCTCTTGGACAACTCGCCTTGAATACGCTCAACGGCGGTCTTGCCGATTTGGGCAGCGAGGAAGTTGTAGCTCTCGTTCGGGATATACTTGACTTCCGCCCGTTCCGGCTTTTCGTCGGTTACCGTAACAACCTTTTGCGAGAAATCCTCAGGGATTTCGATCGCCATGTAGTACGTCCGGTCGGACAAGCCCTTCATGGCGACGTCCTTCGAGACAAACTGCCAATCGAAGTCCTTGCCTTCCTTGAGCTTATCGACGAGCTCGCCGCCGACATTCATCGTCTTATCGTTGAACTCCGCGCCTTTGTCATTGTTGATGACGGCAACGGGAAGAATGTCCATCTTGGCGTAGGGATCCCAGAACGCCCACAAAAACATCCCCGCATACAACAGCGGAACCAGCATAACAGCAATAACAGGAATGAGCACCATCTTGTTGCGCACGATGGACGAAAGCTCACCTGCAAAAGATTTGGATTTCATGGGTTCCTTATCCTACCCTTCTTTTTTCAAATGACTTTACCGGTCGCCGGGCCGGTTTCTCTATACGGCGATACATTCTGACTCTTGCCTACACGGGGGGAACAGCCAACCCATCCTCCAGATACAAGCGGAACAAGCGAGCAATTTCTTCGTTTGACAGCTTCTCGTGGGTTTCAGCCCATTCGAAGACAAAGGCAATGTAGAGTCTCAGCATCACAAAGGCCGTAATCTCCGGGTCGCAAGGCTTGATCTGTCTTTTCTCGATCGCGTTTTCTATGGCCCGCTTGATAAAGCCGACGATGGCGATCTCCACCTTCTGCAGAGCATCAATAGCAGCGGGGGTTCCCATGTCCTTCACTTCATGCGTCAGTTGGATCGTCAAGCGATGCGATTCCCGGTAATTCACCATGGCGATCAGCACGTTGTGCAGGTTTTCGAAAAAGGGCAGCTGATCGTTCAGCACATCCTCCGCGAAAGCCTTCATCTCCAAAATGTACTCGTTCAGAATAGCGCCAAACAGCTCTTCCTTGTCTGCAAAAAACGTGTATATCGTTCCTTTGCCCACCTTCGCATCTTTGGCCACCTGATCCATCGTCGTCGCTTTGAAGCCATAAATGCTGAATGAGCGGGCTGCAGCATCCAGGATCTGCTGCCTCCTGTCTACGGTCGCGATTCGTTTCCCCTCCTTTTTGTGTCGTCCCGGTTTACCTTTGAAGCCGGAGGCTTTTTTAGAAACTGACCAATTGTCCAATTCGGTCATTTCGTACTGAAGCTGATTCTACTCCCATTGGAACGGACTTTCAAGGCCTTTTTCATGGAGAAAACGCTTTTATCAAAACTTTTTTTCACCCTCGCAAAAGGTAGCGTTTTCATTTGGCGGCCCCTTTATCAACGTGGAGATTTTAAAATTCCCTTGCAATTTCAAAATGCTCATGATATAATCTTTTCTGCTGGTCCTTTCACAAGGACAACAACGGATATCGAGACGTGGCTCAGCTTGGTAGAGCGCTTGCTTCGGGAGCAAGAGGTCGCAGGTTCAAATCCTGTCGTCTCGACTTAAACCAAAGACAACTTCTTCAACAGGTTTTCACCTGAAGAGAAGTTGTCTTTTTGCATTCAACAGGGATGGCTCCCGTTATGACGAAATAGTACCTGGGAGGAGACAACCATGGACCTCTATCATTATTACGATCCTGCGATAGGCCCCTTTAAGAACCTGTCGGATCTTCCGCTTACCGAAGCAACCGAAGTATTAAAGACCGTCAAGGCAAACAAGCCGGATTCCCAATGCGCCAAAAGGCAAGCCTCCTATATGGAGGACCGCTTGCACTTTGAAGAGCTGCTGCGCAATAAGTTTCTAGAAAAGGGCGGGCTGGTGGAGCGGCATGTCCCTCATTACATGGTGATCGAGCACAGCCCGTGGCTGAGCACCTGGTTTAAGCCCTGTGCTCACGTGATGATCCCGATTGAGGCCTTCGATCTAAAAACCGTCTCGTTCACCTACGGAGACTCGCACCCAACATTCAGCAACCGGGTCACAGACGGCAAAGAATACCGTAAAACCCTCTATCTCTACGAAGAAATCCTGGGGCTGATCGACAAATACGGCCTGCCCCAGATCTGGAACGACGACGGCCGCTTTGGACCGGAGCGGTACATAGAAGCCCATATTTGGAGCGACGTGCCCATCTACCAATACTTCAAGTGAGGATGCCAAGGGATCACGAGCTTCCCTTACCCGCCCTCGTCCATTTTACCTTTAATGAAGGAACGCGATTCCCTTCCCTTCTCCATCATCTTCATCTTCCCTGGCTGCAGGTACAAATTCTCCAATGTAGGGTTCTGCATAATAGGAGCTATCGTAGGCCGGCAAAGCTTGCTCAATCTCATGAAATCTACGATTTTCCGGGTCTAGCAAAGGATGCGGCCTGCTTTGGTGTTCATCCTTTTTCCATTCTAGAAAGAGATGGTAGGCTTCCACCTGGAGGGAGTACTCTTCATCGGACACAGGTCTTACCCGATACAAGCTGGACCACTCCTCTTTCCCCTCATCGAATATTCTTTCAAAAGAATGAATGCCGCCTGCAAAATCAGCAAACCCGGATTTGGGCCCATCCCACCAGTCCGTAATAAAATGAACGGTCTGCAGGTCCTCGGCTGCTTGCTCGTGCTTCATTGTCGCACCTCGATCCATAGATGATAAAGGCTGCATCCCTGGTTTTATCCCGATCCAAGGATTGCAGCCTTTTTCGTTTCCTGTCCTCCACACGTAGATCGGTTTACTGTGTTACCGCAAAAGCCTGCTCTCCGGTGATCGTCTTCCCGTCCACGACAACAGCCAGCACGGCCTTGTACTTGCCGACGGCTAGCTTCGGCAGCTTCACGGCCTTGGGCAAGCCCATGTCCCCGTCCAGCGCCGGCTTCCCCTTTTGGGTGAACACGATCTTGCCCTTCTCGTTCACAACGGATACCGTATAGTCCTGCTCGATAATCTCGGCAGCTCCTTTGCGGGATACCGCGAACGGAAGAATGGCATCCGGGTTATCCATGCCATAGATCAGGCGGCTGGTTCCCTGAATGGGCAGCGGCTTTACGAACGTTGTTTCTTTCGGCACCTCTTGGAACAACGCCGTGCCCTTCAGCCAGTCAGAAGCTTTCTTGCCCTCGATCTTGGCAGGGACAAGAGAATCGATGAGCGTGTAGAACTCTGCGGCAGAAGCCGGAGCCTTCTTCGCCAACTCGTTTTGCAGCTCTCGGAAGAAGCCATAATCGCCATTGCGTTTGAAGTAAGCATCCGCCAGAACGAGCCAAGGCGTCGGGCCGTACTCCAGAGTGAATACGTTCATGCCCATCATATAGGCGGAGGTATCCTTCCACTCTGTACGCACATCGAGATTTCCGCTTCCGGCATTACCGTTGGTACGGCCCAGGTTGATCAGAACCCCCGGTCCCAGGTTCTCCAGCACTTTGTTCAAGTGGAGATAGTACGGAATCGACTGTACGTTGGTATCGCGGATGCCATTCTGTTTCAGAGTATGGGAGATGACGATCTTCATGGCTTGGCTGATGTTCTCGGTGTACCGTGCGTTCGCAATGGGGATCGTCGTTCCTTTGTGGAACATGTGATAATACTCAATGAAGAAGAAGGAGTCGAAGTTCGCATCTGTCTTGCTTCCGGCTTTCGGTAGATTGACGAGGTTCAACACCGTCATGTTGCTGTCCATTCCAGCCAATCCCTTGGGATCATACTTCACTACAAGGCGATTATCGGCTTGCGGAGCCCCGGCAATCTGCCGGATGACCGGATCGATGTCCTTCATCAGAAGGTCGATATAGCTCTTGCTGGCAGCGGGAATCGAAGCATCATAGGTGACGGTTACCTTCGTGTTCCGGCTTGTATCTGTTGCTTGCAGGTTAAGCCAATACCCGTCCGTGTTGTCTGCGGAATAAACCGTGAACGTCTGTGTGTCTTTCACGGTGGTTCCTTGATAGGTCGCTTCTGCTGTTGCCGTATAGGTTCCGGGAGTCAGCTTGTCCTGGGGAAGGCGAATGCCGGTTTTTCCATTGTCGGAGTACCCGCTCTTACCCGTCTGGTTGAGAATCACATTGCCTTTGCTGTTCTTCACCGTAACCTTTACATCCGTATGGATGATCTCTCCCGGTGTACGGCTGATCACAAAGGGATAGAGCATATCCGGGTTATTGCGGCCTGTCACGTTGAAGGAATCTCCATCCGCCACAAACAGGCTGACGGCAAGCTTGTTCGGGATGCTTCCGCGGAACAAGGCTTGTTCGCTCATCCATTCCACAGCCGTCTTACCCGCTACGACAGGCACAAGGCTCGTAATGATCGCCTCAAACCCAGCCCTGTCCTGCGGCTTCTTTTGCACCAACTGCTCTTTCAACTGGTAGAAGAAATCCCACTGACCGGATTCCAGGTAACGAGCGTAGGCCAGCTTTAGCCAAACAGCCTTCGCATATTCAATCGTGAACGAATTCAGCTTGTCATAGGCATTGTTCGTGAGCAGGAAGTTGTCACTTTTAAAAGCGGAAGCGGTATCGTTGGTATTCCCTGTGTTCAGCACAAGCTCAGGCTTCAGGCTCTGGAAAGCCGGATAGGCCGCCAGGTAATAATTGATGCCGCGGTACGCAATGGTCCGGGTTCCTTTGGCTGTGATGGACTCCGCCACCAGCTCCTTAATGGAGTGGGCCAGGTTCTCCGTATAACGGATACCGGGAATCGGAATGCTCCCGCCATCCAGGAACTTGTGTATGTAATTGACCAGGAAGATTTCGTCCCATGCCTTGTCGGTTCCCTTGGTTCCATCGGGCAGCTTGCCGAAGGTCATCACGGCCTTGTCCTGGCTGATGGTGGTATGGGAGCCTGCGGCGTACTTCAGCATGAGGTTGCCGCTCTTGATGGGAGCGCCCAGATAGCTTCGAACGGCAGGATCAAGCTCCGCCGCCAGCTTTTTGATATAGGCTTGGGTCGAAGCAGGAATCGAGCTGTCGAAGGATACGGTAATCTTCGTATCCCGAGCAGCGGTTGGAAGAGAAGGAGCAACGTTGACGACGGTCTGCTGAAAGCGGGATCCGGAGGAAGTCGTAGACTGGGAGGGGGTCGGGCCGGAATACCACAGCTCGGTTTGACTCTCTTTTCCCGTAACGTAGAACCCGTTCATGGTCCCGCTGGCTGCACCTGCGAGCCGAAGCTCCACCTCATAATGGCCCAGCTTCAGGTGATCGAGGAAGACGGTCCCGTTCTTATCCGTTGTGCCAACATCCTTGCCGTCGATGTACAGATGAAGACCCGGAACAGGCTGCCTGCTATCCGGATTGATCACGAGAATGGTGATGCTTCCTTCCTCGGCCTGAGAGGAGGCAGCAACAGCTGTTACCGAAGCGGCATTGACTGTCGCCGCAGGCAGGGCGATCGATGTGATAAGGACACAGGTAAGCAAACGCGACATGATGAGTTTAAACACGCTAAGACCCCTTCGCTGGTAAGATTCACCTAAAATCTAGTTTCATTTAGAAATGATCGGCAAGAATCCGAAAGGCACACTGCATATTTTACGCCATGATTTGTTCAACCAACTCTGCGTCTGGATATCCTCTTTGCAGCAGCCTGTGGGGACCTGCACTGTAAGAAAGATGATGATACAACTTATAGAAGGCCATCCGATTGGGGTTCAGTTGACTATGCTTCAAGTAGTGCTTGTAGTTGTCGAACCGGAACTCCATTTGTCCACCAGAACATGATTAGGTCCCAGCTCCGCACGGATGAAGCCGTAACACGATCTGGTAACGATTTTTGCAGCCAAATCTTCTATGACTTGAATAAACTTGTCGTGATGATTCTGGAATTTCGAAATATTGGCGGACAAATAATCCAGTTTCTGGAGATCCCCTGCCAATATAGGTAAATGGCACCCGGAAGATGCATCCGGTATTGGTTCATGCAGCGTTCCCCAGTTTGCCCTGGCTTGTTGATGCATTCTGTTCAGCATCTCGGCAAGAGGCTGGAATACTTGATCTTGAATTTCGGGATCCGCTTGAAAGAAGTCCGAGGCTTCTTTTCCATCAATGTACTCGACAAATGCGAAATCTGCCTCGCCCTAAAGGCCTCCCGGTTCAAAGTGGTAGAGTTCCGGTGTACGTACCTGAAGGTCCCTCAGACAGGCGTTAACCGTTTGAAAGGGTTTCCCCCCGTAACCTATGGGTTCCGATCGCTCCTCCTGTTCCAGCTCTTCCCGAAAATAGTTCAACTGCAAGTCCCAAACATACAGAATAAAACGAAAGCCGTTCGAACAACGAACCAAATAAACGACCTTCTGTGCTCCGCCGCGCAGCTGTACGGCCTCTTCCGGGTGATAACCCCTTCCAAATATCTTTTCTACCCAACCCCCTAATTTCCCTTCTAATAAATGACTCCATCCGTCCATACTTCACTCTCCTTCTACTGAAATATTGCTTGATCAATATAGGAAATTTTTTGGAAAAAGTATAGACTGTTTCTTGGCGATTTGGTATGATGTTGAATAAGGTCTTTGTAAAAATTTCCATACGAAAAGCCCGAGGAATTCGGTTCCTGGGGCTTTTATTGTTTTGCAACGATCCGATCGGGTTCAAGACACCCGCACCGGAACAGCTTGTGGCGTCGCGCTCATTGAATCCCTTATACCCAGTGAAAGCTCTTGCTGTCACAGACTGTTTTTAAGAAACCATTCGTACAAACCAGGGTTTTGATAAGTTTCTGTCCACGCATCATGGTTTCCATCCGGGTAGACCGTCATGTGGGCGTTTCCTCCAATGCTTTGTAGAGCATCGACGACTTCTCTGGCTTCTTCAAGGGGAACAACATCATCTTCCGCACCATGGAACGCCCAAACAGGGACATGTTTCAACGTTTCCACTCTTTCCTTAGAACCAGCGCCACATACTGGCGCTATCGCTGCAAATTTCCTTGGGTACTCCATTGCCAAATCCCAAGTTGCGAATCCCCCCATACTAAGACCCGTCAGATAGATTCTATTTTCATCAACCGAATAGTTTGAAATCACTTCGTCAACGATTGCAATAAGTCCATCAAATACGAACGGCCAAATATAATAATTTGGGCATTGAGGTGCGATTACGAGAAACGGAAAATCTTCACCACCTTCTATAAGCTGAGGAAGGGCTCGAATCTTTAGAAGATCCGTATCTTCCCCTCGTTGGTCTCGTCCATGTAGAAATAGTATGACTGGCCATTTCTCGCTGGATGAGAGGTAGTCTTTAGGTAAGTATAGAAGGTACTGCAAATCAACTTTCTTGATGATCAATAAGTCTTTATGAAGTCGATGTGGAGATTGATCCATAACAAAAACTCCTCGTATTTATTTAGTAATGTAAATACCTTAGCTTACCCTTCTAGAAAAAGGAAATCGGTATTTAGGTGATTTTGTTACTCTGTATTCTTTAAGTGTTACCTTTAATGGGAGGATGCTCTCTACCCTACTCTTTTTCGCAGAATCTCTTGACCTATTGCCATTTTAGCTATATGATAGCCTTCCCCATCAAGAACATCGTTTCTTGATATGGAAACTTGCAAAACAGGATCAATCAACTATAGATATGACCTAAAAAAATTGAGACCCCTCACCAACGAGGGGTCTCTTTCTATTTCTAGGGATGAATCCTGAATGCATATCATCAATACCCAGCAGGATATCGAAGTCTTGCCCTGCACCAGTGTCTTTTCCGCGGCCAAGAACACGATCAGGGCTGATGAAGATGGCCTGGAATCAAGCCTTGCGGCAGCGGTCTCGGCCGCTCGCAGGACGTAACCAGCTCCACATAACGCTTCGAGTCGGAGCTCGTATGAAAGGCTTGCATGATCTCCAGCACATGGTTCGCCAGGTCGCCGCCTGCACGAGGCTTCTCTCCCGTCAGGAGGCTGTCCGCCAGATCGGAGACGCCGATTCCTCGGCTGTTGGCGGCATAGCCATACAACAGCGGGATCTCCGTGAAGCCGGCTCCCCCCGCCGGTTGAAAGAGAACGGGGCCGCCGAAGGTGTTCGGATCGGGTACGATCAGCGTTCCCCGGGTGCCGTAGATTTCGATTCGAGGGAGCGTGCTGCTCCAGATGTCAAAGCTCATGATCATCGTCGCGACGGCCCCGCTTGCGAATTGCAGCGTTCCGGCCACATGCGTCGGAACCTGGACATCGATGGTCTGGCCATATTTCGGTGCGCTGGTGATGGTTCGCTTGGGGAACGGCGTGCTCGTCATCCCGGCCACCGTCTTCACCGGCCCCATGAGCGTGAGCAGAGCTGTCAAATAATACGGCCCCATATCGAACATCGGGCCCCCGCCCGCTTCATAATAGAAGGCCGGGTCGGGATGCCAGCCCTCGTGCCCATGGCAGACCATGAAGGCGGTTGCCGCGACCGGATCCCCGATAAAGCCGTCGTCGATCAGCTTGCGGCACGTCTGCAGCCCGCCGCCCAGGAACGTGTCCGGCGCGCATCCGAGCAGCAGCCCCTTTTCCCTGGCGAGGGTCACCAGCTCCTGTCCGTGCTCGGGTACCAGGGCGAGCGGCTTCTCCGTGTAGACGTGCTTACCGGCAAGCAGCGCCCGCTTGCACAGCTCATAATGCGAGGCAGGGGTAGTCAGGTTGAGGACGATCTGAATCTCGTCGGAAGCGAGCAGCTCCTCCACCTGCCAAACATGAGGAATGCCGTATTTCGCTGCCGCTGCTGCCGCTCTTTCCTGCAAGGCATCTGCACAGGCGTAGACCTCCGTGTTGGCAAACAAGCCCGTCAGGTTCTCCAAATAAATACCGCTTATGTTCCCGCAGCCGATGATGCCTACTTTGATTTTGCTCAAGCCCTCTCCGCCTTTCTCCTTGATCTTCATGCCCTTTTCATAGCCGCTTCGCCTTTACTTCGCCGCCCACAAAAAGCCCCGGCGCATCAATTCCTTCGCTTCCGGGATATCGAAGATATCCGCGTGATGCCCGAGGGCGTTGTAGAAGACGCGGCCCAGCCCCCACCGTTTGGTGTAGACCACGGGCATGACGATCTCGCCGTTCGCCGAATGCGGGCCTTCGCTCACCACGAACGTGGTGGTCGCAAGTACATTCGCAGCAGGATCAACGTGCAGGTAATACTGCTCTGACTTAACTTGGAAGTCGCGAATGCCTTCGACAATCGGGCTTGAGCTGCCCGATACGATGTTGACCACATACTCAACACCATCGTTGAACGGGTGGGCCACCCACTGAGACCCGGTCATAAATTGCCATTCCACCGAGCTGCGGAACGCATCGCACATTCCCCCGTGACACCCGGCAATCCCCACGCCCGATTCCACTGCCCGCAGAACGGGCTGAAGCTGCTCGTCCGTAATTTCTCCCATGGTCCATACCGGAACAATCAAGCTCAGGCTCTTCAGCTTCTCCTCGTCCTTGAAGCTGTCCAGCGTGTCGGAGATCTCAACCTCAAAGCCCTCCGCGCCAAGCACTGCGGAGAATACCTCCGACACTTGAACCGGCTCATGCCCGTCCCATCCGCCTCTTACGATCAAAGCCTGTTTGGCCATATCCCTCTGCTCCTTCTCCTTCGTGACGGCATCCGAGCGTGCGGTCTCCCGCTCTACGAAACGCTCCATGCAGCCAGAACTTGATCTGATCTAAGGAAATTGTAAGCGATAAACCTGGTTTTCCTCTCGCCATTTTCGTTGCCCCACTGGTCATTTTTTGCTATTATCTAGGCCATGAAGAGGAAGGAGACCTCCTAACCCGTGAAAGCCTATCACGAGCACCGTTCCTATTCGTCCCCGCTGCCGCTCAGTACCATTCGGCTGCGCAATTTCGTCTTTCTGGCTCATTGGCATAATGACGTCGAACTGATCTATGTAACCGAAGGCTCGATTCGAATTGGGATCAATGCGGAGACCCGTATCCTCCAGGCCGGCGACCTCGCCGTATGCAGCAGCGGAGATATTCATTACTACGACAGCCAAGGCATGGACTCGGAATTAGTTCTCATCATCTTCAACCCTCGGCTCATCGGCTTTCCGGGAGGGTGGCCCAAGGATGTCCGGATCACCTCTCCTTTTCTCGAAGCAGCCGGGCAGCCGCCCGATTCGCCAGCAGGCGAGCTGTCGGCCACCGCAGCAAAGCTATTTCCCCGCATTCGGCAAGAGTCTGCCGAGATGCCGCCGCATTATGAGATGATCGTGACCGGGCTGCTTCACGAGCTATGCGGCACCCTTCTACGGCATGTAGCCAGCGAGCCGCTCGATCCCCGCAGAGAAAAACGACTCGGCACAAGTCGAAAAGCAATGCAGCACGCGCTGGATTACCTGGACACTCATTACAACAGTTCCATTACGCTGGAGGATCTCGCTCGCCAGGCCAACATGAGCGTGTTTCACTTCTCTCGCTTTTTCAAAAGCACCACGGGCATGAGCTGTCTCTCCTACCTGAACAACATCCGGGTGAACAAAGCGGAGGAGATGATTCTTGCAACGGACAAGACCATCCTGGAGATTGCGTTGGAATGCGGCTTTACCAACGTGCGAACCTTCAACCGCGTGTTCCGGCAGTTCCGCGATTGCGCACCGTCCAGTCTTCGATGAGCACCACGGGGTTGTGCTTCATTTCCTCTACTCCGCAAAAAAGAGGCCATCTCGAAAGCAAATGTTCGTTTGCTCTCGGCATGGCCTCGTCGGGCTCTCTAGTCCATCGTCAGCTGCTGAAACAAAACAACATCCGCCGTTTTCCCATCATGGCTCCACACTTTGACATTTTGTCCCGCGAGCGAGTCCCGCATTTGGGTGAAGTCGGCATAGGAGAGCGGCTCATACCGAATGACCTCCTTGGTGATGGTACCCAGAAACATCGAGATCGTCTGAAGCTCCCGCAGCAGGGTCGTGTTTTCGGTCAGCGTCAGCTTCACGAGCTGTCGGGCCTCGCCCGCCTGCTGAATGGATTTCTCCAGCTCTATGGTTGTATCGTCCAGCTTCTTCACGTGCCCCGCCGCATAGGCCGCTTGATGTTCCACTGGCTTCAGAAGCTCTCCGTTCTCCACGATCACCCTCTTCGGAGTGATCTGAAACAAGCTGGAGTTTGTATAAAACAACACCGCAAGACCGACCGTGCCCACCAGGAGCAGAAGAAGGGAAAAGACCTTTTTCAACAGTGTCGGATCGCTCAAACGAGCTGCCCCGAAGCGGAAAACCAGCCAGCCGATCAGCGTGCCCAAGGTATTGTAGAGAACGTCATCGATATCGCTGGAACCCCAGGCAAATGCATACTGCAAAACCTCAAAGCTTACACTTATGACGGCGCCAATCAGCACGGTCCTTTTACCGTCGGTTCGCCATAGAAGAGGGAACAGAATACCGAGCGGGACAAACAAAACGAGGTTGCCCACTATGTTTTCAAGGAGCCGCCCATTCCGAGTTGTTGAGTAAATAACTCGATGGTAGAGGCGAACGGGATGAGACTAACCTCTCTTGTCCCCATGCCTGCCCCGACAAACAGGTTGTACAACGGAGCCCCTTTGAACAGGATGATTCGAATCACGACCAATGCATAGACAACAAACATACACCCCAGCAGCATCGTCCAACCGGTTGATGGGCTCGATGACTTTGAGGACTCCGAGCGTTTAGGTACTGTTGTTTTCATATCAACTTCGCTCCTTTAGAAAGGGATCGTGGACCAAACCCGAACAGGGGTGACGGACTGTTACATCCCCCCTGTCTTGGGGTACAATGAGAAGATATGGAATACAGGGACTACAACAAGGACAGGTGATCACGTTGGACAAGCATGGATTTGCCCGCGTAGCCGCCGCATCGCCGGAGCTGCGCGTAGCCGATTGTCAATACAATGCCGTCAAAATCCTCGAAGCGATCGAGGAAGCCGAACGGGAGCAGGTCGAGTACCTCGTCCTCCCGGAGCTGTGCATCACCGGATATACCTGCGCGGATCTGTTTCTTCAGCGCCAGTTGCTCGTGGGCGCGCTGGAAGCCCTCCAGACGATCACCGCCGGAACGGCTGGCAAAAGCCTGATCGTGATCGTCGGCTTGCCGGTCGACATCAAGGGGCGTCTGTTCAACTGCGCGGCTGTGCTGCAGAACGGAGGCATCCTTGGGCTCGTGCCCAAGTCGTGCATTCCCGGCTATAGCGAATTTTACGAGCCGCGCTGGTTTGCAGAAGCCGAGGAGCTGGAAGCCTCCACCGTGCGAATCGGCGTTGCCGATATCCCGGTGGGGGCCGATCTGCTGTTTGTCTCCGAGGAGAACGACAACCTCGTCTTCGGCGTGGAGATTTGCGAGGACCTGTGGGTTCCCGTCCCCCCGAGCAGCCTGCTGGCCCAAGCGGGGGCGGTGCTTCTGTTCAACCCTTCGGCAAGCAACGAGCTGGTCGGGAAAGCCGATTACCGGCGGCAGCTGGTGACGAGCCAGTCGGCTGCCTGCGTCGCCGCCTACGTCTACGCTGCGTGCAACGCTGGCGAATCGTCGACCGATCTCGTCTTCGGCGGCCACTCGATCATCGCCGAGAACGGCGGGCTCCTTGCGGAGTCCGAGCGCTTCACGCATGAGACTCGCCTCATCTTCGCAGACGTGGATATCCCCCGCCTTCAGCATTCGCGGCGGATCATGGGTACGTTCCGCGCAGGCAAGGGAGGACGCGGCTACCGAACCATCCGCTTCCGTGATCCCGGCGCTGCCCTGCCCACCGAGCGCCCGTTAGCAAGGAAGGTCGACCCGAGCCCATTCGTCCCGAGTAACCCTGCGCTCCGCGATGAGCGATGCGAGGAAATTCTCGCGATCCAGACGTCGGGCCTCATGAAGCGGGTTCGCCACATCGGCGTCAAACAGCTCGTCATCGGCATCAGCGGCGGGCTCGATTCCACGCTCGCGTTCCTCGTGGCTGTCCGTGCCATGGAGCGGCTTGGCCGTCCGGCGAGCGACGTGCTGGCCGTTACCATGCCCGGCTTTGGCACGACGAGCCGCACCTACGACAACGCGGTCGGACTCATCGGCGCCCTGGGCGCATCGCTGAAGGTCGTTGACATCAAGGCATCCTGCCTGCAGCACTTTGCTGATATCGGGCATGATCCTGAGGTTCATGATTTGACCTATGAGAACGTACAAGCTCGCGAGCGTACGCAGATTCTCATGGACCTCGCCAACAAGAACGGCGGCATCGTCGTCGGCACCGGCGACCTGTCCGAGCTGGCGCTCGGCTGGTGCACCTACAATGGCGATCATATGTCCATGTACGGGGTAAATGGCGGTATTCCGAAGACGCTCATTCAGTATGTAGTGAAATGGTACGCTGATCACGAAGCCGACGAGACCGCACGGAAGTACCTGCTCAGCATCATCGACACCGGCATCAGTCCCGAGCTGCTGCCGCCCTCGCCCACAGGTGAAATCGTGCAGCTCACCGAGGACATTCTGGGCCCCTATGTGGTGCACGACTTCTTCCTGTACCACATGCTGCGGACCGGAGCCGGGCCGTCGAAGATTCTCTACCTCGCGCAGGAAGCCTTCGGCAAGGGCTATGCGCGGGAGCAGCTCGTCGGCTGGCTGAAGGTGTTCTACACCCGCTTCTTCACCCAGCAGTTCAAGCGCTCGTGTCTCCCGGACGGTCCGAAGGTCGGGACAGTCAGCCTCTCCCCTCGCGGGGATTGGCGCATGCCGAGCGACGCTTCTGCGACGCTCTGGCTCCGGGAAATCGAACAGCTGCAGCAGGCAACGGAGTAAGGATCGGCATTCGGGCTTGGTTCAAGGAAAGGAAAGGCGGTTTGGTGCAGGTTGTACTCCTGCCCGGACCGCCTTTTTGAGTGAACCGGACGAAGCCTCATTCGCTTGCTGAGGCCTCTCTCCCCCGCAGATGCAGATAGCGTCCCATTCGCTTTGCGGCTTCCAGAAGCCGCTCTTCTTCTTCCACGAGGGCGATGCGGACATAGCCTTCTCCCTCCGAGCCGAAGGCGTCTCCCGGGATGACAGCCACTCCGGTCTCGGCGAGCAAGCCGCGGGCAAACTCCCGGGAGCTCTGCTCGCGGAAGCCCTCCGGCAGCCTCGTCCAGACGAACATGGTGGCCGCCGGCTTCGGTACCGCCCAGCCCTCTCGGGCGAGCGCTTCTACGAAGGCATCGCGCCGTTGCTCATAGAGCCCGGCAACTCCGCCTGCGCCCGCCTGAGCGGATGAGGAAGCCCCCTCATCTGCTCGGATAGCGTGCCGCAATGCCGTGATGGCGGCCTCTTGAATCGGATGGAAGACGCCGAAGTCGATGTTCTCCTTCAACTCGCGGAGAGCGGCTACCGCCACGCGGTTCCCTGCCAGGAAGCCGATGCGGCAGCCGGCCATGTTGAAGCTCTTGGAGAAGGAGTGGAATTCCACCGCCTGCTCCAGCGCCCCCTCCGCCTGGAGGATGCTGATCGGGCGATAGCCGTCGAACCCCATTTCCGAGTAGGCGAGGTCATGCACGATCAGCACCCCATACCGCTTCGCATAGGCCAGAAGCTGTTCGAAGAAGCCGAGATCCGCGCGAGCGGAAGCAGGATTTCCCGGAATGTTCAGCAGAAGGAACGTAGCCTCCTGCCAGACCTCCTCCGGGATCGCCGCAAGGTCGGGCAGGAAGCCGTTCTCCTCCCGGAGCGGCAGGAGCCAGCTCCGAACCCCGGCGATGGCGAGCGCTCCCGTGTAGATCGGGTAGCCGGGGTTGGGAACAATGGCGAGGTCGCCCGGGTTGCAGATCGCTTGGGCGAGATGAGACAACCCATCCTGCGAGCCCATCAGCGACACGAGCTCTTCCCGGGGATCAAGCACAACGCCGAACCGATGCTGCATCCAGTCCGCCGCTGCCTGGCGGAAGGCGAGGCTGCCCGAAGCCCCCGGGTACGCATAGCGATCCGGCCGCAGGACGCTCTCCGCAAGTGACCGCCGAATGGCTTCGGTCGGCCCGAGATCCGGGCTGCCGATGCTCAGATCGATCACATCCGATCCCTTTCTTCTAGCCTCCGCCTTCCATCCGCTCACTTCCGCGAAGATCGAGGAGCCGAGCTGCTTCAGCTTGTCCGCTCGCCATCTCTTTTTTCGTTCGCTATCGTTCACCGCCAACACTCCCCACCTGTGTTTTTGCCCAGTATACCATCGGCCGATGGGGCCTTCCTTGCAATTCCTCACAGCCCTTTCCACTGACCAGCTCTTCCTCTCGTCGCCGGGATCCCAAATGGAGATTGCGAAGGTCCAAGAAATGAAGGGATTGCGCATTCATGCTATAATTTGGGGACCCGGACCTTATGAAGAGGAAGGGGATTGCCAAGACTAGAAAGGAGCTGGACCCATGACCCTGCGCATCGGTTTCGTCGGCACCGGCGGAATTGCTCGCGACCATCTAACCCATCTCTCCCGCATCGGTGGAGCCGACGTCACGGCTTTCGTCAGCGGCAGCTTTCAGAGCGCCGAGAAGGCGGCCGGCCAGTGGTCGAATGCTCACGCCTATCGGAGCGTGAGTGACATGCTGGACGCCGGTCCGCTGGACGCCGTCTACATCTGCGTCCCTCCAGACGCCCACGAGGGGGTCGAGGAAGCATTGGTGGAGCGCGGCATCCCCTTCCTTGTGGAAAAGCCGCTGGCCCAGTCCTGGGAGCTGCCCGCCAAGATTGCCGCTCGAGTGGAAGCAAGCGGACTCCTCACCTCTGTTGGCTACCACTGGCGTTATCATGAATCGGTCGATGCCGCCCGACGCGAGCTGGAAGGGGCCGCCATCGGCCTTGTGCACGGCTACTGGATGGGCTCGATGCCCCGTGCTGCCTGGTGGATCGATTATGCACGCTCCGGCGGCCAATTCGTCGAGCAGACCACGCACATCGTCGACCTCCTCCGCCACCTGTGCGGAGAAGCAAACGAAGTTTACGCGGCCTACAGCCAGCGGGTTATGCATGAGCAGGTCGAGGGCACGACGGTCTACGACGTCGGGTCGGTCACCTTCAAGCTGGAGAGCGGGGCAGTCGCCACGATCTCCAACACCTGTCTGCTGCCGCTGGAGCACAAAGCCGGCCTCGACCTCTACACCGATCAAGGCGTCATCGAGCTTCGCGGCGACCGACTCACACGAGCCGAACGGGACAAGCGGACCGAGCTTCGCTTCCATGATCAGCCTCTGCGCCGAGAGAGCGAAGCGTTCCTTCACGCGCTCCACACCGGCGATCGCTCGCTCATTCGCTCCGATTACGCCGACTCGCTTCAAACGTTCAAGCTGACGCTCGCTGCCAACGAATCCGCTAGGACTGGCAAGCCGGTTCGCGTGGAACGCTAGTCCTACTGCCAAGAAGTCGAATAGCAGGTGAAAGCGCCGGAAGACGAGCCATTTGAGGGTTGAGTCATCTCGACAATTTCAATCGAAAGATCGGGTTGGAAAACTCGCTCTAGGGAAAGGATGAGGATCGTATGCCGATGAAGAACCGGATCGTACAAGGTCATCGTTTCGCCTACCTCGACGAAGGAGAGGGCCGTCCGCTCGTGCTGCTGCACGGCTTCTGCGGAAGCTCCGCTTACTGGCAGGAGGTCATCCCCCTGCTGGCTCCACACTTCCGGGTGATTGCGCCTGATCTGCGCGGCCACGGGGAATCGGAAGCGCCGGATGAGCTCGTCTACCGGATGGAGGCTTTCGCAGAGGATATCGCCGCCCTCATCCGCCGGCTGGAGCTGGATCATCCCGTCGTGCTGGGGCACTCGCTCGGCGGCTATGTCACCCTGGCGCTGGCTGAGCTCCATGAAGGCCTGCTTGGCGGCTTCGGTCTCATCCATTCCACGGCTTATCCGGATAGCGAGGAAGGCCGTGCAGGACGTGACAAGGGCATCGCGACGATTCGAACGGAGGGCCTTGCGGCCTTCGTGGACGGACTCGTCCCCAAGCTGTTCGCCCCGGACAGCATCACGACCAAGGCTGACGCCCTCCAGGAGGCGAAGCAGATTGGAAAAGGCACCTCCCCCGCAGCAGCGATTGCCTCTCAGGAGGGCATGAAGCTTCGCATCGACCGCAATTCCGTGCTAGCCGGGACGAGCCTTCCCGTGCTTCTGGTCGCGGGTTCCCAGGATGGTCTCGTTCCTGTGGAGCGAACCTTCTCGGTACAGCGGGAAGGGGTCGTCTGTCGCGAGCTGGAAGGCACAGGCCACATGAGCATGCTGGAAGCACCGAACGAGCTGGCTCGTGTGATCCTCGACTTTCTGGCGTAAACTCCCCATCCAACCCGAATAACCTAAAAAACGTGCTTCCCTTCGCCTGAAGCGAGGTTTCCGCCCATCACCTGGTGGAAATCCTCCCTTTTCAGCGAAACGGGGGCACGTTTTTTCGTCATTAGCCCCTGCGATGTTTCACGTGGAGCAACCCTTTATTTTCCTTTTCCCTTCCGCTCGCCAAAGAGCAGGCGAATTCCTCCCCCAATGAGCAGCATGGAAACAAAGAAGGACTGGAAGTACCGATAGAACCAGATGGAGAAGTTGCGGTTGCCTACGATGGAATCGATCACATCCAAGCCCAGATACAGGAGCAGGTAATAGCACCCAAAGCCGAGCAGGATGGCGCCGAACCACTTTTTGTGCAGCAGCAGCCCTTCGATGATCGGCTTATCAACGAGCGGCTCCCGCCCATACTTGGAGATGGCTTGAAGCGCATCAAACAGCGCGTAAAACCAGATAAGCGGGATCAGAATGAGAAACAACGTTATCCGAAGCGTATCCATCACATAGAGGGAAATCAGGAAGCCGGCCATCAGCTGAAAGCCTCGCACCTGCATGCCGAGGTACATGTGTCCGGCCCCCGGCAGAATGGACAGCAGGGTGGCTACCATCTTGCTCCGCTTGCCATCCTCACGCGACATCTCCAGGTCCTCGAACAGAGAACGATCCTCTACGACTTCTCCCCGTTGCTTTCGCGTCACCATCTGCACCGCATCGAACATGCCATACAGCCAAATGATCGGCAGGCCGAGCAGGAACGTCAGGAAGCCATCCACCCGCGTCGTAAACGTGACGAACGCCACCAGCGCGAACAGGCCGAAAAAGGCTACGAGGAACGTTAGCCCCCGCTGCATGAGACCCAGCTGAAAGTGGCCGAGGCCCGGAACGAAGGACAAGAGAATGGTGTAAAAGCGCTCGTTCTGCGCTTGCTCCGGGCTGCGCCGGTTGGCGGAGCCGGAGGCTGTTGAAGGGCCTGGCTGTCCGTAAGGATTCCCGCCGTACGAAGGAGAGGAAGGACCTTGTTCTCCATAAGGGGAATAGGACGAAGCATAGGAATGAGGAGGGGTCCCGTACGCCTCGTTCATTCGATCCCGTTCATGACGCCGCGGGGACAGCAGGTAGAACAGAACATCGAGCAGGTTGATGCCCCAGATGCCAAAAGCGCCGAGAGCGAGCAAAATGGCGACATCGTCCGTGTCATTAAGCCCCGCCAGCACCGCGAGGCACAAGGCGCCGAAGAATCCCGCCGCATAGAAGAACGCCCGGGCCTTCCGGTTGAGGTAATAATGCCCGAGTCCGGGGATAAACGAAAGCAGAAAAGCGACAATCGGGTTAGGGTACACGGCGGGTTCCTCCATTTTTCGTTGGCTGTATGGAATCGAAGAGCTGGTTCGTTCTCTTCATCAGTTGGTCGGATACGGATATCTCCTGCTTGACGGGAAGCGGAGGGCCTTGGCGATGCAAATACTTGTTCATCTCGTCCAGGATACCGGTCGAGAGGATGGCGAGGGTCATCGCTGCGGCGATGCCATAATGGAACAGCTTGCGCTCGTACCATCGTTCTTTCGTTCGGATGTGGGTAAGGTTTTGCACGGAGGAATCCAACTGCTCCCATGCAGGAAGCTGTTGGACGGCTTCCATGATGGAATCGGTCCAGGAATGGAGGTGGATGGAACCCTCCCCGCTCTCCACCGGCTGAAGCGAGGTCGGATGGAGGGCTTCGAGATACACTGCAAGACACTCGTCACAGGTTTCCAGATGATTTTCCATAAGGAAGCGCTCTTGCTCGGTTACCAAATTCTCCTGGTAGCTCCTCCATGAATCACGCGAGTAATGAATCATCGGAACTCCTCCTCCTTCCAATGTCGGCGAATCCACTGCCGGGCCCGGTACAGCTTCGATTCCACCGTCTTTAGTTCGACCTGCTGCATAACCGCAATTTCTTGATAGCTCTTCTCTTCAAAATAATACGCCACAATCACGTCCCGGTAATTAGCCGGCAATTCCCCGAGCCGCTCCTGCAGCCGTTCCCGTTGCTCCTTGGCAAGCAGCCGATCCTCTTGAGAGGGGGAAGAGGATTCCGGCTGTCCTTCCAGAAGCTCCGGTTCGTCACTCACCTGCTCCGGTCTTCGTCGCATCTTTCGGGCATGATCGATCGCCTTGTTCGTCGCAATGCGAGTAATCCACGTCTTAAAGCCCTGCTGCCGATAACCGGGGAGAGCGGAGTAGATTTTGAGGAAAGCCTCCTGCGTCACATCCTCCGCATCCTTCGGGTTGCGAACGACGGAGAGAGCGACATGATAGAGGTACATGCGGTAGCGCTCGACCAGTAGACGAAAGGCTTCCGTCTCCCCGCTCAAGATCGCTGCCACGATCGCTTCATCTTCGATCTCTCTCTCCCCCTCTCGCTCAAATGGACGCTGCCAACAAGGCCTCCCCTGCAGTCCCCGCGAAAAAAAGCGGGGAAGCTGCATGCACTCCTCAGCCTCCCCGTTCCTCACCTATCGATTGCAGAGCCTAATAAAACCGTTGCTTACGGAGTGGTAATGGAGGCCCGGTACAGCTTGTTGTCCCAGACGACCTTGCCGCCCAGCGCAGTAACGGCGAAGCGAAGCGGAACAAAGGTCCTTCCATCGCTCACCACCGGGGAAGCGTCCAACTGGACGGCTTTGCCGTTTACGGTCGCCTGTTTGCTGTTCAGCGTCAGCACAACACGGGTGCTGCCTTTTTGCACGGTCAGCACGGTTCCTGCGGTGTTCCATTGCATGGTCGCACCAAGCCGTTCAAAAATCCCCCGCAGCGGTACCATCGTGATGTCCTTTTCGACGTACCCGTAGATTTCATTGATGATCTTGCCGTTGACGAATACTTGCACCTGAGGCTTGGCGTAGCGCTTCACCACGATAGCATTGCTCAGCTGCCGCCCGGGGGTTCGCTTCATCGCTCCCTCTGCATAGAGACCGGAGCTTGCACCTCCGTCCAGGTTCATCGCCTCGGTCAGCCCCAGCTTGAGAAGGCCTGCAGCCAGGTCTTTCATCGTGGCGGCCGAGGATACCCCCAGAACGAGCTGTCCTTTGGCATCGACCCCGGCAAAGCTGCGCGCGCCGGCATTCGAGGTGATCTTCGGATCCTGGAAGCCGTCTCGCGCCGGATCGACATCGATTTTGCCATTCGTGATGAGCTTCGGCCCAACACCCACGGCCGCTTCAAAATCCGTCGTGTCGTAAGTTGTGCCCGCGTCGAGGTCCATCACGGTATGGGTAACGGATACGAGGCTACCCGCTTTGACAGAGGGAAGAATGTTCCGCTTGTTCATGTCTGACTTTCCGACGAGCAGCACTTGCCCGTCAGCCGGAATGGCTGCCGTTCCCTCTGTAACACTCATGATTTTCCCGCCCTTGATGATCGCCTTCACTCCAGGGAAGGTGATCTGGGTTCCGAAGGAGCGCGTAAACAGCACCGATTGCTCCGTATTTTTCGTTCCGTAGTATCGATTAACGCTCCAAGGCGAGAACGTATAGGACTTGTTTTCTGCATTGGAGATCGACATCTGCACCTTGAGGCTCAGCTTGCGAATATCCGGAGCCTTGCTCATCGGAATGACCAGCGATTGGTTGACTCCGGAGAACGTGGTCTCCCCGGCGTTCAGCAGAAGTCCATTGGGATACCGCTCCGCCGAATTGCTCGTATACGCGTCAAAAAAGGTCCCGTTCACCGCAACCGTGGCTCCTGTCCTCTTCACGATCGAGCTCAAGCTCTCGTCATGTCCGATGCCATCTTTGGCGGTTACGGACATCACCCGCAGATAAGGGCTCTTTACGTTGATCACGGAATATTGCAGCGACAGAGACTTGCCGTTGGCCGACACCGTCTTCGTTTCATAACGGACATCGGATGCGGCTTCGGCCTGCTTCGGAGTCGTGAAGGATGTTCCCGCCACCAAGGTGGTGAGCAAGACGGCGGCGAGCCCGATTCGGCCGATTCGTATGCTGTTCATGTTCGTAAATTCTCTCCTTGTCTCTCATGGGGTAGCCTTGCTCATTCGCAAGACCTACTACTTCTCCCCCTTTCAGGCCGATCCCTGCTCATTTCATGAAAAAAGCCAATCTTCTGCACCCCCAAAGGGAGCTAGAAGACTGACTTGGAAATGCAGATAAATCCGCCTTTAAGACTAGAGCGAGGAACGGGGGTTAGCTTCCTTCCCCGTGATTGCTTCGAGAATGATTGCGATTCTTCACCTTCTTCGATCCAGACAAAGGCTCCTGTCCGCCATGTGACTGCTTGCCTTTGTCGGAACGTTGCCCACCCTCATCTTGAGGAGGGTTTACCGGTTGGGGAATGTTGACAGGCATGCTCAAACCTCTCCTTTCTCATAAGGTTGCTCTGACCAAAACATGGACCTGTGGAATTCTCCGCCCTAATCGTCCTTGCGGGTGGAGCGCAGGCGGCGGTCATCCTGATCCCGCTGAAGATCGGCCGCTTGCTTGCTGTTGACCGGATTTCGCTCTAGCTCATCGACCGTATTCTGCAGGTTTTTGTCCGGCTTCGGCTGCTTGCTCATGATCTTCCTCCTTTAGGCGTGGGTGACGCGCTGAAGAATCTGCGCACATTCGTGAATGTGGCGGATGTAATCGCGGGCGAGACCTTGCACCCTTTCGGTCTGCTCATCGACGGATTGACCTGCTCTGTCCACGTCGAGGAACCCAACCTCAATCTCCCGATCATCCACATACCTCACCGTAAAATCAAACGTATACCCGGAACGCCCCTCCGTGTCGATATGAATGCGCAGCAGATCGGGATCAGCGCTGTCCCGCTCCACCTGGGCTTCGTCCGAGGAGTTCAAGCATTCCGGCAAGTGCTGACGCCAGCCCGAGACGAGGCTTTCACTCATGCGCGGCTTCAAGGATTCACTCACCTTCTTCACCTCCGCTTTTACTTTTTGTACTTTCCTGCGATCTTATCCCTTTTTCTATCTTGACACCGTAAAGATTAATGTGTAATCTTACCAGTGTAAACATTGACAAGAAGGAGTCTCCCCCACACATGCATTCGAAACCTTATCATCACGGAGATTTGCGAAAAAGCTTAATCGAAGCCGGTATCGGCCTCATCAACGAAGAGGGAATCAGCGGCTTCTCCCTCCGCAAGGTTGCAGCCAAGTGCGGCGTCAGCCATGCTGCGCCCTACAGCCATTTTAAGGATGTACAGGAGCTGCTTGCGGCGATGGGGGATCATGTTACCGAACAATTCACGTTCGCTTTGCAGAGCTCCATCGAAGGGCAAGAGAACCCCGATCGGGCCATTCAGCAGCTGGGTACGGCATACATCGCCTTTTTTGAAGAGCATCCGTCCTATTTCCCGTTTCTCTTCTACCATTCCGGTATCACCATTCAGATGGAGGAGGAGTTGGAGGAGGACACCTACCCGCCCTTTGCTGTATTCAAGAACACTGCTCGCCAACTGTTTCGAAGCAAGAGGCTCCCTCTGGGCAACGATACACCCATGCTGATGGCGGTTTGGTCCACGGTCCATGGAATCGCCGCACTCATCACCAGCAAGAGCATCCATTACCCTGGCAACTGGCGAGAGGCTTGGGCATTCTTTATAAAATCGGGAGGAAACGAGCATGAAGCTGATCGTCCATGATTTGCCGGTGAATGAACATAACCTATGGATGGAAGAGAAGGTTGAAGGCGCAGAGATCGTCGCCCAAACAGGCCGAACTCATTCTTGCAGCGGCTGCTTCGGCTGCTGGGTACGAACTCCGGGAAGATGCGTTCTGAAGGACAGCGTTCAGAATTTTGGGGAAAGGCTGGCGCGCTGCGACGAGCTCATCATCATCAGCCAATGCTTGTATGGCAGCTACAGCCCCTTCGTTCGCAATATTCTGGATCGCAGCATTTCCTACCTTCTTCCCTACTTCGTCAGACGCAACGGAGAAACCCACCATGGGATGCGGTATAAGCAGACCTTCAAGTTCACCGTTCACTTCTACAGCGACGACTTGACGGAAGCGGAGCGTTCCACCGCTCAAGAACTGGTCAAAGCCAATGCGGTAAACTTCTATGCCCATGATGTTCAGCTCACTTTTCATGACAATATCGAAGCGATAAAGGAGGAATGGCAATGAAGATCACCTTGGTGGACGGAAGCCCCAAAACCGGGATATCAAATTCCAGCCGGCTCCTCTCCCTGCTCCAGCCTCTTATTGCGAATGACAACGAGCTCACCTTCAGTCGGGTCGGCCGCAAGCCCGTTTCCCCCGCTCAGATCGAAGAGCTGTGTACTACCGACGCACTCGTCCTCGCCTTTCCCCTCTACATCGATGCCATTCCCTCTCATCTCATGGCCGTGATGGTGGAGATGGAGGCCTTCTGCAAACGACAGCCTTCCTCCAGCTCCAAGAAGCCGCACGTCTACGCCTTGGTTAATAACGGCTTCTATGAAGGGCATCAAACTCGGATCGCCATTGAGATTGTAAAGCATTGGTGCGCTCGGTGCGGCTTTCTTTTTGGAATGGCCATCGGATATGGAGCGGGCGAGATGCTCGGCTTTATGGAAAAGGTCCCGCTCGGCCACGGTCCATTGAAAAACCTGGGCAACGCGATGAACAAGTTGGCCTCCGCCATCCAGACAAGAGAAAGCGGCGAATCTCTGCTCATTCAGCCCAACTTCCCGCGCATTGCCTGGAAGTATTCGGCCCATTTCGGGTTCTGGAATTCGACCGCCAAGAAAAATGGCTTGAAGAAGAAGGACCTGCTTCGCCGTCTTTAGTTTCCTTGCTTTTGCATCGACGAAAGCATAAGAAAAAGGCTTGCGTTTCCTGTCCCGCCCCTTACCCATAAGGAGGAACAGCCGCAAGCCTTTTTGCCTCATCATTTTTCACCTCATCAATTACGTTTTCACCACCGTATCACTTCCCCTTCAACGCCTCGGAGATCTTGCGCACGGTGTTGAGGTTTCGCGAGGTAAGCTTGTCCCGGTACCGCTTCGCTCCGAGCACTTTGGAACCGAAGTCCGAAGAGAGCGTCGATCCTTTGGGCACGATCCAATACGCGCTGTCTCCCTCTATCCAGAACCTTTCCCCTTCGAGAGAAGAGGGCATCTCTTGGTACTTCTGCAGCAGCTCCCCGGGCAAGCCTTCTTCCTCGCAAAGGAACCAATACAGGTGGTACTCCTTTGGCACCTCTACTGCATCGGCCTGCTGGATCGCCTCTTCGATCTCCTTCTCTCCCCGCAGGAAGAGGTGCGCTTCATAGCCGAAGCGCTCACTTAATCCTTGCTCAAGCTTGCTCTTCGTTTCCTCCAGGCTTGCACCGTCAGGGATAGAAAACACCACATTCCCCGTAGCAAGCAAAGTCTTCGCGTCCGGGTACCCCATCTCGGCAAACGCCGCCTTTAACTCCGCCATCTTGATGGCAATCCCGTTTACATTGATGCCCCTCATCAGCGCACAAACCCGTGTCATCATGACTCCCCCTCTGGCGTTCCTGGTTTTGCAAATTAATCTGTCAGCTAAAGAATGGTCACTTTGGCAATATTCTTTCCTGCCCATAACGAAAAAGCATATCCTGTTTCAAACAAGTACCACGGTGCTTCTTCTACGAGAAAAGCTACGTCAGCGTAGGTCATCCATTTCCTGTCCGCGAAATCCGTGATTCTAACCAAAACCGTCCACGCATCGCCCTCAATTCTCCGATCGATCACTTCTCCATAGATCACGACCAGATCACGAAGCCATTCGTGTACGGGATACTGGCTCGGGTCTCTCTCCCATTTGACTATCGCTTTACAGTGCCTTCTGTTCACTTCGCCGCTCCTCCGTCTTTTCCCATATGCATTTTGCAACAGCCAAACATCTCTTATACTCAAACGGCTCACCAAAACTGGACGAAAAGATCTTCTGTATGCAAGTGGCAAAATCTTCGACGGTGCTTACCTCTTGAAGGGAACGGGTAACCTTTTCGATTTCCGAATCAAATTCATTATCTGGTGCATCGGGCAGCAGACCAAATGGGTTCCACTCATGGATGACTTGCCTAACGTGAATCATCATTTCACTTCCCCCTTATAAAACAAAAAACGCACCCGGCCGTTTATTCAACAGTTGGTACGTTCGATCTTTCTTATATGGCGGAGAGGGTGGGATTCGAACCCACGGTGCCCTTGCAGACACGGCGGTTTTCAAGACCGCTGCCATAAACCACTCGACCACCTCTCCAGGTGATGCAGCACAAGCAATTTTACCATACCGAACGCATGAGAGACAACGGGTAATTTCCACCGATCCCTTTCGACGTTCCTTTCTCGCTCATGACTCGGTGCAAGTTCTCTGTCATTCGGACCAAAGACGTGTTCTCCCCATTTGCAAAAAGAAGAGAACACGCCTCGTGACCGATTGGAACGATTATTTTTTCGTGATCACACGAACTCCGCCCATGTAAGGAACGAGTACGTCCGGGATGACGATGCTGCCGTCTTCCTGCTGGCCGTTTTCGAGAATGGCCGCGACGGTACGCCCAATGGCAAGGCCCGATCCGTTCAGCGTATGCACGAACTCCGGCTTCGCCTTCGTATCGCGGCGGAAACGGATGTTGGCGCGACGTGCCTGGAAGTCCTCGAAGTTCGAGCAGGATGAGATTTCCCGGTACATGTTGCTGTTCGGCAGCCATACTTCCAGGTCATACGTCTTGGCAGATGAGAAGCCGATGTCAGCGGTGCATAGGCTCAAGACACGGTAAGGCAGCCCGAGCAGCTGCAGAACGCGCTCGGCGTCATTCGTGAGCTTTTCCAGCTCGTCGTAGGAGGTCTCCGGCTTCACCAGCTTGACCAATTCCACCTTGTTGAATTGATGCTGACGGATCAGTCCGCGCGTGTCACGGCCTGCCGACCCGGCTTCCGAGCGGAAGCAGGCACTGAACGCCACAAAATTCTTCGGAAGGTCTTCTGGGCCGAGGATGTCATCGCGGTGATAGTTGGTCACCGGCACTTCGGCAGTCGGGATCAGGAAGTAATCGGAACCCTCCAGCTTGAAGACGTCTTCCTCGAACTTCGGCAGTTGGCCTGTTCCGGTCAAGCTGTCGCGGTTCACGATGTACGGCGGAAGCATCTCTTCATAGCCATGCTCGTTGCTGTGCAGGTCCATCATGAAGTTCATGAGGGCGCGCTCCAGGCGAGCACCAAGGCCTTTATAGAACACAAAGCGCGAGCCCGTCACCTTGGCCCCTGCTTCAAAGTCGAGGATGCCCAGGTCTTGCGCCAGCTCCCAATGGGCCTTCGGTGCAAAAGCAAAGCTCTTCGGCTCTCCGTGACGGCGAACCTCCACATTGTCATCCTCGCTCTTGCCTACAGGGGTAGTCGCATGCGGCAAATTCGGCAGCGACAGGACGATCACGTTCAAATCCGCTTCAACCACACGAATCTCTTCATCGAGCTCCTTGATTCGGTCGGATACTTCGCGCATTTCCAGAATCAAGCCCTCGGCATCTTCTCCAGCGCGCTTCTTAGCGGCAACTTCTTGCGATACCGTGTTACGGCGATTCTTCAGTTGCTCCGTCTCTTGGAGCTTTTCCCGACGGCTGCGATCGAGATCGGTGAATTTCGCCAGATCCGGCAGCGGCTTGCCGCGGTTTTCCAGTCCTACTTTTACTTCTTCATACTGATTTCTCAACAGCTTGACGTCAAACACCAACGATTCCTCCCACAGGGGTACAGATAATCAGGCCCTTCAGCCTGTCTACGCTAAGGATCAATTGATCCTTGTGGTACATGTAACGAATCGGCAATAAGCCGCGAAAAGCCTCAGAACCATCCTTTAATCGTGTCTCCGATTCGGGAGAAGAACCCACCGACGCTGCGGAAGAAGAGACGGAAAGCTCCAGCCTTCTTGACGTCCTCAGCCGCAACCAGCTTCACGGTTTTCGTCGTCTTGCCGTACGTGACCGTCATGGTGCCAACCTCGTCACCCTTTTTGACCGGTGCAGTCAGTTTGCCTTGCGTGGTATCCGTCGCCTCCAGCTTCACGTTGGATTCGTTCTCGCCCTTGAGCATCAGGAACGAAACTTCTCCTGCCGTGAGGACCGGTACGGTTTTGCCAACGGCCTTCTTCAAAGGCACGGTAGGCAGCGACTCGACAGCAGAATCCTTCTTCACAACCGTCTTAGCCTCAAAATTATTGAAGCCGTAGTCGAGAAGCTTGCGGGTTTCGATAAAACGGGCCGCTTCCCGCTCCTGCTTGTTCGGATTCTGCTTCGTGGATTGTGCGTTCATGACGACGCTTACCAGCCGCATGCCATTTCGCAGCGCGGTGCCAGTAAAGCAATAGCCGGCTGCATCCGTACTTCCCGTCTTCAACCCATCCAGTCCCGGATAAGCGAATTGCTTCTGGAACTCGGAGTTCGCTTTGCCTTCCAGCATCCAGTTCCAGTTGGTCATCGGGTACTGGTCGGCCTCCCGCAGCTTTTTGCTCGGGATCTTGGTGAAATCCAAAATTTCCGGATAATCCTTAATGAGGCGCTGCCCCAGGATCGCAGCATCGCGTGCCGTCATCAGGGTCTCACCCTCAAGCGGATTGCTCTTCAACTCGGGATCGTCAATGTCATCGCGGGTCAAGCCGGTTGCACTTGTAAAATGGGCTTTGTCCGACATTCCGATCTCTTTGGCTTTCTCGTTCATCATCGCAACGAATTGCTGCTCTGTTCCGGCAATGTGTTCTGCCAGAGCTACCGATGCATCATTGGAAGAATAGATGGACAAGGCATACAGCATGTCCCGGACGGACAACTGTTCATTCTCGGCTAGCATTCCCCCGGAACCCCCGACATTGGCTGCATAGTGACTGGTGTGCACCATGTTCTCCCAGCTCAACTTGCCGGTTTTAATCTGTTCCATGAGGATATATTCAGTCATCATCTTGGCCATGCTGGCGGGGGGGAGCGCTTCATCGGCATTGTTTTCGTAAAGAACCTGCCCGCTCTCCGCATCGATGAGAATCGCTGATTTCACATTAAGCTTCAGCTCTGGAGCTGCCCATGCCTTCGAGGAGGACGGCGGGACGAACGTTACCGCCAGGGATACTGCCAACACCAAAGAAAGTCCTTTTTTGAAACCTGACAACCGTTTCACCATTCACACTCCAATTCATTGACTTGACTTCATTCCCTTATTGTAGCACAGCACCCTAGGCAAAAAAAGAAAAACCGGGAGCTGTCGCCCCCGGCCAACCTTCCACTATTTTCTGTACCGATCTACCGTCGATGTGCAAACCATTCTTCCCATCGTCATCCTGATGCTTTTCGGTTGAGTAACCAACTGGTTCCCCCTCAGGGAGACCAAGGGCATCTACTATTACAGGGAGTAGTTTGGAGCTTCCTTCGTGATTTGAACATCGTGAGGATGGCTCTCGCGAAGACCGGCTCCCGTGATCCGAATGAAGGACGTGTCTTCCTTCAGCTCCTTCAACGTCCGGGTACCGCAATAGCCCATCCCTTGCACCAGACCACCTACGAGCTGATGCACCGTATCCTTCAGCGGCCCCTTGTAGGCGACGCGGCCTTCGATGCCTTCCGGCACGAGCTTCGTCTCGTCCTCTTGGAAGTACCGATCCTTGCTGCCTTCCTTCATGGCACCGATCGAGCCCATTCCGCGGTAGACTTTGAAACGGCGTCCTTGGAAGATCTCTTGTTCCCCCGGGCTTTCCTCTGTACCAGCCAGCAGGCTTCCGACCATGACGGCATCCGCTCCAGCAGCCAGCGCTTTGGTGATGTCTCCCGAATATTTGATACCGCCGTCGGCGATAATCTGAACTCCATACTCACGAGCCACCGTTGCACAGTCGTAGATTGCGGTAACCTGCGGAACCCCGATGCCCGCAATGACACGAGTCGTACAGATCGAGCCCGGTCCAATGCCGACCTTGATTACAGAAGCTCCGGCTTCGATCAGGTCGCGCGTTCCAGCACCGGTTGCTACGTTGCCGGCGATGATCAACAGATCCGGATAAGCTTCACGGAGTGCCTTCACGGTGTTGAGGATGTTGATATGATGACCGTGGGCAGAGTCCACGACGATCGCATCGACACCAGCTGCCACAAGCGCATCAGCGCGTTCCTTCGAATCCTTCGAAACGCCGATTGCAGCTCCCACCACGAGACGTCCGTGGGTATCCTTAGCGGCATTCGGGAACTGAATGGCCTTCTCGATGTCCTTGATCGTAATGAGGCCTTTCAGCTCATTGTTCTCGTCCACGAGAGGCAGCTTTTCGATCTTGTGCTTCTGCAGGATGACTTCAGCTTCCGCCAGGGTTGTCCCAACCGGAGCAGTGACCAGGTTATCCTTGGTCATCACTTCCGAGATGTTCATCGAGAAGTCGTGGATGAACCGAAGGTCACGGTTGGTGATGATCCCGATTAGCCGCTTGTTGGCATCGACGATCGGTACCCCCGAGATGCGGTACTTGCCCATGAGTTCTTCCGCATGGTATACCTTGTGCTCCGGGGTCAGCGAGAACGGGTTGGTGATGACGCCGCTCTCCGAGCGTTTCACCCGATCCACCTCTTCCGCCTGTTGGGCAACGGACATGTTCTTATGGATAATGCCGATTCCACCCTCACGGGCAATGGCGATCGCAAGCGCCGCTTCCGTCACGGTGTCCATAGCCGAGCTGAGGAGCGGGATGTTCAGTTTCAGCGACTTGCCAAGCGTTGTCGAGACATCGACTTGCTTCGGACCAAATACTTCGGAGCGACGCGGAACCAACAGTACATCATCAAACGTTAAACCTTCCTTGTCAAACTTGGATTCCCACACGGATGGAAGCCTCCCTTTTTTCTCTTAACCCTGCGTATATTATTGCAAGTTTATCAAAAGCCCAATTTGGGGTCAAGGCAGCATTTATGTCCATTATAAAAGGGATCTATCGGATTTCCAGAATCAGTGGAGCACTCCTCTTATTGTGTCCGCAACCCATGGAACTCCATCCTTGTGAGAAGCACAACATACCCAATTTCCGGGTCGTTCAGCACTTATCCCCCCATGTTTCTTTAAGCAAATCCGGTTAGAAACAACAAAAAAGCCTGCACGATATGTGCAGACTTCATTGTGCTTGGCGACGTCCTACTCTCCCAGGACCCTGCGGTCCAAGTACCATTGGCGCTGGAGGGCTTAACGGTCGTGTT
>NZ_JBDQQO010000018.1:0-14245 GCF_039888655.1 Gorillibacterium sp. CAU 1737
CATCCACTTTTATAACCACTGTCGACCACAACGAAGACTAAACAAGCTGACTCCGGTTGCGTACCGACGCCAGCTTGCTGCCTAGAGGCTTTTTTCACTGTCTACAATTCGGGGGCTTGACCACTTGGGAGCTCCGGCTTTTCTTGAGCCGATGGGCATGGGGAGGGCGCACCGGAGGAAGATGGGGGGATCTACATCCTGTTTGCTGTGACTTACATCACAATTTTTCGCAGAGAACCCCTCTTCTTTCGTTGACACCCGCCTTAAGTTTTTGTAAATTAGGGTTAAATTGATATTCCAGGGGATGATGGAGTGGAGGCTCTCGCATTAGAGCGCAAGGAGCAGCAGAACCGAGAGCTTAAGGAACGGATTCTGCGCCTCAAGGAAGAGAAGAACGCTATCATTTTGGCTCATTACTACCAACGTGACGAAATTCAGGAGATTGCCGATTTTCGCGGGGATTCCTTCCTGCTCGCCCAGAAGGCGGCCAGCACCGATGCGGACGTCATCGTGTTTTGCGGGGTTCACTTCATGGGAGAGAGCGCCAAGATCCTCGCCCCGAACAAGACAGTCGTTATTCCGGACGAACGCGCGGGATGTCCCATGGCCGACATGGTTAACGTCGATGGACTCAAAGCGTTGAAGAAGCAGCACCCCAATGCAGCGGTGGTGGCGTATATCAACACCTCGGCTGATGTGAAGGCAGAGACGGATATTTGCTGCACCTCGGCGAATGCCGTGAAGGTGGTCAACTCCGTCGACGCAGACGAGATCATCTGGGTGCCGGATAAAAACCTGGGCAACTATGTTTCCAAATTCACAACCAAGAAGATGATCCTGTGGGAAGGGTACTGCAATACGCATGACATGCTTACCGTACGGGATGTAATGGAAATGCGGGAGAAGTACCCGGATGCTGAATTCGTCGTGCACCCCGAATGCCGTCCTGAGGTCGTCAAGCTGGGCGACTTTGTGGGAAGCACCACGGCGATCTTGAAATACTGCAAGGAGTCCTCGGCCAAGCAGTTTATCGTCGGGACCGAAGACGGAGTGGGGTACCAGCTCCGCCTCGACAGCCCGGACAAGGAGTTTCATTTCGCCACGAAATACTTGGTCTGCCCGAACATGAAGGTCAATAACTTGAAGAAGGTAGCCCAATGCCTGGAGACCCTGTCTCCGCAAATCTACGTGCCGCCGCAAGTGGCGGATCAAGCCAGACAGTCTCTCGAGCGCATGCTGCAGGTGAAGTAGCATGCGCTGCTTCATGTCCTGGGGACAAAGGATACAAAGGCTCATTCTACTAAGGGAAGAAGACAGGTGAGGGCAATGATTCCACGTTATTTAACGGATGCGTCCTGGCAGGAGCTGCCTCGTTACGAGTTTGAGACGATCATCATCGGGTCCGGTGTCGCCGGGTTGTATACTGCCATCCGGGCGGCGGAGAGCGGCAAGGTGCTCATCATTACGAAGAAAGCGCTCGACGAGAGCAACACGCGTTATGCCCAGGGCGGCATCGCAGCGGTGACCGCCGATGAAGACTCTCCCGACTTTCATCTTCAGGATACGCTGATGGCGGGAGCCGGGCTGTGCGATGAGGATGCGGTTGACGTGCTCGTGCACGAAGGCCCGGATCGCGTGAGCGAGCTTATCGGGCTCGGCGCTGAATTCGACCGGGAGGACGGTGTTCTTGCCCTCACCCGGGAGGGGGCGCACAGCCAGCGACGGATTTTGCACGCTCATGGCGATTCCACCGGGGCGGAGATCGTCCGCGCCCTCGCCCGCCAGGTCGTAAAGCAGCCGAACGTGGAGATCTGGAACGACCATTTTGCTATCGATCTTCTCACGGAGAACGGAGAGTGCCTAGGTGCGCTCATCCAGCGCCCGGATGGCAGCCGTGTGGCTGCATTCGGCAAGGCGACGATCCTAAGCTCGGGCGGAGCCGGTCAATTGTACCGCTATACCACCAATCCCGATATCGCCACAGCTGATGGCATCGCCATGGCCTATCGAGCTGGGGCCGAGGTGCGGGATATGGAGTTTGTTCAATTCCATCCGACTTCCCTTTGCTACCCGGGTGCTCCGCGCTTCCTAATCTCCGAAGCTGTTCGCGGCGAAGGGGCCGTTCTTCGGAATTCGGCAGGCGAGCGTTTCATGGAGCAGTACCATCCGCTGCTTGAGCTAGCCCCCCGCGACGTAGTGGCGCGGGCGATTGTCAGCGAGATGGAGCGCACCAAATCGACGTTCGTCTACCTCGACATCACGCATGAACCGCGGGAAAAGGTTCTTCACCGCTTCCCGATGATCTATGAAACGTGCCTGAACTATGGCCTCGACCTGACGTCCGATTGGATTCCGGTCGCCCCGGCCGCGCATTACATGATGGGCGGAGTCAAGACCGACCTGGATGGAGGGACGTCGGTGAAGCGGCTGTTCGCTTGCGGCGAAGTGTCTTCCACCGGTGTTCACGGAGCCAACCGGCTGGCCAGCAACTCGCTGTCCGAGGCGCTCGTCTTCGGCAAGCGGATCATCGACCGACTGAAGGAACTCCCCAAGCCGGACTTCACCGGATTGCGGCAAGGAGCGCCGGACCAGATCACGCTGGCTCTTCGCAAGGATGTGCCGATGACGCCGGTCGTCGAGCGGCGGCTGAAGCTGCAGAAAGTGATGCTCCGCAACGTCGGCCTCGTCCGTACAGAAGAAGGCCTGGAGAAGGGAATCGACGAGCTGCGCCGCCTCACCTCCTTGTTTGAGTCGCGGCTCACGAAGCGGGAAGAATATGAATTCGCCAATATGCTTACGGTGGGCCTGCTGGTTGCGGTCGCAGCCCGCATGCGACAAGAAAGCCGCGGTGGTCACTACCGCAGCGACTATCCCTCCCCCCGGGAGGAATGGCGCCGCCACATCGTTTTCCATCGGGAGAGCGGGACGGTAACCGAGCCGGTCCGTGAGCGCGATACGAGTCCAATGGGGCAAGACGAGGTCGCGGCTGCACGAGACTAGATCCCCCATCCATCCCATGCAGGAGTGAAACCAACCATGCAACCATCCGTACTGGAAGTAAATGAGAGCAAGCTTACGGCGTTAATAGAAGAGTGGCTGGAGGAGGATATCGGCACGGGGGATGTGACCACCCTGTCGACCATTCCGGCACAGGGCGTTTCCACGGGAATCATCCATGTGAAAGAAGACGGCATCCTGGCCGGCCTACCCGTGGCGGAGCGTGTTTTTCGCGTTGTCGACCCCACGCTCGTGTTTGAGGCGAAGGCCGTGGAGGGAGGTCCGCTGCGCAAGGGGGACCTGGTCGCGGTGGTAACGGGCAGCACCCGCAGTATTTTGCTGGGGGAACGCCTCGCCCTCAACCTCATGCAGCGGTTGTCCGGCATCGCCACCCGAACCCGCAGCTTTGTGGACGCCCTGGAAGGGCTGCCGACCCGCTTGGTGGATACGCGCAAGACCACGCCGGGCCATCGCATGCTGGAAAAGTACGCCGTGCGCGTAGGCGGAGGGCACAACCACCGCTTCGGGCTGTATGATGCGGTGATGATCAAGGATAATCACATCAAGGGGGCAGGCGGCATCACGCCGGCGGTAGAGGCCGCGCGCGAGCGGATTCCCCACACGATGAAGATCGAGGTAGAGGTGGAGAGTTTCCCTCAGCTGGAGGAGGCGCTTCAGGCTGGAGCGGATGTCATCATGCTCGACAACATGAGCGTGGAAGACATGAAGACGGCCGTCCACCGCATCAAGGCGCAAGCCCCGCATGTGATCGTGGAGGCTTCGGGTAACGTCAACCTCGACACGGTTCAGGCGATCGCCTCCTCGGGGGTTGATGTCATCTCGGTCGGCCGCCTCACCTATTCCGTGAATGCCTTGGACATCAGCCTCGACCTGAATGAACGGAAGGGGGACGCTTCGTGATTCTCGTGATCGATGTCGGCAACACCAACATGGTTCTCGGCATCTACCGGGACAAGGAGCTGCTCCATCATTATCGGCTGAGCACCAATCGCGAGGCCACGGCAGACGAATACGGCATGACGGTGGAGAATCTGTTTCGCCATGCACACATACAGGTGGAGGACGTAGAGGGGGTTATCATCTCCTCCGTTGTCCCTCCGCTGATGCGTGTCCTGGAGGAGCTGTGCAAGAAGTACATTCACCGTACTCCGCTCATCATCGGCCCGGGACTAAAGACCGGGTTGAACATCCGCTATGAGAACCCGCGTGAAGTGGGGGCGGACCGAATCGTCAATGCGGTGGCGGGCATCGAGCTGTACGGCGCGCCGCTCATTATCGTCGACTTCGGCACTGCCACTACCTTCGATTATATCGACGAGCGCGCACAATACTTGGGCGGCGCCATTGCCCCGGGCATCGGCATTTCTACCGAGGCGTTATATCGGCAGGCTGCTAAGCTTCCGCGGATCGAGCTGGCTCGCCCCAAAAGCTCAGTCGGCCGCAATTCGGTAGCGTCCATGCAGGCTGGAATCATTTTCGGCTTTGCCGGGCAGGTGGACGGTATTGTCACACGCATCCGCGAGGAGTTTGGCACAGATCCGCAAGTCATCGCAACCGGAGGGCTCGCGGAGATGATCGCGTCCGAGTCCCGGACCATTCAGCGGGTCGACCCCATGCTTACCCTGGAGGGACTGCGGTTGATCTACGAACGTAACCGATAACGTATTATCGGAGGCGCACAACGAGCAGACTAGAGATAGAGAGAGAAGAGAAGGAGAGTGACCTTACGCCTTATGAAGGATGAACTGATTCGCGCCACTGCCAGAGACGGGAAGTTCCGCGCGTTCGCGGTGCGCACCACGCAATTGACCGAAGAGCTGCGGCAGCGGCACCAGACGACGCCCACGGCAACGGCGGCTCTTGGCCGCACCTTAGCAGCCGGGCTCCTCATGGGAGCCATGATGAAGGGTGACGAGAAGCAGACTATTCAGGTCAAGGGAGACGGACCGATCGGCCAGATCGTAGTCGATGCCAATGCAGCAGGAGAAGTAAGAGGCTATGTCGACAATCCTGCCGTAGATCTTCCTTTGAATAGCTTAGGGAAGCTCGATGTACGCGGAGCGGTCGGAACGGATGGCTTCATCTATATTATCCGTGACCTGGGGCTGAAGGAGCCGTACCTGGGGAGCACCCCGATCGTCTCGGGAGAGCTGGCGGAGGATTTCACGTACTATTTTGCCAAGTCAGAGCAGACGCCTTCCGTTGTCGCCTTGGGTGTGCTCGTGGATAAGGATTACACTGTCAAGGAATCTGGCGGGTTTATCATTCAATTACTGCCGGGTGTAAGCGAGGAAGAAATCAGCTTCCTGGAAGAAAAGCTGTCCGCCGTCACTTCCGTCACGTCACTCCTGGAAAGCGGCGCAACCTTGGAGGACATTCTCACGTCTATTTTAGAGGACGTCCGCATTTTGGATCGGATGGATGTTCACTTCCGCTGCAAGTGCTCTCGCGAGCGGGTGGAACGCACTTTGATCAGCCTGGGTAAGGAAGAACTCACCTCCATCCTGGAGGAGGACGGCAAGATCGATCTGGTGTGCCACTTCTGTAACGAAACGTACCATTTTACCGATAAAGAAATTGAGGACGTTCTCGCCAAGATCGAGGGATAAGGGCCTGAAAAGGGAATCCGAGGGGATAGACATGCGAAATGTGAAGCTGTTGTGGGGAATTATCGTGATCCTGACGGGCGTGGGGCTCGTCTTGTTTCGCATTGCCATCACCCAGCCGCCCGCTTCGGTTCCCGATGCCTCCGGCACGAGCGGGGAAGAGAGCCGGGTAGTCGGCCGGATCGGAGACAAGGTCATTACGTCCGAGATGGTGAGACAGAAGGTCTACAGCAAGTACGGGCTGGATGTGCTTAACCAGATGATCGACCACCTCGCCATTCAGTTGGAAGCGGATGACCGCGGACTGCGGGTAGACAGCAAGGAGATCCAATCGGAGCTTGAGCGCATGCAGCAGGGCTATGGGAGCGAGGAAGAGTTCTACAAGTCGATGAAGGAACAGGTCGGCATGACCAAGGAGGAGCTGCAGGAGGACGTATACTTTAAGCTCCTCGTGGAAAAGGCGGCGACCGCCGACATCGTGGTCGGGGAGAATGAAATCAGCGACTACATCAAAGAGAACCCGGACGAATTCGCAGATACCGAGCAGCTTCATCTGCAGTTCATCCTGAACGAGACGCTGGAGCAGGCGAATCGCACGTACGAACTCGCCACTCAAGGCAATGACTTCTCGACGCTGGCACGCGAGCGGTCTCTCGACATCAACACGGCTAGCGAGGGAGGGGACCTCGGCTGGGTGGAAGAAAATGACCCGTTCGTCTCGCCCAATATTTTGAAGGCGGCGAAGGAGCTGCAGATCGGCCAGATCGGCCAGCCGGTTCAAGCGGAGACAGGATATGCGGTCGTGAAGCTGATCGATCGCAAGGATGACCGCAAGAGCAACCCCGAGGCGATTCGCGAGAGCGTGCGCAAGCAGTTGGCGCTGCAAAAGGCTCCGCCTATTAAAGAATACACCCAGGAGCTTCGCAAGAAATGGCAGGCGGCGCTCGTTGACGTGGACCACGAATTCGGGCCATCCCCGAGTCCGGCGGCGGCTGGACAATAGAGTGCAACGCGATCCCGATTATCCAGGATTCCGGCAAGGCAGGCCTTGTTGGAATCCTTTTCACTTTTCCAGTTGACAACCAGATGAGAGGTTGGTAAGATGATGATATAATACCAACCGGATTAGTCGGATATATGACAAGGAGGACTTACCATGGCCAAAATCGTAAACAGTGTTACCGAATTGATCGGAGGAACTCCGCTCGTACGCCTGAATCGTGTCGTGCCCGAGGACAGCGCCGAGATCTACGTGAAGCTTGAATACCAAAACCCGGGCTCCAGTGTGAAGGACCGGATTGCGATCAGCATGGTAGAAGTGGCAGAGCAAGAAGGATTGCTGAAGCCGGGAGATACGATCATCGAGCCGACGAGCGGCAACACCGGCATCGGACTGGCCATGGTAGCGGCAGCCAAAGGCTACAAAGCCATCCTCGTCATGCCGGAGACGATGAGCATTGAACGGCGGAACCTGCTTCGCGCTTATGGGGCCGAGCTTGTGCTGACCCCAGGCGCCGAAGGCATGAAGGGCGCCATTAAGAAGGCGGAGGATCTGAAGGCCGAGAATCCGAGTTACTTCATCCCGCAGCAATTCAAGAATCCGGCGAACGTGAAGGTTCACCGCGAGACCACCGGACCGGAGATCGTGGAAGCGATCAACAGCAAGGATGGTCAGCTTGATGCATTCGTAGCCGGGATCGGTACGGGCGGCACCATCACCGGAGCCGGAGAAGTGCTGAAGAAGAACTTCCCGAACATTGAAATCTATGCCGTAGAGCCGGCCGCTTCTCCGGTCCTGTCCGGCGGCAAGCCCGGTCCGCACAAGATTCAAGGCATCGGCGCCGGCTTCGTTCCGGATATTCTCAACACGGAAATATACGCGGAGATCATTCCGGTCGAGAACGACGAGGCTTTCGAGACTGCTCGCCGGGTAGCTCGCGAAGAAGGCATCCTGGGAGGGATCTCTTCCGGTGCAGCCATCTACGCAGCGCTCCAGGTTGCCAAGAAGCTGGGCAAGGGCAAGCGCGTGGTTGCCGTACTTCCGAGCAACGGGGAACGCTACCTGAGCACTCCGCTCTATCAATTCGACGAGCAATAATACGGTCAGACCAATCGAATGACATGGATCGACAGCCCCTTTTTCTCAAGGGGCTGTTTTCTTGCGTTCCCCCTCGTACGGATTGACGGGGAGCCCAAGATAGCCTTAAATAGAGGGAAGACAAGCAAGCTGCATGGCATGTGCGAAGACGCATGGCCCGACAAGCAGCTCAGGAGGAGTGACAGCCGTGATCCTGGTCATCGACAATTTCGATTCGTTTACCTACAACCTGGTTCAATATTTGGGCGAGCTCGGCGAGACCGTGGAGGTTCGCCGGAACAACGAGATCACCCTCTCGGGCATCGAAGAGCTTAAGCCGGACCGTATCTTGCTCTCGCCCGGGCCTTGCACCCCGAACGAAGCGGGGATTTGCCTGGAGCTGATCGACGCGTTTAAGGGCAAGCTGCCCATTCTCGGCGTCTGCCTCGGCCACCAGTCCATCGGCCAGGCCTTTGGCGGCGAGGTCGTACGGGCGGAGCGGCTCATGCACGGCAAGACCTCGCCGATCCATCACGATGGACAGACGCTGTTTGCCGGAATCGAATCTCCGTTCACGGCTACGCGCTACCATTCGCTTATCGTTCGCCGCGAGACGCTGCCGGATTGCCTTACGATCAGCGCCTGGACGGAAGAGGGCGAGATCATGGGACTGCGTCATAAGGAGTATCCGATTGAAGGAGTCCAATTCCACCCGGAGTCGATCTTGACCGAGAGTGGCCGGAAGCTCCTCTCCAATTTCCTCTCCCTACAACCGGGACAAGCCATTGGCTGATCATTCCCGATTGAGCTCGGAAAGGACGATAGACCATGAACGATAGAACGGACCGTGATCGTGTAGCCCGTCGTTCCCGCGTGCTTGATTGCCGAGGGCGCGCACTGGCTCTCGGGGAGAAAACGCAGATTATGGGTATTTTAAATGTAACCCCCGATTCGTTTTCGGACGGCGGGCGGTATGCGGATGTGGAAGCGGCGGTCGAACACGCCAAGGCGATGGTGGCTGCCGGGGCCGATCTGATTGACATCGGCGGTGAGTCTACCCGCCCTGGGGCAGAGCCGGTTTCAGAGGAAGAGGAGCTGCGGCGGGTCATTCCCGTCATCGAAGCTTTGCGCGAAGCCGTATCCGTTCCGCTCTCCATCGACACGTTTAAGCCGGGAACCGCAAGGCGAGCTCTAGCGGCGGGAGCCCATCTCCTCAACGACATTTGGGGGTGCCGCCGCCATCCGGAGATGGCCGATCTGGCCGCCGAATACGGATGCCCGATCATCCTGATGCATAACCGGACGGAGCCGGAGTACGGGGACTTTCTGGCGGATGTGCTCGCCGACTTGTCAGAAAGCGTGCGGATTGCCAAGAAAGCCGGAGTGAGGGAGGAACAAATCATCCTCGACCCGGGTATCGGCTTCGCCAAGTCGCAGGAGCAGAACCTTCAGCTTATCGGCAGTCTGGATCGGCTGGCCGAGCTCGGCTATCCGGTTCTGCTGGCGACTTCCCGCAAGCGGGTCATCCGCAATGTGTTAAATCTGCCGGCAGAAGATGTGGTGGAAGGCACTGTCGCCACTACCGTGCTCGGCATTGCCCAAGGCTGTGACCTGGTGCGGGTTCACGAGATCAAGGAGAATGCGCGGGCGGCGCTCATGGCGGATGCCATTGTTCGCCGACGCGCTTGACGAGGGGACTCTGAGATGGATAAAATGACGCTTACCCGCATGCAGTTCTACGGATACCACGGAGTGTTTCCTGAAGAGAACAAGCTCGGGCAGCATTTCTATGTCGACCTGGAATTGACGCTGCCGCTGTCGCGGGCTGGCTTTGGTGACGACCTGAACGAGACGATCAATTACGCGGAGCTGTACGGACGAGTGAGAACCATTGTCGTTGACCGTACCTTTCGACTGATCGAAGCCCTGGCGGAGCATATTGCTCAGGATCTGCTCGCAGCCTACCCGGTGCTGCAAGAGGTCTTGGTACGGGTTACCAAACCGAACCCGCCATTTGAGATTACCTTCGCCGGAGTGAGCATCGAGCTTCGCCGAAGCCGTCCGGTAGAGGTTTACATCGGACTGGGTTCCAATCTGGGGGATCGGGCAGCCCTCCTTGGAGAAGCGGTTCGCCTCCTGACGGAGCATCCGCGCATCGCCCTGGTTCGGCAGAGCGCCTTCTACGAGACGGAGCCTGTTGGCTTCGTCGATCAAGATAAATTCCTCAATCAGGTCGTCTCGCTATCGACGGATCTGCCTCCTGAGGAGCTGCTCGTTGAGCTTCAGCGTGTTGAGCAGCAGCTTGGCCGGGTTCGCGACAAGCGCTGGGGGCCGCGAACGGTTGATCTCGATCTCCTTTTATACGGGCAAGCGGAGATCCGGCTTCCCCGGTTGACCATCCCGCATCCTCGGCTCGCGGAACGCGCCTTCGTGCTCGTTCCCTTGGCAGAGATCGCGGCGGACGATGCCGTACCCGGCATTCGATCGCTGTCTGAGCATATGGCGGCGATGCCGTCTGGAGGAGGGGTTCTGCCATGGACACCTTAAAGCTGGCGCTGCGCATTCGGGCCTACCGCAAGCTCAAGGGCTTGACGCAGCTGGAGCTTGCGGAGCGAATGGGCGTTTCGGTCTCCGTTCTCGGCTCGCTGGAACGCGGAACCCGCAAGGTTGATGAAAGCCTGCTCCGCCTGATCGCGGACGTGTTGACGATATCGGAAGAAGAACTGTTGGGATAATCAAAGCTTTGCTTCTATACGAAAGGAGTACCTTATGCTGAAAATAGGGAATGTAGCCGCCCCGAACAACGTTGTGCTGGCCCCGATGGCCGGCGTCTGCAACCCCGCTTTCCGGCTGATTGCCAAAGAGTTTGGCACCGGCCTCGTCTGTGCCGAGATGGTGAGCGACAAGGCCATCATGCACGGGAACAAGAGAACGATGGAGATGCTCTATGTCGATGAGAGGGAAAAGCCCCTCAGCCTGCAGATCTTCGGCGGGGACATCGAGACGCTCGTGGAAGCGGCCAAAGTCGTAGACACGCAGACCAATGCCGATATCATCGACATCAACATGGGCTGTCCGGTGCCCAAGGTCACCAAATGCGACGCGGGAGCGCGTTGGCTGCTTGCGCCGGATAAGATTGAACAAATGGTGTCCTCCGTCGTAGCCGCCGTCTCCAAGCCGGTCACGGTGAAGATGCGGATTGGCTGGGATGACGAGCATATCTACGCGGTGCAAAATGCGAAAGCTGTCGAAAATGGAGGAGGCTCCGCCGTCTCCGTGCATGGCCGCACCCGAGTTCAAATGTATAGCGGCACCGCGAACTGGGACATGATTAAGGAAGTCAAGAATGCGGTTGGTATTCCAGTTATCGGCAACGGAGATGTGTTTACCCCCGAGGATGCTCGGCGCATGCTGGATGTAACCGGCTGTGACGGGGTCATGATCGGTCGGGGAGCACTCGGCAATCCGTGGATGCTGTATCGGACCGTTCGATACCTCACCGAGGGCGTTCTTTCTCCTGAGCCGCTGGCAGAAGAGAAGATCCGCATCGCTGTCCTTCATATGGACCGGTTGATCGCGCTTAAGGGAGAATTGGTGGCCGTCAAGGAGATGCGCAAGCACCTGGCTTGGTACCTGAAAGGCCTCACAGGGGCCGCTCGTGTCAAGGATGTCATCATGGAGATGGAAAGCCGCGACGAGATCGTGCACATCTTGAATGAATTTGTCGAAAAGCTGGCTGCGGGCGAAGCCGATGAGCAAACTGCAGAGGAAGCAGCCGTTCACTAAAGCGGCAAAAAGGGCTTCTTAACCACTGGTTAGCCCTCTTCTGGCTGTGATTGACAATTGGATGGGGTTGCAATATAATCAGTCGTAACCTTGAACCCATCGCCCTTGTCATGACGTAGGTATATACACCATATAGTTAAGTGGAAGCCGCGGAGTCTGTACGCCTCTGCGGCGACTTTTATGAATTCACACGACAGGAGATTTGTTGGAATGAGCGAAAAAGAAACGATTCTGACTCAGGAAGGCCTGAAACGGCTGGAGGAAGAGCTCGAAAACCTCAAGTCGGTCAAACGCCGCGAAGTCGCGGAACGGATCAAAATCGCCATCGGCTACGGAGATATCAGCGAGAACTCCGAATACGACGATGCCAAGAACGAACAAGCTTTTATTGAAGGCCGCATTCTGCAGCTTGAGAAGCTGCTGCGCAATGCACGCATCATCAACAACGAAGAAGTGGACATCAACACGGTGAGCATCGGCGCCATCGTGATTTTGAAAGACCTTGAATTCGGAGATACGGTGGAGTACACGATCGTGGGTACGGCGGAATCCGATCCCTTCGAGAACAAGATCTCCAACGAAAGCCCGGTAGGCCGCGCCATTCTCGGCCAGAAGAAGGGTTCCACGGTGGAAGTCAGTGTTCCGGCTGGTATCATCCAATACCAAATCATCGATATCAAGAAATAATCCGGCTTCTTAAGGAAGCGGAACATCATAGTTCGAAGGAAAAGCTTCCTATTGAGGGGGCTTTTTCTTGAAAAATGGGCATTGTTAGGCAAGAAACGGGCGTTGTTCCTTAGGAATAGGGGGCGGCGGAACCGTTTCTTCTTGTTCCCGCTTGTATTTATGAGTACAATGAAGGAATCGATTCAAAAAGGCGAAGGAGATTGTGCGATGAGTCAGGAACTCGAACTGAATGAACTGTTGGTGATCCGACGGGACAAGCTGGACCAGCTGAGAAACCTAGGGATGGATCCCTTCGGGCAGAAATTTGAACGGACCCATGCGGCAAAGGATATTTTGCTCGCTTATGACGCCATGGAATCGGAGGAGCTGGAGGCGAAAGCGCCGAAAGTCAGCATCGCCGGCCGCATCATGCAGAAGCGGAGCATGGGGAAGGCCTCCTTCGCCCATATCCAGGACCTGACCGGTAAGATTCAAATTTACGTACGCAAGGATTCCGTCGCAGAGGCGGAATACGAAGCATTCGATCTGCTTGATATCGGCGATATTATTGGAGTAACCGGGGAAGTTTTCAAGACGCGCACCGGCGAAACGACCGTGAAGGCCGATCATGT
Source organism: Gorillibacterium sp. CAU 1737 (assembly GCF_039888655.1). NCBI lineage: Bacteria > Bacillati > Bacillota > Bacilli > Caryophanales > Paenibacillaceae > Gorillibacterium > Gorillibacterium sp. CAU 1737. Next base: position 12,786 of record NZ_JBDQQO010000018.1, read on the forward strand.
TGAGGTACTTACGAAGTCTCTCTACCCGCTTCCGGACAAGTTCCACGGGCTGAAGGACGTTGAGCTTCGCTACCGCCAGCGCTATGTGGACTTGATCATGAGCCAGAACGTGAAGGAAACGTTTATCACCCGCTCGAAGATCATTCAATCCATCCGTCGGTACCTGGACACTCAAGGTTATCTGGAAGTGGAGACCCCAACCCTGCATGCTATCGCAGGCGGAGCCGCTGCTCGTCCGTTTGTGACCCACCATAATGCCCTCGATATGCCGTTGTTCATGCGGATTGCGATCGAGCTGCACTTGAAGCGCCTTATCGTAGGCGGGATGGAAAAGGTCTATGAGATCGGCCGCGTATACCGCAACGAAGGGACCTCTACCCGACACAACCCGGAGTTTACCCTTCTTGAGCTGTATGAGGCTTATGCCGATTACAAGGATATCATGAACCTGACCGAGAACCTGTTTGTGCATGTCGCACGCGAGGTGCTCGGCAAGACCGAGATTGAGTACCAAGGCCAAACCATCGATCTGGCTAAGCCATGGCGCCGCGTATCTATGGTTCAAGCCATCAAAGACGTCGTAGGCGTTGACTTCCTCGTGGAGATGTCCGACGAAGAAGCGATCCGCCTCGCCAAGGAGCACAAGGTTCCGGTTGAGCCAGGGATGACCTTCGGCCATATCGTCAACCAATTCTTTGAGGCGTTCGTGGAAGAGACGCTGATTGAGCCGACCTTTATCACCGGTCATCCGGTAGCCATCTCTCCCCTCGCCAAGAAGAACGCGGAAGATCCACGGTTTACGGATCGCTTTGAGCTGTTCATCGTCGCGCGGGAGCATGCCAATGCCTTCACCGAGCTGAACGACCCGATCGATCAACGAGAGCGGTTTGAGTCTCAGCTTCATGAGCGCGAGCTCGGCAATGATGAAGCCCATATGATGGATGAAGATTTTGTGCGCGCCCTGGAATACGGCATGCCGCCTACGGGCGGTCTTGGAATCGGCATCGACCGCATGGTCATGCTGCTTACGGACGCGGCCTCCATTCGCGATGTGCTGCTCTTCCCGTTGATGCGGGAGAGATAAATCTCGTGAGCTTGATTAGAGCAGGAAGCCTGGATCGTCAGGCTCCTGCTCTTTTTTCATGCCTACACGGTAACTCGAAATTTATGCTTGCATTCTGTTGTCGATCTGTGGTACATTAATTCTCGCCGCTCCGAGAGGCAAACGCCGGACGAGCTGCACAGAGAAAGACTTTGCTGCCTGGTAAAACTTGAGGGTTGCCAAGGAAACGGACTCTGTGATATAGTATAAAAGTCGCGCTTGACGCGATGCATGCCCTTTGAAAACTGAACAACGAGTGGTAAGGACGCAGAATTCGAACTTCGGTTCGAAAGACGCACAAACAAACACGCAAGTGTTAAGTAATGAGCTTAAATGAAACGATCTATAAACTTTTATG
>NZ_JBDQQO010000019.1:0-9353 GCF_039888655.1 Gorillibacterium sp. CAU 1737
CGACCCGGCGCATGGCCGCGTGCGCGTCACCGCCGGCGCCGGACGCCCCGCGGTGACCGTCGCCGTCGGCGCCAGCACCCGCGAGCTGGCCGGCGAGCGGGCGCGGATCGCCGCCGATGCGGCGAGCGCGGTGCAGGCGGCCGTGCGCGGCGGCTATGTCGCCGGCGGCGGTGCAGCCGAGCTCGCGGCAGCCCGCGAGCTGGAGCGGCGGCGCGAGACGGTGAAGGGGCTCGAGGGCTTCGGCATCGCCTCCGTCGCGGAGGCGCTCCGCAAGCCGCTCGCCCAGATCGCCGTCAACGCGGGGCTCAGCCCGCTCGAGAAGATCGAGCAGGCGAAGGCCGCGCAGGCGCTGGCGGGCTCCGCCGCGCTCGCCATCGACTGCGACACCGGCGAGGTGGCCGACATGATCGCGCTCGCGATCGTCGATCCGGCGCCGGTGAAGCTGCATGCGATCCGCGCGGCCGCGGAGGTGGCCGCTGCGGTGCTCCGCATCCGCACCGTCATCAAGATGCGGGCGGCGGAAGCGGGGCCGGGCGAATCGGGCTAACGCGAGCCGAAGGAAACGGACCCTCGAAGAGCGGCCCTTTTCGGGCACACTAGGGGGCAGATGACCCGCGCAATTAACCTACACAATGAGAAATTCGAAGCAAGGAACTTGATTTCGTCAAGGAGGTGAACCACACGTGAGTCAACAGGATACAACCCAAGAACATTCGCAAGCGGAAGAGTTGACCGAAGAGGTTCTCGAGCAGGAGGCTGCTCAGGACACATCGGAGGCAGAAGGAACAACAGAAGGTGCCGGTGCCAGCGAAACGATCGCACGGCTGGAGAAGGAGCTGCAGGATACCCTGGAGCGCAGTCTGCGCGCACAAGCCGACTTTGACAACTTCCGTCGGCGCACGCGCCAGGAGAAAGAAGATTTCGCGAAGTATGCCTCCTCCAAAGTCATTGGAAGCCTGCTTCCGATTATGGATAACTTCGAACGCGCGCTCGATTCGAGCCGCGAAACTCGCGACTTTGACGCCCTTCTGAAAGGGCTGGAGATGACCTTCCGTCAACTGGAGCAGCTGTTCAACCAAGAAGGCGTTCAGAAGATGGAGACCGTCGGCCATCCGTTCAACCCGGAGCTCCACCAAGCGGTCATGCAGGTAGAATCCGATGAATACGAAGAAGGCATCGTCGTCGAAGAAGTCATGAAGGGCTACACCCTGGGGGACAAGGTGCTTCGTCCAGCAATGGTTAAGGTCAGCTCCTAAGCGAGCTCGAATGAGACCCCGGACAAACGCGACACCGGCTTCAACCGGTTGAGCTTCCATGGGCAAGCACTTCTTCCCCATACCCGAATCCAAATCCGCACGAGCAGAGGGCCGGTCTCCACAGAGTCGGGCCCCAGGCTCGGGGCGACATCCTTAAGGAGGAACAAGAATCATGGGCAAAGTTATTGGCATTGACCTCGGTACCACCAACTCTTGCGTGGCTGTGATGGAAGGCGGCGAAGCCGTCGTCATCCCCAACCCGGAAGGCAACCGCACGACCCCTTCGGTGGTCGGCTTTAAGAAAGACGGTGAGCGGATCGTCGGCGAAAGCGCCAAGCGCCAAGCCATCACGAACCCGGACCGCACGGTCAGCTCCATCAAGCGTCACATGGGAACAGGCCACAAGGAGCAAATCGGTGATAACTCGTACACCCCGCCGGAAATCTCGGCGATGATCCTGCAAAAGCTGAAATCCGACGCGGAAGCTTACCTTGGCTCGACGGTCACCCAAGCGGTTATCACCGTTCCGGCTTACTTCAACGACAGCCAACGTCAAGCGACGAAGGATGCCGGTAAGATTGCCGGTCTAGACGTTCTGCGGATCGTCAACGAACCGACGGCGGCAGCCCTTGCCTACGGCCTTGATCAAGACAAGGAAGAAACGATTCTTGTGTTTGACCTCGGCGGCGGTACGTTCGACGTCTCGATCCTGGAGCTGGACAGCGGTACGTTCGAAGTTCGCGCAACGAGCGGCGACAACCACCTGGGCGGCGACGACTTTGACCAAAAGGTCATTGACTACCTCGTAGCCGAATTCAAGAAGGACCAAGGCATCGACCTCAGCAAAGACAAGCCGGCTGTACAACGGTTGAAGGATGCCGCGGAAAAGGCGAAGAAAGAGCTGTCCGGCGTGCTCACGTCGACAATTTCCCTGCCGTTCATCACGATGGTAGACGGAGTTCCGCAGCACTTGGAGCTGACCCTGACTCGCGCCAAATTCGAAGAAATCACGGCGGATCTCGTGGAACGCACCCTCGGCCCGACGCGTCAAGCGCTGTCTGACGCCGGCCTGAACCCGAGCCAAATCGACAAGGTCGTATTGGTCGGCGGTTCCACCCGGATCCCGGCCGTACAGGAAGCCGTTAAGAAGCTGATCGGCAAGGATCCGCACAAAGGCGTTAACCCCGACGAAGTGGTGGCCCTCGGCGCCGCCATCCAAGCGGGTGTCTTGACGGGTGACGTCAAGGACGTCCTCCTGCTGGACGTAACCCCGTTGTCCCTTGGAATCGAAACCGCCGGCGGCGTGTTTACGAAGATGATCGAGCGCAACACGACCATCCCGACGAGCAAGTCCCAAGTGTTCAGCACCTACGCCGACAACCAAACGAGCGTGGAAATCCATGTCCTGCAAGGCGAACGCTCGATGGCTTCCGGCAACAAGACGCTCGGCAAGTTCATGCTGGGCGATATCCCGCCGGCTCCGCGCGGCGTTCCGCAAATCGAAGTGACGTTCAACATCGACTCCAACGGGATCGTGAACGTGTCTGCTCTCGATAAGGGAACAGGCAAGAGCCAAAACATCACCATCACCTCCTCGAGCGGCTTGAGCGATGCAGAGATCGATCAGATGATGAAGGACGCCGAAGCGCATGCGGAAGAAGACCGCAAGCGTAAGGAAGAGGTCGAAATCCGCAACAACGCCGACCAACTGGTCTATACCGTCGACAAGACGATCAAGGACCTGGGCGACAAGGTGGATTCGAGCGAGATTGCCAAAGCCGAAGCGGCAAAGGAAACGCTGAAGAAGGCGCTGGAAGGCACCGACACCGAGGCCATCAAGACGGCGTCCGACGAGCTGACCGAAGTTGTTCAGCAGCTGTCTGTCAAGCTGTATGAGCAAGCTCAAGCAGCTGGTCAAGCCGAAGGCGGCGCCGATGCAGGTGCTGCAGGCGGTGCGAAGGGCAAAGACAACGTCGTGGATGCCGACTACACCGTTGTAGACGAAGACAACAAGTAAGAACGTATGAACGATTAGAGCATCTGTTACGAAGCAGAAGTCAAAGCCGCACTCGCGGCTTTGACTTGCTTGGTGCATAGCCCTTTTTTCATAGGAATTGATTCGAGCCGATTAGGTGGTGGGAAAGTTTTGAGCAAACGGGATTATTACGAGGTGCTTGGCGTTTCGAAGGACGCTTCGCCGGATGAGATTAAGAAGGCTTACCGAAAGCTTGCCCGGCAGTACCATCCAGACGTAAACAAGGCAGCCGATGCCGAAGAGAAGTTCAAGGAGATCAACGAAGCCAACGAGGTGCTGAGCGACGATCAGAAGCGTGCCAGCTACGACCGCTTTGGGCATGCCGATCCTGCCCAAGGGATGGGCGGCGGCGCCGGAGGCATGGACTTTGGCGGCTTTGGCGATATCTTCGATATGTTCTTTGGCGGCGGGGGGCAGCGTCGGAATCCGAATGCGCCTCAGCGCGGCAATGACCTGCAATATTCGATAACCATCGAGTTCAAGGAAGCGGTGTTCGGCAAGGAAACGGAAATCTCCATTCCCCGGACCGAAACCTGCTCCCGCTGTCACGGATCGGGAGCGAAGGCAGGCACCAAGCCGGAAACCTGTACGGTCTGTAAGGGAACCGGGCAGCAGGAGGTCATTCAGAACACGGCATTCGGCCGGATCGTCAATCGCCGTGTCTGCCAGAACTGCAACGGCCAGGGACAGATCATCAAGGACAAGTGCGGCGAATGCCACGGAGCGGGCAAGGTACGCACCCAGCGCAAGATCCAGATCAAGATTCCGGCCGGCGTGGACGATGGAGCCCAACTCCGCGTAAGCGGCGAAGGCGAAGCCGGGTCGAAGGGCGGGCCTCCTGGCGACCTGTATATTGTCATCCGCGTGAAGCCGCATGACTTCTTCGAGCGCGAAGGCGACGACATCTATTGCGAGGTTCCGATTACCTTTGCCCAAGCCGCACTGGGTGACGAGATCGAAATCCCGACCTTGACGGAAAAGGTAAAGCTGAAGATTCCCTCTGGAACTCAAACGGACACGTATTTCCGCTTGAAGGGCAAAGGTGTGCCGCGGATGCGCGGGTATGGCCAAGGGGATCAGCACGTGAAGGTCGTGGTGGTCACCCCGACCAACATGAACGACAAGCAAAAGGACCTGCTGCGCGAGTTTGCCGCTCTCAGCGGTGAGCAGACGCATGAGCAGTCGAAAACGATCTTCGAGCGCATGAAAAAAGCGTTCCTTGGAGACTAACAACCAAAAGCCCCGCAAACTCCCTGCGGAAAACGGATGTGGATGCATCCCGTTCCCGCAAGAGAGCTGCGCGGGGCTTTTTTTGCATCGAAGGCTCTTCCGCTAAAGAGGGATAGAGTCCGATAGAGTCAAGTGGTTCGCGTAGACTGGAAAGAAAATGGGTAAGATACTCCTGAATCCAAGAAGGAGGAATCCATCATGAAGGATGAACACTTGAAGGACGACCGGAACATCAAGCAATCCTCCTGGCATCTGGAGGATGTGACGACAGCCATCCAGGCCGAGGTTGAGGCGGGGGAGCTGGACATCCATGACGGTCGGGCAGAGGACGTTGTGGTGAACGAAGCGCTCGCGGATGAAGACGACCGCGAAGCGGCAGCTCGTGCAGAGGCAGCCGATGCTCGGGTCGAAGTTGGAAAGTCCTATGACTGAGAAGAGCGTCATCGCCTATTTTGCGAGTCGGGAGGCGGCGGAGGAAGCGGTGAACAAGCTGAGAGCGCTTCGAGCGCTGGATGCGCGTGTCGATTCCTTCGGCCGCTTTCCCGGTTCTTCGGAAGGATCGTCTACTCCCATATCCGGCGATATCTCCAGCCTCTCCAGCCTAACCTTAAACGCAACCGTAGAGACGCGCGATACCGGTATCCTCCTTGCCGCCGATCCTTCGGCGAGCGGTTTGTCCGGCGATCCCAGCTCGGTGAGCGGCCATCGCTTTGTTCTCTCGGCCGTCGTCCCGGAAGAGACCCATCATCAAGCGCTGCGCGCGGTTGAGCAGTCTGGCGGCACCTTATAACCGGAACGAGAGGCCTTCCCATCCATAACCCGTTCCCCTCCAATTAAACCGAAAAGCCGATGTCCGTCCTTCCTGACGACATCGGCTTTTCGGTTTTTGATCTTTACAAATCCTTCATCCCGGCATGACATCGACTTATTCCTGCCATAGTACAATCACTTTGGACTTAAAAAGCGCTTGTCCAGCATTTCCCATTTCGTTGATTCTATTCTAACAGTCGGAGGTATTCATTTTGAAGAAATCATGGACATTGTTTACGGTAGTTGCCCTGAGCTTTTCGCTGCTGGCCGGTTGCAGCTCCAGCAACAGCAGTTCGTCGTCGAGCCCTTCCGCAGACGCTTCCACGTCTCCCGCTGCTGAATCCCCATCCGCTTCCGCGAACACCGCGAAGGAAGTCAAGGAGCTCAAAATCAGCTTTGTTCCCTCAAAAGATCCGGATCAAATCATCACCGCGACTGATCCGCTTAAAAACTTGCTGAAAACCCAACTGGCCACCGAAGGCTACAACGTAGATAAGGTTACGATCGATGTAGGCACCACGTACGAAGCCGTAGGGGAAGCCCTGTCGGCAGGAACGACGGATATCGGCTTTATTCCGGGCGGCACCTATGCCCTGTACGACGACGGAGCAGACGTCATTTTGACGGCTACCCGTGCCGGCTTGTCCAACGACTCTGACAATCCGAAGGATTGGAACGAGCATAAGCCGACAGAAGCTACCACGGAGCAAGCGAACTATTACCGCTCCCTGTTGATCGCAGGCCCTTCCAAGAAGGGACAAGAGCTGGCTGCCAAGGTTAATGCCGGCACCGCCTTGACCTGGGAAGACCTGAACAGCGCCAACTGGGCCGTTATGTCCACCTCGTCTTCGGCAGGCTACATTTACCCGACGCTCTGGCTGCAAAAGAACTTTAGCAAGAGCATCACCGACCTGGCTCATGTGGTAACCTCCGATTCCTACGGAAGCTCGATGGGCCGCCTGGCTGCCGGTCAAGTGGATATCATCGTCACCTTTGCTGATGCCAGAAGAGACTACGTCGACAAGTGGACGAGCGAATTTTCCCGCACCAGCTCCGTCTGGGATGAGACCAATGTCATCGGCGTTACGGATGGAATCTTCAACGACACCATCAGCGTCAGCAAGAATGATTCCCTGATGACTGACGAGTTCAAGACCGCTCTGCAAAAAGCGTTCATCGCCATCGCCGGCACTCCGGAAGGGAAAGAAGTCATCGCGATCTACAGCCACCAAGGCTATAAGGAAGCCAAATCTTCCGACTACGATAACGAGAGAAAAGCGCAGGACATCATCAAAACCTTGAAAAAGTAAGGCGGACTCCGCCAACCGGCATGCGAGTTCGAAGAGGGAGTGCATCAGGGCTTCGGTGATGCGCTCCTTTTTCACCTTTTTTGTCTACACCACTAGATAGGGGTAATTCCATGATCAAGTTTGTGCAGGTCGAGAAGACTTATCCGAATGGAACCGTTGCATTGAAAGACATTAACTTGACCGTTGAACAGGGAGAGTTCGTCGCCGTCATCGGCTTGTCCGGAGCGGGCAAGTCGACGTTGATCCGCTGCATCAATCGAATGCACGAAATCACGGCCGGACAACTGTTTGTGGATCATGTGGATGTCTCCAAGCTGAGAGGAAAGCAGATTCGCCAGTTCCGCAGAAGGATCGGAATGATCTTTCAATCCTTTCATCTGGTCACCCGCATCTCGGTTTTGAAGAACGTCCTCGTTTCCTTCGTCCCGGATCTGCCGATGTGGAGAAAGCTGACCGGGATCTTCACCAAGGAGCAAAAGATTAAAGCCCTGGAGGCGTTGGACAAGGTAGGGATTTTGGATAAAGCCTACATCCGCGTGGATCAGCTCTCCGGCGGGCAGCAGCAACGGGTTGCACTGGCTCGCACCTTGGCTCAGAATCCGGACATCATCCTGGCGGACGAGCCCATCGCATCCCTGGACCCGGTTACGTCCAAGCTCGTGATGGACGACTTTAAGAAGATTAACCAGACCATGAAAATTTCGATTCTGATGAACATCCATCACGTGGAGATCGCGCTGGAGTACGCAGACCGCATCATCGGGGTTCGCAAGGGGGAGATCGTCTTCGACGGGCCGGCGGATCAGGTGACCCCCGCGATTCTGAGTGACATCTACGGCGACAAGCTCGAGAGTGAATTATCCTCGGTGGAGGCGATGGCGGCACATGGCTGAGAACGGGCTTACTTCGAAAAAAATCACTCTGCCAAACGGGAAGCTCGTCCACGAAAAGCGTTCGAAGCTTCCGATCATCCTGCTCTTGGTGATTGCGGCAACTGCCTTATCGGTTTACATGACCAACTTCAGCCTCGATGTTCTGGTTAAGAGAATCGACAAGTTCTTTAACATGCTGGGGGATATGATCCCTCCGAATTGGAGCTATTTCCCCAAATTATGGGATGCGCTCCTCTCTACGCTGCAAATGTCTTTGGTCGGGTCCATCATCGGGGCGCTGCTGGCTCTTCCGTTTGCCTTGTTGGCGGCCTCTAACGTCATTCGCAACCGGGCAGTTGTCGCTCTTTTTAAGATTCTGTTGAGTCTATTAAGAACGCTGCCCACTTTGGTAACGGCACTCATTGCTACCTATGTGTTTGGTTTGGGTCCTATGGCGGGCATGGCGGCGATCCTGCTCTTTACCCTTTCCTATGTGGGGAAATTGCTGTACGAACAGATTGAAAATGTCGACATGGGTCCTTTTGAAGCGATGGAATCGATCGGCATGACCCGCGTGCAAGCCTTTCGGTACGCCATCTTCCCGCAAGTTCTTCCCAGCTATTTGTCCACGTCGCTTTTTTGCTTTGAGGGCAACGTCCGCTATGCAGCCATTCTTGGGTATGTGGGAGCGGGGGGAATCGGTCTAGTGATCACGGAAAACCTGGGCTGGCGTGAATACCCGAACGTGGGGATGATCATTCTTTCCTTGATCGTCGTCGTATATGTCATTGAAACCGTGAGTGAATTTTTCCGAAAAAAGCTGACTTGAGGTGGTCTTTCGTCATGACAAACCTGGAAAAGCAACTACTGGCCGCACCTCGGAATCATCGCTACTACTTAACGGCGGCTGTTCTTGTGTTCCTATTATTCCTGTGGTCATTCAGCTCCTTACATCTATCCGAAATCAACAGCAGCGGACTCAAGATCGCATCCAACATTGTCAAAGGGATCGTGAATCCCGATCTGGAGCTGCTCTTCAATATGTCCAAGCAAAGCGTCCCGTACCTGCTCCTTCAAACCTTGGCCATCGCTTTTTTGGGCACGGTCGTAGGAGCGGTGCTGTCGATTCCGTTCGCGTTTTTGGCGGCGTCCAATATCGTACCGAAACCGATTGCCTGGGTTACCCGGCTTCTGCTCATTATGATTCGGACGATTCCGGCCCTCGTCTATGGGCTCATGTTTATTCGGGTTTCGGGTCCCGGCCCGTTTGCTGGCGTGCTCACGATCAGCCTGACCTCCATCGGCATGCTGTCCAAGCTGTATGTGGACGCCATTGAAGAACTGGACAAGAAGGTACTGGAGTCGATGACCTCCATCGGCTGCTCCACCTTCGAGAAGATTCGCTTCGGGATCATCCCGCAGCTCATGGCGATCTTCCTGTCGGTCACGATCTATCGGTTTGACATGAACATGCGGGAAGCTTCGATCCTCGGGTTGGTTGCGGCCGGCGGGATCGGCGCACCGCTCATCTTCGCCATGAACAGCTACAAATGGAATCAAGTGGGCTCCATTCTGATCGGACTGGTCGTCCTGATCCTTCTCATCGAATGGATCTCAACCAAACTTCGCTCCAAGCTGGTTAACGGGTAGAACGTGTCTTCAAACCCGAATACGGGTCGCAAGCTTATGAGAAACCATGAAAAATCCTCCGGGCCGGAATGGTCAAGCCCCCGAATTGTAGACAGTGAAAAAAGCCTCTAGGCAGCAAGCTGGCGTCGGTACGCAACCGGAGTCAGCTTGTTTAGTCTTCGTTGTGGTCGACAGTGGTTATAAAAGTGGA